>NZ_AHCD03000034.1 GCF_000238295.3 Pseudoalteromonas rubra
TTTCTACTTTTAAAAAAGTAAAATCAAAACGAATTGACTGTTATAGTCACTCAGTTCAGTTGAGACTCTAAATTTTTGTGCGTCATTCAGTAAACTGAATTTCGCTGTTAGAACTCAATCTGTACGAGTGCCCACACAGATGATTGCTTCATATTTTTAAAGAACATAATCCGGTTACCCGGTGCGATAACTTGTTATCGCTGCGCTGTTAGCGCTGAGGGTTGTGCATTCTAATCACTTCCCATTTTATGTCAACACTTAATTTTGAAAAATTTCAGAACCAAGTTTTATTTGACTCCCAACTCGCTGGCTCGTTGCTTTTCAGCGTTGTGCCCCGTGTCGGTGGATGCGCATTATAGGGAAATCGAAACCCAGCGCAACCCCTTTTTTGAAGAAAAGTGAGAAAAACAGCGCGTTCGAACAAGATTCAAACAAAACGCACTTTTTTAGGCCTTTATTGTACAAAAAGAGCGCTTAATCGCGCTCAATTTTCAATATCCAACCGGCTTTTTCCTGATACCCAGCTTCTAACTCTAATTCGCTGCGCATCAATGGGTGCTCGTGCAACCACTCATCAGGCAAAGTCAGGGTAAGCGTTTCAGGTTCAGTCGCTGTGATGTATAGATCTGGCAAAACATCATCCTGGCGGCGCATAGATAAAATGACAGCAATCCGGAAGATCCTGACAAGTAACTCAATGAATCCCTGATGATGACCAAACTGAAGAAAGGTATCTTCTTCTACATCGAGTCGGTGATTACCTACTAAAGTTACCACCATCTGCTTTTGTACTCGGGAATATCCAGGCATGCCTGTGTGTTTTAAAATGTAAGCGCTGTGCAGATGATAAGACTTATAATCAATGACCAGACCAATCTCATGCATGGATGCAGCGGCATTCAATAAACTACATGCACTTTGAAAATCAAACTGCATTGGTGTTTTCAATTGCTGTAGAAAAATTTTGCAGATATCAAATACACGTGTCGCCTGCCCCGCATCAACATGATATCGGGACATAAAGCCGTCGAGTGTACGTTTACGAATATCAGCCTGATTCAGCTGATCAATCATGCAATATAGAATGCCTTCGCGCAGTGCTCCCCCTGCAAGACCCATTCGCTCGATCTGTAACGCTTCAAACAAAGCTATCAAGATTGCCAGACCAGAAACAAAGACCAAACGACGTTCTTCACTCAATCCGGGCAACTCAAGTTGCTCTATACTTTCAAATTGAATAGCTTGCGCACGAATTGCCTGGAGCTTATCCAGCGTCAGCATCTCATCCAGACCCAGCGCCGCAAAAATTTCCTGAATTGCCTGAACCGTTCCGGATGCGCCAATTGCCAGCTCCCAACCAGACGATTTATATTGAGCAGCAAAAGGAGGGCTAGTTTGATTTACTTTTCAAAACAACCTAGTTTTATTTGACTCCCAACTCGTTGGCTCGTTGCTTTTCAGCGTTGTGCCCCGTGTCGGTGGATGCGCATTATAGGGAAAACGAAACCCAGCACAACCCTTTTTTGGAGGAAAAGTGAAAAAAACCACTCAACCGAACAAAATAAAGCCAGCCCGGTTAAAATTAATACAAATCAGAATCGAAATAAGCAAACTCCTGTATTAATAACACCCTTTATTAACCCGGTTGAATCTGTAAAGCGATTAATCACCAGAGAAATGCCGACGGAGTTACACTAAAAAGTGCTCCATAACGACAAAACAAACTCTCTGTTTAAAGCTATACGCAAACCGCATCATAAAAGTAGCGCTTGTGCTTTTTTACTGAAACACCCGATTGCTCAATTTCCATCATATTATTGTCATCGAGGCAAACCTGAAATTCACTGTACCCGGTAACAGCGGTCAATGGCATGACCAGTTTTGGGTTAGACCAAGAGTCACCGAAGCCCACTTCCAGATCATTTAGATCCTCAAATTCGACAGACAACTTGTAGGTAGAGCCAGGAAAGATCTGCGTTAAAGTAAGCGCTTTGATCTCTCCTTTTTGACATAAAAAGGCAAAAATTGGCTTTGATGTTTTGTTTTCGTATGTAACTGCAACATTGGTAATCACGGCGGCATTCCCTGACTGAATAATCTATGTGCAAACTATAGATTTCTGTCAGATAAAAGCAATTACGGGCCATTACAGTTTGACTTCTTGCACGTTACCCACCACTACGATGCCGTGCAACTTGGTGGAACTGCCACAATACATTCAGGATCTGCCACTCTCCCGACGCATTTTTATATAAATGCATATAATCAACCCATTCATCTGTGGTCAGCTTTACTGAGGCTATTCGTTCATCAATATCCAGCACATTCACTTCCATCTTTGGCTGCTTTGCGAAACGCCCACCTGACACATTATATTCTGCTGCAAGCTTAACCAAGCCAGCTTTATCCATGGACATGACAAATTCTCCATCCGTTTTGCCCTGCCAGTAGGTCCTTTTTACCAACTCATCATCGGCTATTTGTGCCATCAATTTGGGTTTCACTTCGATTTGCGCAAGCAAATAACTTTTAGCTATTTGCTCTATTGCATGCCGATCCAAATTCAAGTTTGCATAGCTTTGGACTGGCAATAAAACACACCAGATTAAAATCAACCGGATAAGTGTCACCATAGTTGGCTCCTTTCAATGATAATAATGTTGTCGTTCGATATAACGACCTCATTGCACATCCTATCTTTTGAGGTTAAATGCTCAACTTAAGGTTTTCTGAATCTACAAAGTGTTATAAATAAAACCTTGCAGTTCAAAAATATAGAGGAATGTTCGCAATATATATACTGACCATTAGATAAATTTGCTACGCTATCGCCTCCTGCCGTATGACCTTAAACAAAAGGAAGACCATGTCGACGACAACTTGCAACGATCAGCCCAATGATGCACCAATCGTCCTGGCGCTCGTGTCAGCCATGCTTTTTTGGGGAATGAGTTGGATCTCAGGAAAAATCATCGCTGATATCGCCCCAGCTCAGGTTACCGTGTTTTATCGACTGTTCCTTGCAGCCATCAGCATGTTGCCAATCATGTGGATACTGCACAAATTTAAGCTACTCAAGTTGAATTACAACGTACATGCCCTGCTCTGGTCATTGCCCGCAGGCATTTTACTCGCAGCTTACAACCAGTTGTTTTTCATGGGCCTGGCGGATGGCCTTCCCGGTAAAGGCGGAATGCTGGTCACCACTTCTAACCCTGTATTTACCTTTATTCTGAGTGCCGTTTTATTGGGTCAGGCGATCAACAGACGTCAGGGGATTGGACTCGCACTCGGTTTAGGTGGCGGACTGTTAATGATAGAAGTATGGCATTTTAACCTGGATCAGATACTGGCTTCAGGTAACGCCTACTTTATACTCGCTTCACTTACCTGGGCGTTTCTTACTTTAATCAGTCAACGCGGAACCCGTTACGCTGATTTCATCACTTTCAGCACACTGATGTATGTCTGGGCCTCTTTACTAAGCTATTTATTTGCCTACCAGCATGATCCGTTTAGCAGTGCATCACAATACCCTGCATATTATTGGCACCATTTACTCTTTTTATCGATTGTCGTAGTCAGTATTGCCACCAGTGTGTTCTTCCTGGCAACCCAAAAACTGGGGCCTAATCGTTCCAGCTCTTTTGTCTTTGTGGTCCCTGTGACGGCAATGGGGCTTTCAGCCTGGTACTTCGCTGAGCGACTGAGTCTGGGCGTGGCTGTCGGTGGTGCCTGTGCACTGTGCGCTGTTTATCTGCTCAATAAAAAAGCAGCAAAATCTGAATGATGCCTAAGAAAGCCGGGTTAACCCCCGGCTTTTCTGATATTTTCGTTACTAAGCCTGACGCCTTGTAAGGTGTTGTGCACAGAATCGCTCAAATAAAATGGGCAACACAAACAAAGTCAGCAAGGTTGAGGTAAATAGCCCGCCTATCACCACGCTGGCCAGCGGCTTTTGGATCTCCGATCCCACACCAGTCGACAACAGAATTGGGATCAGACCCAATGCGGAGGTAAGCGCAGTCATTAATACCGGACGCAATCGCGAAGTCGCTCCCTCTTGGATTGCCGTGGTTATCTCTACTCCCGCAGCAATCCGCTGATTAATGCTCTCTACCAATACCACAGCGTTCAGTACAGCAACACCAAACAAGGTGATAAAGCCGACTGACGCAGGCACAGACAGGTACTGACCGGACAGATAGAGCGAAAAGACGCCACCAATAACCCCCAAAGGAATACAGCTCAGGACAAGCGCCGCCTGCGAAACCGATCTAAAGGTCAGCACTAACAATACCGCCATCAGTATCAGCGCGCCTGGGATCACAATTGCCAATCGCTGTTGTGCACGTTGCTGACTTTCAAACTGCCCGCCAAATTCGATACTATAACCTGGTGGTAGCGACAGTGAGCCGTCAATTTTGGCTTTTATATCGGCGACTACGCTGCCCATGTCTTTGCCAGTTACATTGGACTGTACTACGATCCGGCGCTGTACATCATCACGACGGATCTGTACCGGACCAGAAGCAAACTCAACTTTCGCCACCTCATTTAAGCTAACCCAGGCACCGCCTGGAGACATGAGCATTAACGCCTCAATTGCCGCCGGATCGCGTCTGAACGACTCCGCCAGCCTGACGTAGATATCGTATCTTTCATTACCCCTGACTATTTGTCCGGCTACATTACCTCCAAGTCCTCCACTGACAAGGTCCATAACATCGTTTACAGATAGCCCGACGCGAGACAAAGCGTCCCGATCGGGCGTTATCACCAGCTGAGCCTCACCACTTTGCTGCTCTAAAGCGACATCCGTGGTGCCGGGTAGTGCTTTCACCAAACGTTCAAGCTCTTCCCCCTTTTGCAGCAATATCGGCAACTCAGGTCCAAGTAACTTAATTGCCAGCTGGGCCTTTACGCCTGACAACAATTCATCCACCCGAGTTGCAATCGGCTGAGAGAAATTCAGTAATAAGCCGGGGTGGACAGATAGGGCCGACGCAATCTTAGCTTGTAATTCAACCCGATTGCGGGCGTTTTTCCACTGTTCAACCGGCCGGAGCCCAATATAGATCTCAATGTTATTCACAGGTTCAGGATCACCGCCAATCTCCGGACGACCGATGCGGCTTAGTGCATAAGTCACCTCGTCAAACCCTAGTATTATTTCTTCCAGCTTAGGTGCAATGGATAAACTGGTTTCAAGACTGGCAGACGGTGCCAGTGTTACGCGCAAGTTGAGCGTCCCTTCTTCAAGTTCAGGGACAAATTCACTGCCAATTTGCGTCAATGTATACACAGCCATAGCAAACAGAGCAGAAACTCCCACTAGTAGCGCTTTGCTGTTTCGCTGCGCAAGTTCCAAAGATTGCCGGTAAACCCCTTCTGCTTTTTCTAACACAGCGTGACGCTGTAATGGCTTATGGCTATTTAACAGATAACAAGCCAAAGCTGGTATTACCAACAACGCAATCACAACGGCACAAACCACAGCCAGCATAATACTAATGGCCATGGGCGTGAACAGTTTGGCCTCAACCCCTTCAAAAGAAAACAGCGGTAAAAAAACCAATAAGATAATGACAGATGCAAAGAAGATTGGTCGTGCGACATCTTTCGCAGCCAGACGAACCTGTGCAGAAAATGACTCTGTGCTGGTGTGCGTAGCCCCCCGGGCTGCCTGTTGTTGTAAGATCCGCTCAACCATCACTACTGAGCCATCGACTAGCATACCAATGGCCACAGCCAGCCCGCCCAGAGACATTAGATTTGCAGGCATCTCCATCACAGACATTAAACCCAGAGCTAGAATAATGGCAACGGGCACAGAGAGTATCACCAGTACAGCGGCCCTCAGGTTAAGCAGGAACAGTAAGAGCACCACAGCAATAAATACAAACGCTAGCAGCAAGGCTTCTGCCACCGTGGTGATGGCCTTATCAATCAGCATACTCTGATCATAGATAGGCACAAATTCGACCCCCGGTGGCAACGCCCGATTGATCTGTGCCACTTTGCTTTTTATCCCGTCGATCGTCGCTTTCGTGTTTGCACCCATCCGTTTCAGTACAATACCACTGACAACCTCCCCCCGAGAGGTTGCCTGCCCAGAAGCATCTCGTAAGGTCAGGGTTACCGCTCCCTGACGTATCTCACCGCCAAGTTTGACCTGAGCGACGTCAGCCACTCTCACTACAGTGCCATCAATTGTCTTAATGGGTACCTGACGAATTTGCTCTAAGCCCGGTGCGCCACTACTAAACCAGCCCACACCTCGGATCACGAGCTGCTCCTGAGCACGGTCAAGATACCAGCCGCCTGCATTACGGTTATTGTCCGATAAGGCACGCTGTACCTGCGACTGGGTTAATTTGTATGCCAACAAACGCGTGGGGTCCAAGTCCACCTGATATTGTTTAACCTGACCACCAAATGACAGCACTTCAGTCACCCCCTCTATCGGCATCAACAGGAGTTTGACCAGCCAGTCATTGATACTGCGTAGCGTCATTTCATCCACTCCCGAATCGGGATCAGCCACCAGCAAATATTGGTAGACTTGTCCCAGCCCAGAGGTATTCGGGCCCATATCCGGCATCCCGACTGAATCCGGGATCAGTGAACGGGCTGTTTGTAGACGCTCAAACACCAATTGCCTTGCAAAATAGATATCAGTCCCTTCTTTAAAGACAACCGTCACCCCGGACAAGCCGGTTTTGGAGATAGAACGCACTTGCTCAACATCCGGCAGCGCATACATGAGTGCTTCAATGGGATACGTAATGAGCTGCTCTACTTCTTGTGCCGCAAGCCCGGGTGCTTCAGTATTCACCGTCACCTGGATATTGGTCACGTCCGGAAAAGCGTCAAGATTCAAACGCGGTACTTGCCAAATTGCCGCGATCAGGACTAGCAGTGTTACAAACAGCACCAACGCACGGTGCGCGATTGCACCTTTTATGATTTTCTCTAACATCCGATTCGCCCTCAGTGGTTGTGTGGATCAAAGCCACTTTTTGCCATTTCAGACGCAATAAAGAATGCTCCCTGAGCCACTACCTGGGTGCCAGATTGAATCACCTTTGCCCCCTCCTGTAGCGGCACAGGTTCAATAATCACCCCGTCTTTTGTCGGTGCAACCCGTTTTACGGGCGTGACAACGTACTCACCCTGATCATGTGCCACAAACACTTGCCACCCGCCATTCGCATCGCGCACCAGCGCAGATTCAGGCACGGTAATAACGGGTTGAGTCGTCGAGAATAAAAAGTACGCACTGACAAACATACCGGCATGTAATGTGTCGTCCCGATTATCAACCTCGAGCCGAACCACCCGCGTGCGCGTTAATGGGTCCAATGTATGCCCCTGCTGGATCACCTTTGCCGGGTATCTGCGCTGATTGTGCTCAATCTCAACGGGTGTATCGGTATTAATCAAACGTTGCTGCGTTGCGGCTAATCTGACTTCAACCCACAATGTTGATTCGTCACCGAGTTTCATAATGGCTTCACCTGAACCAAAGCGCTGTCCCTGTACAAAGCCGTCCTCCAGCACAATCCCTTCACGTTGGGCAGACAGAGTATAAGTACCCAAAGACTGAGTTTGCCCCGTCTCTAAGCGGTTCACGGCAGAAGGACTCATGCCCATCGCCAGTAACGTACCCAGCGCCGCTTTATACTCTGCTCTGGCTACCAGTTGCTGATTTTCGCTCAAGCTCGCATCGGTCAATCGTGCAACCCGCTTCCACTCACTGGCAGCAATCATATAGTCCGCCTGCGCCTGGGCCATATCCTGACTAAATAATGTGACCAATTTATCCCCGGGCCTGACAATCTGACCTAAACTCGCATGACGGCGCTCTACCACGGAATCAACCCGCGGCGTGACCATATAACTGGTGTAACGGTTTGCTTTAAGCTCGCCCGGTGCATAGACCGGTGTTTGCTCATATTGAGCCTGTAGTGTCACCAGCTGGAGATTGACTTGTGACTGCTGGGCTTGGCTGAGCAACACGCTTTGCTGATGAGATGATTCAGCCTGGAAAGAAGCATCAGGATCGTGATTATGACCTGGTTCTGTGCTCGAGATGGCACTGGCTTTCAGTGAGATCAGTAAAAGCCCTGCTGCGTAACTCAAAATACGCTTGTTCATGATGGTGTAAACCTCTTCATTTGTGGTGTGTGACGTACCACACTCCACTGCCTGTCTGTTTCAGGCAAAAATCGACATGACCAATCGCACTGTCCTGAATTGCATTAAAACAGGCATGCAGAAGCGATCCGTCAAACGGAAAAATAACAAGAACTAAAAAAGTTTGGAGGAAACAGAGTTAAGCGATGGGAGGTTTAAACTGAGATTCAATACGCCGGCGAACCCGAGTATCTGCAGGTGAAAAAGGGATATCCGGCTTTATCATTCCAGAAATCGGAGACAAGCGAACTGACATCCAGATTGTATGGCTACCGCTGCAATGGCCACAATGATGACAGTCAGAAATCACGTGACCCTGCTCGTCAAAGATCGCGCTTTGTGAGGCCGGATATCGTTCTTCATGGACATGATTGGTTTGCAAATGTGCTTTGGTGGGCTGATGAAAGTTGCCGGGATCGATCACAGCAGTCACCGATTGTAAACCAATCAGTAATACCATTATTAATGTGAGCAGACCCTGTATTAAGCGCAACTGACCCTCTGACTGTCGATTAGGTTGCCAGCAATATATGCTGGCAAGGCGTAGATGTCAATGCCTCAGCTCACCCTATCATATTGATATGAAATAACATTATTAATATTACTGGAGCCATTTATACATAATATGACTATCAACAAAACCCAAACTGGGATGACGGTAAGCCTTTGGAATCGTGCCAATAATCTGATATCCCAGCCTTTGCCACAACTGTACCGCCACCTGATTACTGGCAACCACAGAATTAAACTGCATCGCACGATAACCCAGCTTGATTGCTTCACTTTGAGAGTGTTCACACAATGTACGAGCAACGCCTTTGCCTCTTGCCTGGGGGGCAACCATATAGCCACAATTGCAAATATGGTTGCTGGGGCCCATGGCATTGGCCTTGAGGTAATAACTTCCCAGGATCTCATCCTCTTCGACCATGACATAAGCCTTGTCTACATTTTCGCACCACAGCGCATAAGCTTGCTGTTGTGACATACCTGGGTCAAATGCATAAGTCTCTTGCTGCTCAATGATTTCTTTAAACGTTGGCCAGAAATGTTGAAAGTCGTTTTGTGTCATTATTCTTATCATGGTTTCTCCAATTCAGCATTACAGACAAAACGCAGTCGTTAAGCAGCGTCACTGTCATCTGCGTATTCCCACGGGCTTTTGCAATACGATATTAAACGCCGGTTACTTAGCGGCTTTTAACCGATGGTATTTTCAACGCGCAATCAAGGTTGCCGGGTATCAGCTTATTTATAATCCAAAGAGATGTCACTTTTAAACAAAGAGAGGCACCTAGCGCGGTGCCTTAGATTAGCCTTTATTTTGCTGTAGCCAGCGGTCTAAGCTGTTGGCGAACTGTTGTTTTTCAGCTTGTCCTAATGGCGGGGGACCCCCACTGACCATGCCGCTGCTGCGCATGGTGTCCATAAAATCGCGAATATTAAGCCGCGATCGAATGTTTTCTCTTGTGAACTCTTCTCCACGTGTGCTCAGTGCTAACCCGCCTTTTTCAATGGCTTCGGCTGCCAATGGTATGTCACTGGTGATCACCAGATCGCCGGCGCACATGCGGCGCACAATTTCATTGTCAGCCACATCAAAGCCACTACTCACCTGCAGCTTGTGGATATGAGGTGAAGGCGGCGTTTTAATATATTGATTGGCGACGAATGTCACCGAGATCTGGGTTCTGACTGCGGCACGAAACAAGATTTCACGGATCACTACAGGACACGCATCTGCGTCCACCCATATATTTTTCTTATTGTCCAAAACTGGCTCATTAATTCGGTTTGCTATGCGGCAAGTGTACAACTTGCCGCAGCGTAGCTAAAGCGTGAATTTCGATAATAAACCTTCTTGCTCATGGGCATGTTGTGTCAGCACTTTGCTTGACTCAAACTGGCGAACGGCAAAGCTCCCCACTTCGACGCTAATATCATTGATATTGGAGGTATTTTTATTGATTTCCTCAATCACCACGCTTTGCTCTTCAATCGCGGTTGCTATCTGGATGTTGCGGTCCATGATGTCTTTCACCGCTTCTGAAATCTCATTCAACATGCCTGTAGCCTGCTCAGTCTGCTCCACACACAATAACGTTTTATCACGACTGCTGCCCATCGCACTTTGGACCTGAATAGACGATGCCTGGATCTGTTCAATCATTGATTTGATTTCAGTAGTTGATTCTTGCGTTTTGGTTGCCAAAGATCGTACTTCGTCGGCAACCACCGCAAAGCCCCGGCCCTGCTCGCCGGCCCGGGCAGCTTCGATGGCGGCATTCAGCGCCAAGAGATTGGTTTGCTCAGCAATGCCATTAATAACAGACAAAATATTTTCAATACTCTGACTGTATTCCGCCAGCTGTGTACTCATCTCGTGCGAGATATTTATCTCATCGGCCAGTGCGCTGATCTCACCACGGGTTTTCTGAAATACCTGTTGCCCTTCTGCCGCCCTTTCATTGACGGAAGTGATTGATGTCGCGGCATTTTGGGCACTACCAGCAATCTCGCTGGAAGTCGTGCTCATCTCATGCATTGCCGTTGCCAGCCCTTCAATCAGTTGTACCTGTTCATTGAGCTGACTACTAGACTGATTCGCCAGTGTACTCGCTTCGTCACAACTGGCCACCACCAGATCAGCGCGTTGCTTCACATCTGTCACCAGGCTATGTAATGACCCCAGAAATTGATTGAATTCCTGCGCGACCTTACCACATTCATCTTCGTGTTTTATTCGCACTCGCTGAGTAAGATCACCACTCCCAGACGCAATATTGGTGATTGCATCATTGAGATCTTTCAGCGGTCTCAATAATTGAATTGCCAAAGCCCGACTCAAAAAGGCTCCGAGCAATATGGCCACCACTGCCAACATCAATGTGCTCATTGAAAGCTCTCTTAAATCACTGAAAACCAGCGCCTCATCCAGCAGCACGGCCAAATACCAATCAGTCCCATACTGCTGCGATAACGGGTAAAAATAGAGTAGCTTGGCTTCCCCTTTAACCGTCACTTCTAATAGTGTCTTTTCAGCTGATTTATTCAGTTGTGGCGACAAACTACTGAGCGGTTTACCATTCAGTTTGGCGTTTTGGTGAGAGACAATAATCCCCTTACTGTCGACTAAAAATGCATAGCCTGTACCATCAAAGTTCACCGCATTCACACTTTTGGCGATGGTATCTAAGCTCAGATCGCCCCCAATCGCGCCGCGAAATTGCCCGCCTGAATTAATAGGCGCAACCACTGAGAGCAACAATTCACCGGTTGCTGCGTCGGTATAAGGGCTGGTAAACACCGTTTTACCTTTGTCTCTGGCCAGGCGGTACCAGCCTCGTTCCCTAAAATCCACATCTGGCGGGTTTTGCCTGTTGGGATTGTTCGAACGCAATATTCTCTCTGTGCTTAAGGTACCAAATGACAACAAAAAGGCATCTTTAAAATAAGGGGATTCGAGCCCCTTTTGAAACTGCTCAGGGCTAAAGTCAGCTTCAATCTGACTGCGCAGCAATCGAATTAAAGCGGCTTTTTCAGCCAACCAATTATCAATACCCAGTGCCAGCAATTGTGCGGAATCACTGACATATGCAGTGGTTTTCTTTTTCATAGAGGCATTGACCAGCCAATAGGTTGTCGTACTGATCACCAAGATGATCATAAAGATGAGTAACGCCGATGCCAAAGAGAACTTGCTGCGAATCTTCATATTATTTAGGCCAAATAAAATCACCCTTTGCCAAAGTGTTGTCTATAATTCCAGTTATCGCAACTAACGCAACAAATTTGGTAATTTGCTATGAATAACGCGATCTCTTCTGTGGCTAAAGCCACCCTGGTTGCACTTTGTGTGCCGCTCACCTGTGCTCATGCAAACACCGAACGCGCTGTCACTATGGCTGACATCGAAGCGCTCGAAGCTCAGCTCAAAGCACTTAAGGCGCGCTTTGAAAGGCAAAACCCACCCGCCGCTCAAACAACACAAAATGCTAAACCAACACCCAACAAAGCAGCTGCATCAAATGCAAAAGCCGCTTCCTCGGCCAGTTCAGCTAAACCTGCGCGCACTGAAGAAAAGCGCAAATTGGACGTATACGCGACCATGCGCCCCACATACGGTCGCCTGGAGACCAACGGAGAGGATAATTGGGACGTGCGTGACGCCCTGTCCCATGCCGGACTCAAGGTTACCCACGAATTTTACAAAGACTGGAGCGCAGAGCTGCATGGAGAGTGGAGTATTGACGTTGCTAATGAAGGCAACTTTGGTCGCTCCCGGCGGGCCTACACCGCGCTGAACACACCTGTAGGCCGTTTTGGCATAGGTAAGCAACGGCCCGCACAATATCTTTTTATTGCCGAGTATGTTGATATCTTCAATCATGCCAACAGTCCGTTTGCGTATGACCCTGAGAGCCTCTTCTTCGTAGATAACCTGATCAGTTACCGACTTACACCCGGGCCTTTTACTTTTGTTGCAGTGGCACAGTTTAATGGCGAGTCGGGTAGTAATTCAGATGATTTGGTCAATGTTGGTCTGAGTTATGATGCTAACGATTTGCATGCTGCTGTCACCTACCAGCAAAACGACGTTTATACCGATGATGTCCAGCTCGGGGATAACAGTCTATGGGCAACCTCGCTGGCCTATCAATTTACACCTCGCTTCTATGCCGCCGTCGCTTATCAGGATAAGGATTACAACAGAGATGCTGCAGGTGCAGACCGCAGTGGACACACCTTCGATTTATCCTTTGCTTACCAACTGGCCAAAGCCTACAAACTGAAAGCAGGCTACTTTGATTTTGATGACGGATATCAGGATTCAGATCCGGCCGCAGGCGGCTTTGATGGCTATAACCTGACACTGGAGTGGAGCCCAATTAAAGTACTCAGAATTCACCTTGAGTACCTTAACAAGTCGTTCGTCAATGGCGATGACTTCGACTCCATTTCTATCGGCTTCAGGTATGACTACAAAACCACGGTTGAGTATTAGCCCTGGTCTTGATTATACAGTACAGGGGAGCAGCCCTGCCATTGCTGCCACAGTGCCGGGTCAAGCGCTAACTGACACATAAAGTGAGCGACATTGATCCGGCTTGTTTTGCCCGCATCAAAAATGGCGTCACGTATTGGAGATGGGTGAACGTCATAAGCTGTGACCTGAGCATCATTTGTCAACGAATCTGGCCTAACCACGGCCCACTCTACCCCCTCCTTTACAGGGGAGCAGGCACGTAAAAACTTCGCAGCAGCCTCATTATCAGGATGAGGTGGCAGACATAAACGTAATAACGCCACCACGGCACGATGTGCCAGAGGTGGCCGCTCATGCAAAGACTCGCATGTGCACCCTGTACTGTTCATTAAGATAAACTTAACAGGACTCCCGCCATCCTTGTTTGCAATTGCCTGACACACACTTTGCACTGCATCACGCACCAGGCGACGGGGATGGCCATAAATACCCTGAAACGTTGCCCGATGTCCCAGACAACAAATAACCGTTTTCACGTCCGCCACTAACGCTTCGAGTTCCCAGGTGTTCAACTCGGCAATATTGCCTACCCTGACATCCAGTTGTGGGTTAGCTTTGAGCGTTTCCAGTTGTGCACTGCTTTGCCGGACAAGGACTCTGACTTGCACCTGTGCCAACATCAGCTGCTCAACAACCAGCCTGCCCGTCGCCCCGCTTGCTCCAATCACTAAAATCATAACGCATCCTTTGGCTGTCATTTATCAGGAGTGTAACGTGAAGGGAGCGGATTAAAACAGGCACAAAAATGTGACAAATGGTAAGTAGATTTTTCAGCCGGCCCTACAGGCCGGCTAGGTGTCGTTGCCAGGGGTAAGTGGAATTAGTTTAATTCCTTGTCTTGCCAGAATTTCGTTCCTTTGACTGTCGCCTGCAATGCCAGGCCACTTTCGGTAAATGTATACACTGTCACATCCCCATAGTAGACTTCGCCTTCAATAGAGGCCCCTTTATCAGCAGCCCTTGCCGCGGCATCGGCATTTCCGCCAAACGTCCAGCCGGACTCCACAAATTGTTTCATCGCCGCCTGGGTATGAAACACCATCACGATACGATAATCCTTTGCACCCAGACCCAGTCCAACACCGCCTTCGGCCATATTCATGTATGTTGACTGACCTGTGGTGTTATTTTCTACGACACCATAGCCTGTGCCTGCGGCAACAAAAATGATATTCAGATTCGCATTAGAAAACACCGCATATCCAGGCGCATTGCTCAGCTGGGCGCGAACATCCGGCTTTTTACTATAGAGCTTGGTTAAAGTATCTCGTTTCATCTTTTGAATTTCAGAACGCTTTTGGACAGCATCACCCGGCCCCATAGACGCACAAGCGCTCAGTAACACAGACAAAACAACCGACATCAGCAATGGAATTGTACGCATACCTTTTTCCTTTTACAGTTAGAAGCAGGCAGTTGATTCGCTGCCCGCAGAAAAACGTCATCTTAAGGGTAGGCAGGTTAGGCGCAGCTGAACAGAAAACGCAGGCAAAAAAAGGCCGCATTAAAGCGGCCTTAACACACATCATGGGTAATCATGAAGGGATAAATGTGAAAACAAGGTCATTGTAACTCGGCCGTTATAAAATAAAATCATATTAAAACGTTTCTTTAGCTCGGTATTTTCGAAGAGTTACTTTCCTCATGTCTATTTGCTTACTCCTTAATATGGTGGCCTGACTGACAATACCTTTGTCATCGATGTCCTTGTTGTTTTTATGGAGTTATATTGTCCTGCTGAAAAAGGCAGTGAAAGGAAGAGACGACCCACAACAAAACCTCATGTTTTGAGCCCAACACAGCAGAAAACTCAGGCAAAAAAAAGGCCGCATAAAGCGGCCTTAACACACATCATGGGTAATCATGAAGGGATAAATGTGAAAACAAAATCATTGTAACTTGGTCGCTATAAAATAAAATCATATTATAACGCGCCTTCTATTCGGTATTTTCGATGCATAGTTTTTCCTCGTTTATGTTTGCTGATTCGCTTAGCAAGTTTCGGCAAATGGCAACGCCTGAGTCTTCAACACTGCTGTTATTTTGTTAGTTAAATCAAGTCACTCTGAGGTATCATCGCCACTATCCTTGCACACCATTTTGACTGACCTGATATGCATCACCTGATTTTTGTCACCCTGCTATGGGCGTTTTCATTCAGCCTGATCGGCGTTTATCTCGCTGGTTCGGTTGACCTTTGGTTCGCCGCGCTGAGTCGTATTGCGCTGGCAACCCTGGTTTTCTTGCCATTCATTCGCTGGCAGCAAACAGCTCGCCCTGTGATGTTCAGGTTAATGACAATAGGTGCAATACAGATTGGTGCTATGTATGGTTTCTATTACCATGCCTTTGTGTTTTTAACTGTACCGGAAGTCCTGTTGTTTACTGTTATGACACCGGTGTACATCACTTTACTTAATGACCTGTTCGAAAAACGCTTTAATGCACGCTATTTGCTGGTCGCATTAATCGCAACACTGGGCGCTGTCGTCATCCGTCTGACAACACCTAACCCGGACTTTTGGCTTGGCTTTATGGTAGTTCAGGGTGCCAATCTGTGTTTTGCACTGGGGCAGGTTTTATATAAACGACTGGCTGAGCAGCATGCCTTAGTCCACCACCAGTGCTTTGGCTTTTTCTTTATCGGCGCACTGGCCGTGTCCTCGTTGAGTTTTGCTTTGTTTGGAGATTTGAACCAACTCCCTTCGACGCAGCTACAATGGGGGATCTTAATTTATTTAGGCCTTATTGCCTCTGCTCTTGGTTATTTTATCTGGAATAAAGGCGTCACCCTGGTTTCCGTGGGAGCACTGGCAGTCATGAACAATGTGCTGATCCCTGCCGGGATCCTGGTGAATATCCTGATCTGGAATCGCACCGCCGATCTAGTCAGTCTGGGTCTTGGCAGCGCGATTATCTTTTTGGCCCTGGGCGTTAATCAGTACTTTGACACACGTTTACGTTAAAGCGCCTTGCGAAACCGGATCTGCATATCCAGTAAAGTCTGCGACGACACTGCTGGCTGTGTCAGTTCCGCGATATGGTAGTCGTGACTGACAAGCATCTGCAACATGGTTTTAAAGCGGTTCATCGTTTTTACTTCAATATGACTGAACCCCTGCTCACGGCACCAACGCTCCTGCTCCAGCAATAACGCTCGCGCCAGCCCTTTGCCCCGATAGGCCGGCAAGACAGCCCCAATCCAGCTATAAAACTGCTGTGGGGCCTGCTCATAACCCAGCTTATATGCAACAGGCTGGCCTTCGCAGCTGGCTATCAGCGCCAGGTAAGTGCGTCCAGATAATCTCTGGAGGATATCCGCTTGCGTCTTGGGCTGAGAAAACTCCGGGATCTGCTGCTCTACAGAGAGTATCTCTTCAATACTCCCCTGATGAATCTGCCATTTTGCTTGCGTCATTACCTGACCTTCCAACTTATTTTCAACGTGACCTGGTACATTAACGTCTGCGCTTACCACGCTGACCCAGCACGCGCTTTTTATCGCGCTGACGACGAGATTTGGCCGAGTTTTGACGATCATTTTTAGGCTCGCGGGTGAGATCTGGCTCATAGCCGCTCAACCATTGCGGCGTAAGCCGTTCATCCAACAAGACTTCAATCTCTTCGAGTAACCACTGCTCATCAATACTCACCAACGAAATAGCAGTTCCAGCTTCACCAGCCCGGCCGGTTCGGCCAATGCGGTGTACATAATCTTCCGCGACATAAGGCAACTCAGCATTAATTACATAATTTAACTGTTGGATATCAATGCCACGTGCTGCAACATCAGTAGCAACTAAGACACGAATTTCACCGTCCTTAAATTGCGCCAGTGCCTTGTTTCTCGCTCCCTGAGATTTATCACCATGGATAGCCTGGGTTTTAAGACCGTCTTTATTGAGTTCCTTAGCGTAGTCATCAGCTTGTTTCTTGGTGCGGGTGAAAATCAACACCTGATGCCAGTTTTGTTTGCCGATCAGGTGAGCGATTAATTCCCGTTTGCGCTCTTCATCCACGGCATAAAAGATCTGTTCAACTTTTGCGGCAGCCTGATTCTGCGCTTCAATGCCAATCCGTTTTGGCTCCTTCAGCCAATCTTTTACCTGATTAAAAACAGCTTCATCTACGGTGGCAGAAAATAACAAGGTTTGCCGATCAGGTGGCATTTTGCGCATAATACGACGTATTTCACCCATAAAGCCCATATCCAGCATACGATCGGCCTCATCGAACACCAAATACTCAACCGCTGACAAATTCAATGTGCCTTTGATTAAATGGTCGAGCAAACGGCCTGGCGTAGCGACCACTATGTCAGCCCCTTCACGTAGTGCTTTTTCCTGGGGCCCAATATTTGCTCCACCATGCAAACACACCGTTTTCAGCTCACAGTGAGCAGCATAGGTATTGGCGTGCTGCGCCACTTGCTGAGCCAACTCTCGAGTCGGCGCGAGGATCAAAGCGCGAACACCTGAGCCCGGCTGAATGAGTAATTGGGTCATAATAGGAAGCATAAATGCGGCTGTTTTACCTGTGCCGGTCTGCGCACACGCCAGCAAATCGTGCCCCGCCAGGATCACGGGAATGCTTTGCGCCTGAATGGCTGTTGGCTCGGTAAAGTCAAGCGCCTGTAACCCTTCTAACAAGGCAGGTGCTAAGGCAAGAGATTCAAAGGACATGTTTTTTGTACAACTCAAAAAATAGATGGCGGGATTATAGCAAAAATGCCAAGCGTCGCCCGCAAAGATATGACCTCTTTATGACAGCGTTAATTCCATGTATACACTCAAAGGGTCGGGCTCGTAACTGCCAAATGCTTCTCGCTGTACAAACCCCAGTGACGTATATAGCCCAATTGCTTCAATTTGCCTGATCCCGGTTTCAAGGCGCAACACGCTGAAGCCAACCTGGCGTGCATAGTCAATCAAAGTTTGCATAATGTGCCGCGACACACCCAGGCCCCGATACGGTGGTTGCACATAAACCCGCTTTAGCTCAGCATAAGGTGTCAGGCTGTCTGTCTCATCCGTTTTTGGCACCAGGGCACCACACCCCATCAACGCAGATTCCGTGCGAGCACCAACAAAATAGACGTCCGACGCAGCCAGCTCTTCCGCCGGGATCAGCTGATTACTGCTCGGTGGGTAGAGTGTATTCATCAGCTCATCAATGTCTCTTAGTAACTGCGACACTTCCGGGTGATGCGGGTCAAGATTAATTATTTCCATAACGTGATATTACCTTGCTTACCCTGTCAGCTTCACGACACGACGCATGTCGATATAGTAAGACCGGGCATGATATAGAGACTAAAATACTATGTTCTTTGATATGATACTAGCTTATTTTCTGAGCTCAATCGTACCTTTTAAAGCCACAAAGTCAAACGCCACGATGAGATTTCTGCAATTCGGTTGGTTAAATGATTAAATTACCCCCAACACTGTCGAATATTCATTCACTTTTACATTGATTACCGACGAAAGCATGCATATCTGCCACATTTTTTATATTATCCGCGCGCATATAATTCTAATCATAGGACAACAAGTATGAGTAATACCCCTGAAGGGCTCTCTACAGAGGCATTCGCCACAGAGAGTAGCCAAAGCAGTCGGGGACGCTGGACACAACACGATACCAATTGGGTACTTAGCCTGTTTGGTACCGCTGTGGGCGCCGGTATTTTGTTTCTGCCTATCAATATCGGTATCGGCGGGTTCTGGCCTTTGGTGATCATGGCTGTATTGGCCTTTCCAATGACCTACCTGGCTCACCGAGGACTGGCACGTTTTGTGTTGTCGTCTAAACACAGTGACAGTGATTTTACCGATGTCGTTGAAGAGCATTTTGGCGCCACCGCTGGCCGCTTAATTTCCTTACTGTATTTCTTTTCTATCTTCCCTATTCTGTTAATTTATGGTGTGGGCCTCACTAATACCGTGGACAGCTTCGTGGTTAACCAGTTGGACATGACAGCCCCGCCTCGGGTACTCCTTTCCGGGCTACTGGTTGCAGGCATGATTGCGATTATGATGGGCGGAGAAAAACTACTACTGCGGGCCTTTGCACTGCTGGTCTATCCGTTAGTAGGGATCTTGCTAATGCTGTCACTTTATCTAATCCCACACTGGCAAGCACCGGTTGTGGCGACACCAGATATGGCAGACCTGAGTGAGACACTGTGGCTATCCGTGCCAATCATTGTCTTTTCATTTAGCCATGCAGCCGCTATCTCCAGTTTTGCCAATGCGCAACGCCGCCATTATGCAAACCGAGCAACACACAAAGCAGAAGCAATCTTACGTAATACCTCGCTGATGCTGATCGTTTTTGTGCTGTTATTTGTCTTCTCGTGTGTGCTGTCCCTGAGCCCGGAGCAAATGCTCGAAGCCAAAGAGGCCAACGTCTCCGTTCTGTCTTACCTGGCTAATGTGTACGACAACCCATTTATTGCCATGCTGGGCCCGCTGGTCGCCTTCATTGCCATTACGTCTTCTTTCCTTGGACACTTTCTGGGCGCACGTGAGAGCTTCAACGGTCTGCTCAGCAAGCAATCGTCTCTTTCGGCAGGCTTGATTGATAAACTGGGTGTTGGCCTGATGTTTATCGCCATCTGGGTATGCGCTGTAATGAACCCGAGTATTCTGGATATGATGGGTGCTATTTCCGGACCGATCATTGCCATGATCTTGTTTATCATGCCAACCATCGCCATTTTCAAAGTACCTGCACTACAGAAGTACCGCCATCATGTTGGCACCTACTTTATTCTGCTGGTCGGTATTTTAGCCGTTTCGGCACTGCTATTTAACATGGCAGGGTAAGCAACCTTCGGGTGGATTGGTGAAAAAGGGCCTAAGCGCCCTTTTTTTCTGCCACACACGCCTGATTGCGACCCTGATGTTTTGCGTTGTATAAGGCCTGGTCTGCCGCCGCAATCAGCTGAGCCAAATCCTGGTAATGCTCGCCGCCATCATTACTTGCAACACCCGCACTGATGGTAACCACACCAAATTCCGAGTCTTCATGCACAATGGCCAATGCTTTTACAGCATCAACAAACTGGTTAGCCAGCTGCTTCGCCCCGTCAGGCTCTGTGTCTGGCAATAAAATCGCAAACTCCTCGCCGCCATAGCGATATACTCCATCCATTGGTCTGCGTATCTGGCCGTCTATGGCACTGGCAACGGCTTTGAGGGCATCGTCCCCATTAAGGTGGCCATAGCGGTCATTAAACTTCTTGAAGTGGTCGATATCCAGCATCACCACAGAGCAGGTATGCTGTTGGCGAATGCTCTGCTTAAACTGACGCGCCCCCTCCATATCAAAAAAGCGCCGGTTGAACACTTTTGTTAGCCCGTCATAGTATGAGTAGCGCTTGAGTGTATCCGCTTGCTGTTTGTATTTAAGGTGGGTTTTAACCCTGTTCATCAGGGTTTTTGCCACGATAGGCTTAGGTATAAAATCAACCGCGCCCGCATCCCAGCACAAGTCTTGCTGTTGCTCGCTGATGTTGGAGGTCACAAAAATGATAGGGATATCAGACAGACCTTCCATTTCCTGCAACTGTTTACAAGCCTCAACCCCAGACATCCCCTCCAGCACCCAATCCATCAGGATCAGATCCGGCGGTGTAGCACGGCAAAACTCGATGGCTTTTTCTCCGGATGTCACCATATGGACCGAACAAATCCCCTCTAAAAAGCAAGAGATGACTTTTTGTGTCAGCATTGAGTCTTCAACAATCAGCACCAGACTCTCGCTCAGGTCTTCAATTTCCTTAAACAAAGTATATTACCTATTACAGTGATTCTTCGGCTCGACATAGACCGGTTTTTTTCGGTCTTGATTGCAATTATAGCAGGCACGCAAATAAATACCCGTTAACATTATACGACTAACTTACCATGTCCCTTTAACCTGAGAAAGGGATTAGGGACTTCAGATCAGTGATTTAACGCGCCAAGCATCCCTGAATTTAGCGACTCAGGTAGAACAGATTATTAACGACTTTCTGCCGCCTGACTATGCTGCCTGCGCCACAGCGCAGGCGTGACGCCATAAGCCGCTTTAAACTGTCGGATAAAGTGCGTTGTATCTGACCAACCCAGCTCTTCAACTAACGCTGCAATAGGTGTATGTGTGTGCAGCAATCGATTACAGGCCTCACCCAGGCGTTTTTTGGTGAGCCACTGCCCTACGGAATAGCCTGTTTCGCGTTTGAACAAGGTCGCCAGATAAGGGGCACTAACAAATACCGCACTCGCCACATCCTGCAAAGAAACCGGCTTTAAGCCCTGACTCTCAATGTAGGAAAGGGCTGCGACGACTTTAGGGTGCATACCTGCGCGCCAACTCACCGGCTGTTGTGCCAGTGACACCTCATGCAGCAGCAAAAAAACAAAACTCTTCATCACGTCAAGCGGCAAAGTCTGCTGCAATGCGGCTTCAAACTCCTGATACAAAGTCTGCACAAAATCGACGCGCTCCCCAGATAGCGCCAGTGCGGGTAAAGCACCCAAACGCACCTGCTGAAAGGGCTGCAACAAGCTGGATTCGGGCGTGAGCCCCAGACAGTCCGGGCAAAAACTCATCCAGTGCACATGCAAATCAGACCCGGACAACAAAG
This sequence comes from Pseudoalteromonas rubra, assembly GCF_000238295.3. Classification (NCBI taxonomy): domain Bacteria; kingdom Pseudomonadati; phylum Pseudomonadota; class Gammaproteobacteria; order Alteromonadales; family Pseudoalteromonadaceae; genus Pseudoalteromonas; species Pseudoalteromonas rubra. The sequence continues at coordinate 21,882 of NZ_AHCD03000034.1, forward strand.
TATGAGGCATGCCGCCGGGTACCAGTACAAACATGCCCTGTGTGGCTGTAAACGTCTTGCCATGTAACATATCCAGCGAGCCTGAGCGAATAAAGCTCAACACACTTTCACTGTGCGTGCCGTGAGGCTCCTGCTCCAGTGTCGCTACTTTCATCTGGCCACAGGCGGCAACATGATTGGTCATTTTACTTCACCCACAATCTTAGAATAAGCCGATTAGTTCAAAAAACAGACAATAACACAGCACGGCTTTATTGAGCATAATAGACATCAACAAAACAATACACCGATTTACAGGAGAGACCTATGACTTTTTCACTCGTTTTAATGGGGTTGTCGATCCACGTGCTTTTATGGGAAAAATTACCCGACTGGGGCACCTGGTTTAACACTTTAGTAGCACATTTACCGACCCCACTGGCCTATTTATACACGGCATGGCGCTGTCCATATTGTTTTGGGTTCTGGATAGCCCTGCTACTGCAGCAGCTCACGGGTATCTATACTTTACCTGAACTGTCGTCTCTGACAGCCACATTCGGCGCAACTGGCACAGTGCTCAGCATGAGTCTCGATGCCCTGGCCACTGCCCTGTTGATCATGGTTGGCAGCCTGGCACTAAAGGCGCTTGCATTACCGGCCATCAAGGGTCACGAGTTAACCGTGGCATTTAAAGCTGGCTTGTCTGAAACACAGGCAAAATCATCACAGGAACACACCCATGACAATGCATAAGTTCAGTACGGCAAGATTAGAAATAATGCCTGCGACACCGGCTCTCAGCGCAGCACACGTACAACAGCTACTCGATTTGCTGACACCAGGCACACTGCATTTTTTGCCTGATGACTGGCAACAGTGTCCGCACACTGCCGACCAACTAACCGACTGGATATCGGACAAACTAACACGCTGTGAGCTGCTACTGGTGCAGGACAAACAGACACACATTCTGGGCCTGAGTATGCTGTATGCAGCCGAAAATACAGTTCAGCTTGGCTACCTGATAGGCGAAACACACTGGGGACAAGGCTATGCGAGTGAGCTGCTACAAGGTTTAGTGGCGCATCTGCGCACAGTTCGGCCCAATATAACACTCAATGCGGGCGTTGCAGCAGACAACCCGGCTTCTATTAAAGTGCTGGAAAAAGCCGGCTTTGTACCCTGCCCGTCTGAGCTGGGTAATACCGGCCCACAGCTGTATTACACCCTGCCAACAGAATAGTTTGACTTGAGCACACACCGCGCTTCTGCTACTTTGCTCCGCAATGAATAATAACTCGCGGAGCAAGGCCCGAAACGGTCTATCAGCATGCACTTTACGCCTTTCAGCCAGACACACATCACCGAACTCCTGACACGCTACGCACAGCTGCCCGCTGAACAACAGATCATGCTGGAAGTACTGGCGCTAATCGGCAAGCCGGTTGCGATAAGTAGATTAAAACGCTTGCTGAAATTGCTGGTTGAAACTCAGATCCACGACATCCCCGCGCTCAGTCAGGGTATGGTGCCCGAACAGAGGAGCGCACTGAGCGAAGCCGGACTGTTGATCAGTAACCAAGAAGGCCTCAGGGTTCAGCCGCTGATCGAGATTTCACTGTGCCACAATGCGCTTCGCCAGGATCGTTTTATCAGCACGCTTAATTGCGCCGAACAAGTCGTGCCTGTGGTCAACTTATATGAGTGGGAGCGCGATTTCTCGGATGAACAACGCTTTATCCGCGATTTGCTTATCCTGGGCCAATACGATAAAGCCATCGCTTTGCTGTCATTTCATAAAAATCCGCAACACCTTGACCACCACACCAACCAGGTGCTGGTCAATACCCTATTCTTTCCGGCAGACGTTGATCATCTGGCTGAACTGCCACCGCAATTGCTGTATCAGGCATGCTCGACGTTAATCCACAGCTTAAAGAGTGACTGTCAGAACAATTTTGCCGCATTTCAGCTTATTAAACAGCTCTGCGAACGCCAGCCGAATAATCAAACGCTGCATTGTTTACTAGCCGAACAATACCTTTATCGGGCGCAACTGGATCAGAGTGTCGCCATATTGGGCAATGATAGCAGCTGCTATGCACTTCAGTTACGTGCCATGGTTGCAATGTGCTCCGGCGAACAGCAAAGCGCTTACGCATTGTTTGAACAGGCAATGGTCGCTAAAAACAAACTTGCCCGGCGTAAGCAGCAATATCTGGCAGGCCTGCCCGGCTTGTTTCATAAATTGACGATGCTGGTGCAGGCCAGTCAGGGACAGCCTCAGCTGTTTAAATCGGTGCGTCAACTGGTGCAGGCAGAGTCCGCTGACAAAAAAGCGCCAGGGTTAAATTATGTCCTTTTGAGCCTGGTTGAATATCTTGCAGAATGCCTTAGTAGTGGCCAAAAATTCGTGAATCAATATCAAGAGTATGAAGCATTTGGTGAAGCGAAGCCTTATGACTATGCACTGCTACAAATACTGACTGCTCTGGCAACGCACTGGACCGGGGGCCAGTTACAGGCCCAACAACTGACTCGTCTCAGTGAGGCCTGCAATACCTTCAGTGCTATACAGCAACCTTTGTTTGCCTGTATGGGGGCCGATCTGCTGGTGCTTCATCAGGCGCCTGTGCCACCACTGCCACAGCGCTTGGTCGTTAATTTTGCCAAACTGGTAGAACAAAAAAGTGACTGGGAGCTGGCACTGGAAAAACTGCAAAGTCTGGCGTCCACGCCATCATCCAACGCAGATAAATCGTCGCAAACCCACCGGCTTGTCTGGCAACTTGAGCAATCTCGGTTTGAACTCTCACTCAAGCCCAGAGAGCAAAAACTGGGTAAGCAAGGTTGGAGTAAAGGCCGCAATGTGGCCCTGAAGCGTCTGGTCGATGAGCGTGAGAGCTTTGATTACCTGAGCGATAAAGATAAAGAAATTATTGCTGCTATTCGGGTGTATGAAAACCACGGCTATTATGGTGGACGCACCTTTGAACTGGAAGGAGCAAACGCCCTGAGTGCCGCATCTGGTGCCCATAATCTCTATCTGGGCGATGATTTCAGTCGCGAAATAGAACTGACAGAATATCCGGCCGAGCTTCAGATCCGTGACAACGGCGATGAGCTGATGATGTCGATACCCAACCTGCCACAAGGCATAGACTATCGCTTGCAACTCGAAGAGCGTGCAAGGCAGAGTGAGTACGCCTTTTTCCCGCTTCAGGACTATCGCTATGGGTTTACCCTGTTCACTCGTCAGCATTTGCAGGTTGCAGAGATCATAGGAGAAAGTGGTCTTATTGTGCCCAAAGCCGCCAAACCCAAACTGCTTGAGAGTATTACTGCCATCGCACCACTGCTAAATATACAATCCGACCTGGACGGCGTTGAAACCGGATTGACCACAGTCAAACCTGCCAATGAACTGGTGATCAACATCACGCCCTATCAGGGTGGCCTGGAGTTTCACTGTGTGAGTATGCCCTTTGGCGATAAAGGTCCCATGTTGCACCCGGGCATTGGCAGCCCCAACCTGACGACAGAAATTGAGCATAAGCGGGTGGCCACCCAACGTGATTTAGCACAAGAACAACGCTGGCTGGAGTTACTGGATGAACACTGTCCGGCATTTCTGGCGATGTCTGACAATCGTTTGCAACTGGACGACCTGGAAATGGCGCTCGAGGCACTTGAGCAAATTGAAAGGTGTGTTGTATCCAATATACCAGGCTTCACCCTGAGGCTGCGCTGGCCACGCGGGAAGAAATTCCGTCTCAGCAAACCCCTTGAGTCCCAGCATCTGGCTCTGGCCATGAGCAAGCAAAATCAGTGGTTTGACGTCACGGGTGAACTTCAGGTCGATGATACACAAGTCGTAGAGTTGAAAAAGTTGCTGAACCTGATGGCCACCAGCCATGGCCGCTTTGTCAGCCTCGACGGTGAACAAATTCTGGCACTGTCACAAGACTTACGTAATCAACTCGCTCAGCTTGATACGGTTACCGATCAGGGCCAGTTTCATCCTCTAGCCAGTGGTCAGGTCGCAGAAGCAACAACGGGCATGCGTATGAAAACCCTGCCCGCCTGGGAAGAGCAAAGCAAAAAAATGTACCAGGCCAATGCACTGACACTCTCTGTGCCACCGACCTTACAGGCACAATTGCGCGATTATCAGCTTGCGGGGTTTGACTGGGCAATGCGACTAGCCCACTGGGGCGGCGGCGCTTGCCTGGCTGATGACATGGGGCTGGGCAAAACTCTACAGGCACTGGCTGTGATCTTAGCACGCGCCAGTGAAGGGCCTGCGCTTATCATCGCACCGACCTCTGTGTGCTTCAACTGGCAACAGGAAGCGAGCAAATTTGCACCGGCATTAAACATGACCTTATTCAGTGATCACAGTAATGCGCACGAGCGCGAGCAGCTATTAACTCAGGCTGGCCCGTTTGATTGTGTGGTGATCAGTTATGGCCTGCTGCAACGCCAGGCTGAGCTGCTTAAAGCAAAACACTGGCACACCATTATCGCCGATGAAGCGCAGGCGCTTAAAAACCCGCTGGCTAAACGGACCGTGGCCGCTTGTGCACTTAAAGGCGAATTTAAAATGATCACCACAGGCACGCCCATAGAAAACAATCTGACCGAACTGTGGTCGCTGTTCCGTTTCGTCAACCCGGGCTTACTTGGTAACCTGAAGCGTTTTAATGCGCGCTTTGCTCAGCCAATGGAAAATGCCGTTCAAGACAAGCTGGCGGCACATAAAGCACGTCAAAGCCTCAAACAATTAGTGAAGCCCTTTATTCTGCGTCGCCTGAAAAGTCAGGTGCTCACCGAACTGCCAGAGAAAACGGAAATCAACCTCACCGTTTCGCTCAGTGAGGACGAAATGAATTTTTATGAGGCGCTACGACAACATGCCATTGACCAGATCATGGAATCGTCCAGCACCAGTTCGGCGGCAGAGCAACGCATCAGAATGCTGGCGGAGCTCACCAAGTTACGTCAGGCCTGCTGCCATCCGAAATTGGTCATGGCTGAAAGCACTTTGCCAAGCAGCAAGCTCGAAGCACTCAGTGAGCTACTTAATGAATTACGGCAAAACAATCATAAAGCACTGATCTTCAGCCAATTCGTGGGTCACCTACAGATTATTAAAAACCTCCTTGAGCAAAGTAACGTGCCATATCAGTACCTGGATGGCAGTACCCCAGCTGCACAACGTCAGGAACGCGTCAACGCCTTCCAGCATGGCAATGGCGAAGTGTTTTTGATCAGTCTCAAAGCCGGTGGTTCAGGTTTGAATCTCACCGCAGCAGATTATGTGATCCATATGGATCCCTGGTGGAACCCGGCGGTTGAAGCACAGGCATCAGATCGGGCCCACCGAATGGGTCAGCAGCGCCCGGTGACCATATATCGCCTTATTGCCAAGAACACCATAGAAGAAAAAATCGTCGCACTGCACCAGCACAAGCGAGATTTGGCTGACCAATTATTGGCTGGCAACGAACAGGCCAACAAGCTGTCGGTTGAGGACATGCTCAACTTACTCAAAGAAACCTTTTAAGCGCTGGCCACTGTCATGTGGCCAACGTCCGATATCAATGGTGATGGTGGCTGAGCAACGGCTGAGAAGAAAACTGATGCAATACCAGTTGAGGCTCAGCCAGATCGACAAACACCGACCCCATCACGGTATTGCCTTGCCAGGTCCAGTTCTCATGTTGATGGCTGTTTAACGATACCGCAATCTGGTTGACACCGGCCTTAAACCAACTGGCAGGCAAGTGAACGTATTGACCATATACACGCATTTTTTTCTCACCATTAATGAACAAATGGGCATGACCTGCCAGCCGCTGTTGCGCATTTTCCACCACGGCGGGCGAATTCAGCACATAGTTGGCGATGTCAATTGTCAGGTTAAGACCGTCGGTTTCATCCCGTACCAGGGTCAGCGCAACCCGAGGCAACAGGCTTTGTTGCTTGATCTCCAGGCTTTTGTGCTGGTGAATGGCTTTGTCAGCCTGGGCCGTCATAGTGATGAAAAACATGTTCGCAGCAATTAATATCGCTATTAATTTCATTATATTACTCCTATTCACGGCCCGGACCACCAGGCCTTATGCCACCACAACTGGTCAGTGCGTTACTTTGTAATTCACCGGCAAACCTGTCACCTATGGTATATGGGAATGTAGGAATGAGCTTGCCGTTATCATCCCGGGCAGTCACATGATAGTGATAGCCCCGCTGCTCATCATAATGACCATTATACTGATCAAGATAATTGCCGCCCTGTGCAGTCAGTGCGTTGTTCCAGTAAAAGTCTTCTTTGAAGTAGCCATTTTCAGCAATCAGCTCATTACGTGATAAGGTGCGTACCACAGTGTCAAAGCCTGGCCCACTGGAAACATTGCGTGTTCCCTGACTGACATCATATTGGTCATTCAGCACACAGCTTCGTGCACCATCGCTACACCCGGTCGGCGCACTGGCGCGATAATCGCGGACTTCCCAACTACTGATAGCCAACTCCCCTTGTGACTCCCAGGGACCATATATGGCGTAACCATCTGCAGCATATCCATAAACAGGTGAGTGCCCGGTTCCTGTATCACCAACCATCTTAGCCAGACAAGAGGAATAATAATGGTGGTGATAATCGCCTTGTGCAGCGTGACCGCCACACACATCCACGTCATATTGTTCAGCAACCGGTGCCAGCGTTTGCCATATCCTTTCGTTGTTGTAACTCTGACCATCACCCCAGTTATATACTGAGGTCCCATTGACCCAGAAGCCGACTGTCCCTAACCCCGTTTCACAGGTGTCTGTATTCTGTGTGGGCTGATTGGGAAATGTACCGGTTCTATCCATCACTTCTGGACAGACCGGTCCGGGCGGCCAGTAACCCTGACCGGCATCCAGTGCACAGCTACTGTTGCTGTTGTAGCCAATATCCTGGCCGAACTCGATCACATCACCAAGCGCGACTTGCGGCGAACCTGTGGCAAAATCTGATGCGGCTCTGGGCCGGGAGGATAAGCTCGACAGCATTTCCTCATCGACCACCACCTGATAATCTGGCATGCCCGATGCCGTCACCACCGTATACTGTTGCCCGGATTGCTCCAGCGCACTCACCGCCTGTACATTGACCTGAGCAAGCTGACCAGCTTCATCCAGCATAATGGCGGCAGTAGCACCATCTGAGTTAAGGATCCAGCCAGCCAGCGTGTCGTTTTGGTCCGGGCTATCCGGTGTTTCCTCACTGCCGCCCTCATCATCGTCAGGCTCTGTATCCGAATCCCCCTCATCTTCATCCCCAGGATCAGGCGCTGTGTCACCCTCACCTGCCGTCGAGTCCGTGTCGGCGTTGTCTGTATCTGAGTCCGAATTATCCGAAGCCGTATCAGCATCCGCATTTGACTGGCTGGTGTTTGCTTCATCAACCGCGCTTGATTGAGTACTCTGACTGGTGCCCGTAGTCGTCTCTGAACCTCCAGAGCCGCATGCACCAAGCAGCGTGGCAGTGATAATCGCGGTCAGTATATTCAGTGTGCCGGGTTGTTTTATTGTGTTCTTTGATCCCATTGCCTGTCTCCGTTGCTGTTAGGCCTGTGATCATCAGCCTAACGAGACAATGTGCAAACAGATGGCAAACAATGTGCAAAGAGTATGAAGTGCCCTCCAACACTCTGGTGACATTCACTTAATACACGTAACCATATAAAATATATAGATTTATCAACCTAAGAAATAACGCATCTCTTTTGCCGCACTCGCTTGTTTATGACATTTAAGTTGCGGTACCATGCCAACCTAATAATAAATAATTCCTATCTAGGTTTGTATTACGCCCTATGACACTTGCAGACTTACAACCAAACGATTCAGCGATTATCGCAGGCATTGCTCACCCTGATGCCGCCCTGATCAGCCGCGTAATGGCACTGGGCCTGATCCCCGGAGAGACGATCACCATCTTAAATGTCGCGCCGCTGGGCTGCCCCATTCAGACCCAGGTTGGCAATACCTATATCAGTATCCGTAAAACTGATGCGCGTTTTATCCAGCTAAGCCGCTAACTTCAAGGAGTAAGATAACGTGAGATTCGCCCTCGTTGGCAACCCCAACTGTGGTAAAACCACCCTGTTTAACCGCCTTACGGGTGCCAGACAAAAAGTCGGCAACTGGCCCGGCGTCACTGTAGAGCGCAAAAGTGGCGAGCTAAGTTTACCAGGTCAGCAAGTTGAGTTAATCGATTTGCCGGGCCTGTACAGCATGGCCCAAATTGACCCGGGTCAGGATGAACAAATTGCCATTGACTATATTCGCGCTCAGGATGCCGACCTGATCATCAACGTGATCGACTGCGCTAACCTCGAACGCAACCTGGTTCTGACAACACAAATGCAGGAAACGGGTACCCCTCTTATCGTGGTTGCCAACATGACTGATGTGGCGCACCAGCAAGGCAAGGAGTTAGATCTGGACCTGTTAGCGCAGCGTCTTGGTGTCCCTGTCATCGCCATGGTCGGCTCGACTGGTCAGGGGCTCGCTCAACTGACAGATGCATTGAGTGAGCACTGCACAAGCAAGCCCCCACAAAGGCGCAATCGACACACTCCTGAGCCTGATCTAAGCAATGAAGACACCGTTAAGCGCTTTCAAAACGTCAAAACGCTCAGCAATGGCGTCAGTATCATGTCGAAAACACGCTCTAACTTCACCACCTCGCTTGATAAACTGGTGCTAAACCGCTGGCTTGGGGTGCCGATTTTCCTGTTTATGATGTACCTGATGTTCACGATAGCGGTCAACTTCGGCGCCGTCTTTATTGATTTCTTCGACATTCTGGTCGGCGCTATTTTTATTGACGGGACTAAGCTGCTGCTGGCCAATCTCGGAGCCCCCCAATGGTTGGGCGTCCTGTTAGGGGATGGCTTTGGGGCTGGCTTACAGCTGGTTGCGACCTTTATTCCTGTTATCGCCGTCTTGTATTTTTGTTTGTCGATCCTTGAAGACAGTGGTTATCTGTCACGTGCCGCCTTTGTGATCGACCGTCTGATGTCCTCCATCGGATTGCCCGGCAACGCGTTTGTCCCGCTGATCGTAGGCTTCGGCTGTAACGTCCCTGCTGTCATGAGTGCCCGTACCATGAGCCGCGAGTCGGATCGCCTGCTCACAGTGATCATGGCGCCCTTTATGTCCTGTGGCGCACGATTAACCGTATACGCCTTATTCGCTGCGGCCTTTTTCCCGGTGAACGGTGCCAACATCGTATTTGCCTTGTATGTGTTTGGTATTTTGGTGGCTGTGGGTACCGGTTACCTGTTCAGAAAACGTGTGTTTAAACAAGAAAAAATCCCCTCTTTTGTTGAAATGCCAGCCTATCATCTGCCCGTCTGGCGTAACCTGGTTATGACCACCTGGCAGCGTTTACGTAGCTTTATCACCCGTGCCGGGAAAACCATCGTATTTGTGGTTACTCTGCTGAGCATGATCAATTCCATCGGCACAGATGGCAGCTTTGGTCATGAAAACAGCGAGGCGTCTTTACTGTCTAAAGCCGCGCAGGTTGTGACACCTGTGTTCGCACCGCTGGGTATCGCAGAAGATAACTGGCCAGCAACGGTTGGGATAGTCACGGGCCTGTTCGCCAAAGAAGCCATTGTGGGCACTATGGATGCCTTGTATGTGGGCGCGCAGGAACAAACCGGTGAGTGGTCTCTCAAAGATGCTACAAATGAAGCGATCATGACCTTATGGGACAACTCTGTTGATTTACTCAACAACCTGGGTGATCCACTGGGCCTGGGTGCCGTTGAAGAAGGCGGCGACGCAGGGAACGAGTTACTCAGTGCCATGGCTGCTCAATTCAATGGCCAGCTCGGGGCGTTTGCCTATCTGGTACTGATCTTACTTTATACCCCGTGCGTGGCGGTATTGGGGGCCATTAAGCGTGAATCGGGCACTGTGTGGATGTGGGTCGTCATCGGCTGGACAACCTCCATTGCCTATATTCTGGCGACACTGGTTTATCAAATCGGGCAACTTGGCACAAACGGGGCGTCGGCAATGATGTGGATAGTCCTGATGCTGGCGGCCTTGTTTGCCTGGTGGCTGATACTCGGACGCCTGAGCAAACATCTTCATGCTGTTCCGACTTATAAGATTGAATTAAGCTAAGGTTGAAACAAAACGGGAGCCACTGGCTCCCGTTGCTTACTCTGCTTGTTCTGGTTTGACTTTCACCAACCCTAAACGTATGGCCGCAAAGTAAAGGCCTTCTGCAGCCAGGACAGTCGGTAAAACCACCTTGACCCAGTAACCTTCTGACCCGTAAAAGTACCACAAAATGGCACTGATCACTGCCAGCAGGATACCCGCAACAAGCCCCGCACTCACCAGACTCAGTGCAATCGGTGCTTTGCAGCTACCGCATTTTAACTTGAATGGATTCGGGGTATTCAATACCGACATAAAAGAAATATCCCTGTCACATTTACCACATTTACTCATACTATTACTCTGTATATTAGGTTTTACTGTTCAAAATACTGTTTTGCGTCACTGGCGTACAACACCCACATCGCTAACGCGGGATAGATAAACAAATCCGCCAGCGCCCACAGGGGCATCTCGTCCTCAGCTGCAAGCAGCAAGTCGGCGCCCTGCACAAAGACACAAATCCACACGGTATAAAAAAAGAACTTTCGTCCGCTGGGCTTTTTCTTTGCTATGTGCCACATCGCCACAAACTGGATAAAAACCATGGCTAACCAGAACAGCATCAGGATCATGGCTTCCGACGCCTGCTCAGATATCAGGTACCCCAATACAGAAGTGGCTAGCGGCCAAAGGCCATAGCCGACAAAACACACCAACACGGTGATCAACACCACAAAAGGGATCATAAATACCTTCTTTTTATCGACTCAGGAGCGAGCCGGATTACGCGACATAGTTGCCAAGCAGGTAGCTATGCTCGGCCAGCCCATTAAAATGGTCGCGTAGTGTACAATATTGCGAAAAAAGAAAGAACCACTGGTTTACACTCTTATACATTTTGCACAGTGCCCCCCTCTGACTTTCCTCTTCCATTTACTTTTCACCAAAGCATGTTAGCCTAGTCCCGCTTTTGCGCCCTAATAATGAAACTAATCCGCATTGGCTGTTTCCATGCAAGGAAAACCCTAACTAAACAAGGATCATAAATGAACATGAAACCCCTTCTGCTCAGTGCCATGCTGGTAATGAGCAACACCGGCTATGCTGCTGATCTCAGTGAAACCTACCCGGTGACCAGTACCACTTACCTGTCTGATGGCACCCCTGTTAGCATGCCCTTTCACGTTAAAGGTGAAGCCACCAGTGCCGTCGTCGGCTTAATTGATGCTAATGTTGCACAGTTCTTTTTATGGAACTGGCAATGGGAGCCTGTCAGGCTGCATTGTGAAGGATCTGCTTCAAAAGGCATTGGTGCACTGTATACACAAAAAATCACCACCAGCCCTGCAGGTGCGTATAACGAGACGATATCAAGCTTTTATGTTAAACGCCGTGGCAGCACTGACCCGGATTTACCCTGCCCGGGAGATATGACCCTTGCCAGTGCACAGCTGGATTTCACTGGTAAAGTGCTCGCAGCGCTGGCAGCAGCAAACGCGGAGCAACAAGCGGCCGGCAAACCACATAACTATGCCCTTTACAATCAACACCTGATGCTCGACAACCCCATTGCAATCAAAGCGGGTCGTGAAATCTGGGGTTACCCCAAGCAAGCAGCTGATGTGTCGATTAATATTACGCCTGACCAGCATGAGTTAACTCTGGCCAACCACTATACCGGAAAAGCTATGCTGGATGTCTCCTACACGCGCCAGATCGGGGTCAACCTGCCACTCCACTCTGTCGGCGACAATGTACTCCCAGACTATCTGCTACCTGATTTCAGTAAAGTGCCTCAATTAAGCGGCGTGTTATCGAGCGACAGTGGCTGGATGATGCCATTTGTGGGTGAGTTTACAATTCATTCGCGTGCCAGTCTGACGACTTTTTTCCTCGCTGAAAGTGACTTTACCCCTATTGCTGTCCTTGAGTTTCCTGACGTCACAGGCGTAGCCATGCCCTTGTACGGCCGGGAATAACCTCTGAGCCCCGTCAGAGCACATAATCAATTACAGGTTATATGCACTGGCGTGGTAAGGGCTGTGTGAATGAAATGCTGAACATGTATATCTTTATCATCACAGCCCTGAGTACAAGATTGCCCACCTACTCAACCTATATGCGCCCGGGCCATGGTGAGAACGTATCGTTCAATAGCCAAACAATTCGCCATAACCCGTTGCGACAAACCCACCCCGACTGCGTATTCTGCCCTCCCAGTAAGGGACGCTTAAAGTGTTGAAAGAATCTGCCTGCAGGACATCAATGATCACCGCCTCTTTCCCGGGCACCTGTAATTGCCAGCTTATCGGATGCGTTACATTGCGGGTTTGTGCCCTGTTAATCACCGTTAAAGTGACCTCTTCATGCGGGTAGGCCGTAACCTTGCCAGATGGCGCTATCTCTGAGGCACTGCAGTAGGCATAGGCTTGTGTTTCATCTCGGGTACAAAATGCCATCAGTGCACCTTGCCCAGGATCCTCACCTTGTAAACTAAACCAGTCCCAGCCACCGTGTTGACTATCAATCAGACCTGATGACCATTCCCTGTCTAACCAGGCCTGACCTGAAACGGCATGTGATCTGCCAGCATAGGTCAGCGTGCCTGTCACTTGTAAAAAGGGGTAACTGTAGTAGAAGGAGGCATGGCCTTGCTGGGTTTTCTGACTGTACCCCTGCTTGCCATGCAAGACCAGTGGGCTGTTTGCCAGCGTAATGTCCAGGCCAAAATCGGCCTCCTTACTTTGCAATCGTAAAGGTAGAAACGACGCCTCTTGACTGGCCAGCTGCCAATCACCCAAACGGGCGATAAAAGGACTGGCCTGTACCTCAACCTGCCCGGCTCTGCCATAGCGCTCAAACGCATGATGTGTCCGACCGTTTTGTAAAGCAAAATGGGCAAAGTAAAGCTGTCCATCCCACCAGGGAGAAGACTGAACGGCCGAAAACCCCGGATCGCGGATCCGAAACAGCGTCCATTGCATCCCAAACTGAGCGCCGTCTTGTGCGGTCAGGTTGCCAGTCACATACCACCACTCCACTCCTTGTTCTGGATGGGCACCATGGTCGCGTGGAAATATCAATCTCTGATTGGCATCCACGGGTGTGCCCAGCGTCTGACCGAGCACCGCCATCGCCGCATTGTTATTGTCTGTTTCAGGCGTAGCAGGCTGACACCCTGTTACCATCAGCAGGATTAAAATACAATGCAATCTGATGCTGTGCATATTGAGCTCCTTATAACTGTGCGACATTATCAGCCACATTGCGCCTGATCAGTTTTAATAAAGGAATGGCACTGACCACCAAAGCCAACAACAGTACCACAGCGCAGAACCCCCAGATATCGCTCCAGCTAAGTACCATTGCCATGCTCCAGCCAAAAGCGATGGGCATCACATAGGTTAACAATACCCAGCCCAACAGGATCCCCAGCGGCACTGCCAGTAACAAGATCAGACCGAGAATAAGTCCGGCCTGAGAGAGTTTCAGCACCAATAATTGGCCCTGAGTCACCCCTAAAGTTTGTAATACGGCCATCGGCTGCAACTGCTGTCGTCCGAGCGTTAAAAAGCTCACCCAAACGCCAAATAGCGCAATCAACATAATGCAGATATTCAGTGCATGGGTTACCAGAAAAGTTTGACTAAATAGTTGCTTTGCAAAGCGCTTAAACACCTGATTATGGATCAACTGATGTCCGGCCAGTGACCAGCGCTGGCTAATGACATCAGCCAGTTGTTCTGAGTCAACTCCCTCGTGAAGCGTCAACATAAAACCGACTGCTTCGTACAAAAATGCCTGCTGTGTGATGACTGAGTTACTGACTACCAGACTAACGCCAGACTCGCCGTAATCATAAAATACCCCCGTGATTTGACAGTGAAAAGCGTGTTGTCCCTGCTGCACTTCAAGCTTGCTGCCAACGATAAGACCATAACGACGCATACCCGGCTCATTGATAAGACAGCTGATGCTATCATTGCTCCGATTGATATGAACAGCCTCCAAAGGCTGCTTGTTCAGCAAGGTCAGATGCTGATGATAACGATAGTCTTCACCGAAACTCATCAGTGTCACAGGCACCGTCTCATTGGTCACCTGGACTTCACTTTGTGCCGACCAGTAAATCCCCACCTGCTTAACTGCTTGCATATCTGCCAAAGCCTGACGCATCTGTGCAGTCGGGTTATCCGGTCTGACATATAGATCGGCATTCAGGCGGGTTTGTAAATGGGTATCCAGTGCACTGCTGAAACTCCCCACCATCACCTGCATGCCAATCGCTGCGCCCATTGCCATCAAAATGGCTAACACCGAACTCAGCAGCGCTGGTAATTGCGTCAGACTATCGGCCCTCAGCCAGCCGAGCAACGGCGCCCGGGTTGGCCAGCGCACCTGAAACACCAGACGCACCAGTGGCGGTGTCAACGCGAAAAACACCAGCAACACACAAACACACAGTAGCAAAGCTTGCCATTTGGTCTGTGCCAGGTTCAATAGTAACCCCCCTCCAACACAGGCCAGAAATAATAGCGCCAGGGTCAGCCACTTCGCCAATTGCTGCGTGAGACGCGTTTGCAACACCACAAAGCCAGCCAGTATCACCAAGTTCAGCACACTGCCGATAAGCACGAGTAAGGCGTCAAAGCGCACTATCAGTGCCCGATCCAGCTGATAAAAACTGCTCAATACCGTGCTGATGTCACCCATCATGGCATTGGCCATCAGCACCCCAAGCAGATTACCCAATGTCGCTGCCAGCACACTCAATATCGCAACTTCCAGACACAGCGCCTTAAGCAACTGGCTCTGCCGGCAACCAAGCGTGGCCATTTGCTGTTGCAAAGACAAGCGGCTTTGATAAGCAAGTTTGATGGCATTGAGGCTTAAAAATGCGCCCACCACATAGCCCAGTAAGGCCAGTGCCTGTAGGTTAAAGAAAAAGGCCCCCGACAGGGCGTCGAAGGTTTGTGCCTCAGCAGACTCCAGTCGTGCGGCACTGCCAAGCATGTCCACCAGCTGCTGCCGCTGAAGCGCATTCAGACCCGTCACTTCAAAATAGCTGATCTGCCCCTGCGCATTCAATAATCGGTCTGCCAGACTGATATCCATCAGTGCATAGTGACCAGTCCCCTCCAGTTGACTAACCGGATAACTGCCTCCTTTAATGCGCAATGCAGAGGCATTAAGCTGTAATCTGGCCGTCAGTTCAGGTGACATAAACAGCGTATCGAACAAGGGAGAATCGCTGTGAGGTTGGCCAGCGTCGCCTGATACCGGCTTTGCAGCACCAGCCGTTTGCCATTGCAGTAAATTGATACCCCGAATGGCGACCAGCTTGTCGTCATCACTTCTGAGGCGCCCCTCCAGTACGGGTTGAACCTGCTCAAACCCAGCCGCTGAAAGCCGTTGCCAAAGTGAAAAAGGTAAGCCTGTTTTTCCCAATGGCGGACGAATAAAGTCACTTACTGGCTGCGCTAACAACGCTGTACTGGTTTGATAGCGCTTTGAGGCTTCCTGGTTTAAACCCAGTGTGGCACTGAGCAAGGCGCTGCCGAGGCTCAGACCGATCAAAAACAACACCAGCAGCCCTCTATGGCGCCGATAATACTGAGCATAAGTCAGCAGGATGAGTCTCAGTTCACTCATGTAAACGCCCGTCGCGTAACGCCACCTGACGGGGTAACTGCGCAGCCAGAGCCCGGCTGTGGGTAACCATGATCAAATTTACCCTTTGCTCCTGACATAAGGTCATCAACAGTTCCAGTACTTCCTGACTGCGCATGCTGTCCAGATTCCCTGTGGGCTCATCGGCAAGCAGTACACTGGGCCGATTAAGCAGGGCCCGGGCGATCCCGACACGCTGTTGCTCGCCTCCGCTTAACTGCGCAGGATAGACATCGAGCTTGTCGCCCAGACCCAGACGCTCTGCCATTATGGTAATTTCTTTATGACTGACGGCGCGGCCGTTGAGACGGGCCTGAAAGGCCATATTATCCGCCACATTAAGCGGACTAAGTAACTGGTAATGCTGAAAGATCATGCCAATCGTACGGCGATACAAGGCCAGTTGCTTGGCATCATAGGTATGTATTGCCTGCTCATTGATACGTACGGTGCCGGAGTCTGGGCTAAGCAACCCCGCCAGTATGTTGAGCAAGGTCGTTTTGCCAGAGCCACTGTCGCCAGTAAGCGCGACCTGCTCAGCCCCCGATACCGACCAGCTCAGGCCGTCCAGCACATTCCGATATCCAGCGCCATCTCGACGTCTGAACGTTATCTCATCTAACTGGATCATCGCACCTCCATTACCACTTACTTAACAGCAACTTAGTATAGTCATCATGGTACAGGATCGAATCGGCAAAGCCAGTGCATTCTGACATACCAATATCTCCATCAGTGACGTACTGTCCGGACACTCGCCCACTGTCCGCGTACTGTCCGCTGTCCGTCCGCTGCTGTTACAGCTCGCAACACAAAAAACAAATAACCCTATAATTTCAAAAACTTAAAACATGGCATCGATTTTGTAATAAGTACTTGTAATCAAGTAAACAAGGAGCCGTACCAGGCATGATCCGAGATACCAAACAACAAGATAAAGCAATCCCACAAACGCGCAGATTGCCGCGCTGGTGGATAGGTGCAGCCGCCGCAGTCGGACTCATCGGTGCCGCCACCGCTTCATACAGCAGTTTTGACCAGCTACTCAGCGCCGATCAGGTGGTGTCCTTACAAACACTGCGTACCGCGACCGTTGTAAGAGGCGACATGGTTCAGGACCTGCGTGTTGAAGGCCGCACTATGGCCGCAGACAGCCCCTCCCTGTATGCCATTGCGGCCGGAACAGTCACTTTGTTTGTCAAAGCGGGCGACGAGATTGAAGCAGGTCAGGCCCTGCTAACCATTGACAGCCCGGAGCTTCGCAACCAACTCCTTCAGGAAGAAGCGACACTGGCACGTCTGGAGATGGACGTAAGTCGCCAGAAAATAGCAATAAAACAACAGCAGCTGGACAACACCCAGCAAATGGAACTGGCCAAAGTCGAGCTGGAAGCCGCGCAAAGTGAAATGGCCCGTGCCCGCACCAGCATTGAAAAACAGATCATCTCAAAGGAAGAACTGGAACAGACCCAGGTGGCCCTGAAACGTGCTGAGCTTAACGAGCGCCACGCCATCGCGAGTCTGCAACTGGCGCAGGAACGCCTGAGTTTTGAACTAAAAAGTAGCGAGCTAAACCTGACCCGTCAGCGTCACCTCACCGAAGAACTGCGTCGTCAGGTCGAGGCCCTAACACTGCACTCGCCCTTATCCGGCATTGTCGGCACGCTGAATGTACAACAAAAGCAACATGTGCAACGCGATACGCCGTTAATGTCGCTGGTTAACCTCAATGAGCTGGAAGTAGAGGCCTACATTCCGGAAAACCTGGCGGATGAGCTGGGAATAGGTCTGCATGCCAACGTGCAAATCAACAACGAACAATACAGCGCAACCTTAGTCGCCATTTCTCCTGAAGTTGAGCAAGGCCAGGTGCGCGGCCGTATTCGCTTTAGCGAGCAGCCAGGCAATTTACGTCAGAACCAAAGAGTGAATGCACAAATCATCATTGCCCAAAAGCAAAACGTATTAAAAGTTGAACGCGGTGCCTTTGTGGAAACCGGTGCATCCCGCACTGCCTACAAAATTGAACAAAACTCCGCGCTCAGAACCCCCATTTCACTGGGTGTCAAAAGTGTCAGAGAAGTGGAAATTACCCAGGGGCTGCAACCTGGTGATACAATCATCATCTCAAGTCTGGCTGCTTTCGGGCAATCACAGCACGTGATCCTCAGCGAATAATAATAAAAGGAACATCCCATGTTACGTATGAAAAACATCAGTAAAATCTACCGTACCGAGCTGGTCGAAACACACGCCCTGTCAGACGTTAACTTCACCGTTGAAGAAGGTGAGTTTATTGCCGTTACCGGCCCTTCCGGCTCAGGTAAAACCACCTTTCTGAATATCACCGGATTACTCGAAAGCTTTGAGCAAGGAACATATGAACTGGATGGCGAAGATGTCAGCACGCTGGGTGACAAGCAGCTTTCTCAGCTTCGCAATGAAAAAATTGGCTTTATTTTTCAGGGGTTTAACCTGATTGGCGATCTCAACCTCTATGACAACATCGAGGTCCCCCTGATTTTCCGGGGTCTGTCAGCCAAAGCCCGCAAACAACGCATCGAGGAAAGTCTGGAGTTGGTGGGCCTGGGCGGCCGTGCCAGCCACTTTCCTGCCCAGCTCAGTGGTGGTCAGCAACAGCGGGTTGCAATTGCCCGGGCGCTTGCCGGTAAACCGCGATTTTTACTCGCCGATGAGCCAACCGGTAACCTGGACACTATGATGGCCAGACAAGTCATGGATCTGCTGGAAGAGATAAACCGCCAGGGCACCACTTTGCTGATGGTCACCCATGATCATGAGCTGGCACAGCGGGCACATCGCAATATACAAATTCTCGACGGTCAATTGCGCGATATCAACAAGAATGAACTTGTCGAACTGATCTCTTAGGTGACTGCGATGAAGGATTTAATGCAACTGGCCTGGCGCGGCCTGAAACAAAAACGCAAACTGACCTTGCTGATGGTACTCAATCTGGCTATCGGGATCACCCTGCTGTTAACCATGGGCACCATAGTGACACGCAGCGGACACTCTCCTATCGACCAAAGAGCCGATCAGGTATATCACGTCAGCCTTAATTTTATGGACCCGGAGTTTGATCGACGCACGGCGTTTCGCTCGCCGCCACTGACCTACCGGGATGCAGACGCCGTTTCCGAGGCCTTTAAAGCAAATCCAATGATCCGCTTGTCACTTAATTACACCACGTCGTTTGTGCTTGATCTGCCCGATAAGAGTGTCAGACCGGTTACCGCCGAGGCCTCTGCTGCTGATGCGAATTATTTTGAATTGCTCCAGGTGCCATTTATTTATGGCGCCCCCTGGCGCGAGGAAATGCAGAATGACGCCGTAATCGTGTTGGATAAAAAAGCCAATGACTTATTATTCGGCGGAGAAAACTCGGTCGGCAAACAAGTGGTGATCAACAACCGTCAGCTGGAGGTGGTTGGCGTCATGGACATTTCAGCCTATCTGCGTCGCTTTCAGAACATGCGTTTCCAAGGCCGGGTCAACGATATGGCTGTTGTGCCTTTAGGGTACGCGCATGCCAACAACCTGCCTCGCACAGGCTACATGCCCTGCCAGACTCAAGAAGAAGCTGCACGAACACGGTATCGTCGCGAAGATGTTCAGGGGCTCAAAAACGCCGAATGTGGGTATTTACATGGCTGGGCAATGCTGGACCCCATGCAACTCGATAATAGTCATGCAGAGCTGACCTTATGGGCACGTAATTACGCACAGCAACAGACTACTCAGGGTCGATTCAGTCACGCCGAGCCCTACTATCTGACGCAGCTGGCCAGCCTCAATGACAGAATGAGTGACAACCTGTACTGGGAGCAAATTTATCTTAAGTTCGCCTACCTGCTCTTTGCTATCTGTTTGATCAACACCATTGGGATTCTGCTGGCAAAAAACCAGAGCCGGGCAAAACTGGTGTCTCTCTACCGGGCGCTGGGTGCAAACAAATTTTATATCCTTAAAATCCAACTGCTGGAACTCAGTATGCTTAGCAGTGCTGCCATTGTACTGGGGTTGTTGCTGGCGCAGTTTGGCTTGATTGCGATGTTCCATTTAGCTTTATATCAGGCCGATTACCTGGCCGACGCAGAGCAGGTACGCCGTATGTACAGCATGGACATTCCCTTTGCGCTGCAAGCTGCCGTGGGTATTTTTGTGGCGATATTTACCACCGGGCTTTACCCCATAGTGAAAGCCAGTCGCACCGCGCCCGCAGCACAGTTAAGAGGATAAAACTATGTCACTCAAACATATACTCAAAATCATCTTCAAGCACCGCAATATCTCCTTGATGATCCTGATCCAAATTGCCATTGCGGTGACCATAGTCGGCAACGCCAGTTTTATCAGCTACGGCACGCTCAAAAACTGGTTGATCCCCTCCCACCTGGACGAAGTGGAGATACTCAACGTTTACACCAAAGTATTCGACAACCAGGTGGATAAATCGGCGATGATCCAACGGGATTTAACTAACCTCAGCGCCTTGCCTGACGTGACTCAGGTGACCTACGCCAGCAATGAGCTGGTACTGGCCACCGTCGCAGGCAGCAACCTGGTTTATAAAACCATTCAGGAAGATGAAGCAGGCTTTGAAAACGCGCAATTTGACGTAACCTCTCAAGGGGTAGCCACGCTGGGATTAAACATCACACAAGGACGCGACTTCTATCCTAATGAGTTTGTTTATGCCGCGGCATCACAAAATCGCTACGCCAGTGTTGTGTTGATCAGCGAAGCCCTTGCCAAGACGCTGTTTGGCGAGCAAAGTGCGCTGGGTCAGACCATCTATTTACAACGAGCCCGCCGCCCCTATCAGGTGGTCGGTGTGTATGCCGATAAGATGCTGGGAGAAGGCGCTGTTTATGAACAACACTGGTACCACTCTACCATTGTGCCTCAGGCGCACTTTGGCAGCACAGATGTAAACTACTTACTCAGAGTCAAAAAAGGCACCAGCGAAGCCATTCTTCAGGAGGTTGAAGATCAATTGTATCTGCAACACGGACGGATCGTAGAGCGGGTTGAGTTTGCCGCCAGAGCGAAAAAACGCTTATGGGATGGCCGCAGTACCTTTGCATTCATTATGATAGGGATCAGCGTTATCGCCATTGTTGTGACCGGATTTGGTATTATTGGATTGGTTTCCTTTTCGGTCTCTATCCGTAAAAAAGACATTGGGATCCTACGTGCACTGGGTGCCAGTCAGCATACTGTGCTCAAGGCGTTGCTGATGGAAAACGCCCTGCTGGCACTGGCTGGCATTCTATTGGGTAGTTTCGCGGCCCTGTGGTTAAACAATTATTTTGTCACCCATTTACGCGCGCAAGGCCTGGTTGAACCCTGGCTCGCCCTGCTGGTTGCGCTGTCAGTCTGGTTACTCAGCGCCGCTGCGGTCTATATTCCTGTCCGTAAAGCAGCTAATATAGCCCCGGCCAGGGTTACCAAAACCAATTAAAATAAGGGCTGAAAAGCCCTTTCATGTTTACAACAATAACGATAAAAACACGATGCAACATAAAATTCTCGTCATTGATGACAATACAGATGTCATAAAAGCGCTTAAGATTCTTTTTTTAATAAATGACATCGACTGCGAAGGTGCCAGTTCGCCTGAACAAGGGCTAGCAATGCTGCAATCCCAGGATTACGACTTAGTGATCCAGGATATGAACTTTACCAGTGACACCACCTCCGGCGAAGAGGGTAAAGCCCTGTACCACCAGATCCGAACACTCAACCCGGATCTGCCCATTATTCTGCTGACCGCCTGGGCCCAGCTGGAAATGGCGGTGGAGTTAATTAAGCACGGTGCCGCAGATTATATCGCCAAGCCCTGGCAGGATGATAAATTGCTCAGTTCGGTCAATAACCTGCTGGAGATGTATCAGCTGCAACAGTCCCAGACACGCAGCAACAAGCAGTTCAAGCTCAAACGAGATAAGCTGAACGCACACTATGACCTCAGCGGTCTGATCTTTGCCGATCAGGCTATGCTGTCACTGCTTGAAACGGCAACACAGGTGGCCTACTCCGACGCGCAAGTGTTAATCACCGGTCCCAACGGAGCGGGTAAAGAGAAAATTGCAGAACTCCTGGTTGCTAACAGTGCCTACCGGGACAAGCCCTTTATTCGCGTCAATGCCGGTGCACTGCCTGCTGAACTGATTGAAGCTGAGCTGTTTGGAGTAGTCAGCGGCGCGTATACCGGGGCCACGAAAAGTCGTGAAGGCCGGTTTTCTGCCGCAGATGGGGGCACTCTGTTCCTTGATGAAATTGGCAATCTGCCAC
Organism: Pseudoalteromonas rubra; assembly: GCF_000238295.3. Lineage (NCBI taxonomy): Bacteria > Pseudomonadati > Pseudomonadota > Gammaproteobacteria > Alteromonadales > Pseudoalteromonadaceae > Pseudoalteromonas > Pseudoalteromonas rubra. Next base: position 44,031 of record NZ_AHCD03000034.1, read on the forward strand.
TGACAGGCCAGCAAAAACTACTCAGGGTGCTGCAAACCGGCGAGTTCGAAGCCGTTGGCAGCAGTAAAACCCAGCGGGTTAAAGTCAGAGTGATCAGCGCAACCAATGCCAACCTCAATGAAGCCATAGCGCGAGGCACATTCAGGCAAGATTTATACTATCGGCTCAATATGATTGAACTGCGCTTGCCACCACTGGCAGAGCGCCCTGACGACATCATTCCACTTGCACAACACTTTTTGGCCACAGATAAAGTACTCAGTGAAGGTGCCCAGCGTTTGCTCAAGCGCTACAGCTGGCCGGGCAACGTTCGCGAGCTGCAAAATGTCATAGGTCGGGCAGAGCTGCTTGCCAGTGGACAACAGATTGAGGCCGCAGATCTGGGCCTGAGCACTTCAGCCTCAACTATGGTCAATCACGAATTTAGCATCGAAGATATAACTCAGGCGCTGGACAAACACCAGGGTAACGTCACCCATGCGGCAAAAAGTCTGGGGTTGAGTCGTCAGGCCATGTACCGCCGTATGGACAAGTTCGGGATCAAGCGATGAGCACGTCCTCACATTGGTCTTTTTCAGGCAGAATATTGCTCAGCAGTGGTTGTGTGCTGACGTGTGCACTGCTTGCACTCGCCATTGCGCTGCACCATCAGGTTCCGGTGCTCTTTGCCTGCTCAGTGATCCTGTTAGTGTCATTAATGATGTTGTTTTTGCTGCTGGGCCATTATACCAGACGTCGCCAGCGCATACTGGCCACGCTGGAAGATGGGATCAAAAGTATCAAGGATGGCGATCTGTCACTGCGCATTTCACCGACTCCGGATCCTGATTTGGCTAGGCTGATTGACTTATATAACCAGCTCACCACAAACCTCAAGCAACAAAAACAAAAGCTAAATCAAAAAGAACTGGTACTGGACAGCATAGTTCAGGCCTCCCCTATGGCAACCTTGTTACTTGATAAACAGCGTCACATTGTTTATCACAATGCTGCTGCTCGCCAGCTATTGAAAAAACAACCAGGCGCACTCACAGGCAGTTCACTGGAAGTCGCGTGCGATGACTTGCCGTCAGCGCTGGCTCAGGCACTCAATAGCGGATATACCGGCATGCTGAGTTTCGAGCAACAGGAACAAAAACATACCTATTACCTTGGAGTTGAACCTGTCACGCTGAACTATCAACCACATAGTCTGGTTATTTGCAAAAACGTCTCTGCAGAACAAAATCGCGAAGAGATCATGCTATGGAAAAATGCCATTCGTCTGATCAGCCACGAATTGAATAACTCGCTGGCACCGATCCAGTCGCTGACTGGCTCGGCACAAACCATGCTGAGCCAGCAAAAGCACCTTGAGCTGCTGCCAGACATGCTGGATACCGTCTCACAACGCGCTCACAACCTCAGCGAGTTTATCCAGCGTTATGCTGAATATGCGCGTTTGCCAGCGCCCAGTTGCGCAGCCCATGCGATTGCACCGCTACTCGAACGTCTGCAGGCTCTCTATCCTTTTACTTTGCTGGGGACGGTTCCTGCGGACACCGGCTACTTCGATGTTGCGCAAGTTGAACAGGTTTTACTGAATTTGCTCAAAAATGCCCATGAATCTGGGAGTGACAAGGCTGAGATCTCTGTAAGAGTGGTTCAATCCCAAACACGCCTGAGGTTTGCCGTTGTCGATCGAGGCTCTGGGATCCTGCCAGGTAATTTACATCAGGCACTGCAACCTTTTTACTCAACCAAAGCACAAGGAACCGGGCTGGGTTTAAGCCTGTGTCATGACATCATCACAGCCCACCAGGGTCAGTTGAGGTTGCGCAACCGAGAAAAGGGTGGCCTGATGGTAGAATTCGATTTACCTTTAGGGGAAAACACCCACTAACCTAAATAGGACAAGGAATGACTGTTCACTCACCTCTGCTTTGTAGCCTGCTGCTTGGAACCCTGGTACTCAGTGGCTGCAAAACACGCTCTCCAACCCCTCAAGCCCCGAAAGAAAGCGTATTGCCTTGCTGGGTTCAGACTCCAAAACAAGCCAATCAACTTGGCTTTGTCGGCACTGCAGCCCCATTCAGTGCGATCCCCAATGGTTCGGAGCTGGCCAGTCGCACCCGGGCACTGAAAAAACTGGCGGCCTACCACAATATTCGATTGCAACGCCGTGATATGCAAAACGTCACACATGACCAACCCACTCAAGTTTTATCCTCAGGCCACACTGTTTATTACTCCACGCCCTTTAATACCGAAGATACACAATACAGTTATGTCAGCTTTGAGCCACTGAAAACCAGTGCCACCTGTGCTGTTCGCCAATGTGATTTTGTGCAGTGTCAGCCTGCCTGGCTATGCGACAATGATACGCACAGGCAGGTCCTGGGTGTCAGTTACTATACCGCGTCGCCGCATGAGCAGCTCCAGATTAGCGAACGCAACGCAATGACAGTCGCAAGCTTTCTGATGCAGGCCCAGGTCAATGCCACAGAATACCTAAAACAGCGGGCTGTCAGCCGTGAAGGTAACGTACATCATGAAGTGAACTACAATCGCAACGGTGAAGTCGATGCCCTGGGCACGCCCACGCATCTGGCTTTACATCAAAGCTGTCAGTATGGCTCAACGCTGATAGGCCAGTATAAGCCCGCAGACCAGGCTGTAATCAATACGCCAGTGCTGCCAGATATTAACGACATGACGCAACAGGGCAAGCTTGTATTGGGGGCCTTTGGCGAAGATGGCACTATGACCTCAGATAACCTGCTCAGCACAGCCATCAGACTCGCCATTCAGGATGCGTTGATCGAGCTTGCAAAGAACAAAGGGATCACGATTGAGACGCAGGTTGAAGTAACACAACACAAAGGGCACTACCTGCTCGAAAGCAGCGAGTTTACCATTAACGAACATGTCAGCGGTGAGTTGATTGACCTGAAAATTCAGTACAAAAATGACGTGCCGGTGATTTATGTCTGGTTATTGGAAATAATTAATTAAGAAGATTTGATAAGGAAATGGAGGCGGAACCCGGAGTCGAACCGAGGTAGACGGATTTGCAATCCGCTGCATGGCCACTCTGCCATTCCGCCGCATTGTATTGATACTTAATGTATCAGAAAGATTGGAGCGAGTAACGAGGTTCGAACTCGTGACCTCAACCTTGGCAAGGTTGCGCTCTACCAGCTGAGCTATACTCGCGTTCCAGTAGCTCTTAACTTATTGGTAGTAATGCAGTGTGCATCTTTCTATTAACCCAATTAAGTTAAAGTGCTCTAAACAATGGTGCCCGGGGCCGGACTTGAACCGGCACGCTGTTACCAGCGAGGGATTTTAAATCCCTTGTGTCTACCAATTCCACCACCCGGGCATCGGGTTTGCTAGAGCATTCATTGTTTAAATTGGAGCGAGTAACGAGGTTCGAACTCGTGACCTCAACCTTGGCAAGGTTGCGCTCTACCAGCTGAGCTATACTCGCGTTCCAGTAGCTCTTAACTTATTGGTAGTAATGCAGTGTGCATCTTTCTATTAACCCAATTAAGTTAAAGTGCTCTAAACAATGGTGCCCGGGGCCGGACTTGAACCGGCACGCTGTTACCAGCGAGGGATTTTAAATCCCTTGTGTCTACCAATTCCACCACCCGGGCATCGGGTTTGCTAGAGCATTCATTGTTTAAATTGGAGCGAGTAACGAGGTTCGAACTCGTGACCTCAACCTTGGCAAGGTTGCGCTCTACCAGCTGAGCTATACTCGCGTTCCAGTAGCTCTTAACTTATTGGTAGTAATGCAGTGTGCATCTTTCTATTAACCCAATTAAGTTAAAGTGCTCTAAACAATGGTGCCCGGGGCCGGACTTGAACCGGCACGCTGTTACCAGCGAGGGATTTTAAATCCCTTGTGTCTACCAATTCCACCACCCGGGCATCGGGTTTGCTAGAGCATTCATTGTTTAAATTGGAGCGAGTAACGAGGTTCGAACTCGTGACCTCAACCTTGGCAAGGTTGCGCTCTACCAGCTGAGCTATACTCGCGTTCCATATTGCTTTTTAACTGAGTGGATAAATACAAGAAGCAAGGTTGCGTCTTTTCATTCATCCAGCTGAGCTATACTCGCGTTCCATATGCTTTTTTGATTAGTTTTGAACTAATACTTAGCATTTTATTTTCGCTACTTTAACTTAATCTTACTGTCATATCAAGCGATTAAGCTGTAAGTAACAATGGTGCCCGGGGCCGGACTTGAACCGGCACGCTGTTACCAGCGAGGGATTTTAAATCCCTTGTGTCTACCAATTCCACCACCCGGGCATCGGGTTTGCTAGAGCATTCATTGTTTAAATTGGAGCGAGTAACGAGGTTCGAACTCGTGACCTCAACCTTGGCAAGGTTGCGCTCTACCAGCTGAGCTATACTCGCGTTCCAGTAGCTCTTAACTTATTGGTAGTAATGCAGTGTGCATCTTTCTATTAACCCAATTAAGTTAAAGTGCTCTAAACAATGGTGCCCGGGGCCGGACTTGAACCGGCACGCTGTTACCAGCGAGGGATTTTAAATCCCTTGTGTCTACCAATTCCACCACCCGGGCATCGGGCTGCTTTCGCATGTGGAGTTTGTTGAGAAAATGGAGGCGGAACCCGGAGTCGAACCGAGGTAGACGGATTTGCAATCCGCTGCATGGCCACTCTGCCATTCCGCCACACTAACCTGACCAAGTCAGACAAGAGAATTTGGAGCGAGTAACGAGGTTCGAACTCGTGACCTCAACCTTGGCAAGGTTGCGCTCTACCAGCTGAGCTATACTCGCGTTCCAGTAGCTCTTAACTTATTGGTAGTAATGCAGTGTGCATCTTTCTATTAACCCAATTAAGTTAAAGTGCTCTAAACAATGGTGCCCGGGGCCGGACTTGAACCGGCACGCTGTTACCAGCGAGGGATTTTAAATCCCTTGTGTCTACCAATTCCACCACCCGGGCATCGGGCTGCTTTCGCATGTGGAGTTTGTTGAGAAAATGGAGGCGGAACCCGGAGTCGAACCGAGGTAGACGGATTTGCAATCCGCTGCATGGCCACTCTGCCATTCCGCCGCATTGTATTGATACTTAATGTATCAGAAAGATTGGAGCGAGTAACGAGGTTCGAACTCGTGACCTCAACCTTGGCAAGGTTGCGCTCTACCAGCTGAGCTATACTCGCGTTCCAGTAGCTCTTAACTTATTGGTAGTAATGCAGTGTGCATCTTTCTATTAACCCAATTAAGTTAAAGTGCTCTAAACAATGGTGCCCGGGGCCGGACTTGAACCGGCACGCTGTTACCAGCGAGGGATTTTAAATCCCTTGTGTCTACCAATTCCACCACCCGGGCATCGGGTTTGCTAGAGCATTCATTGTTTAAATTGGAGCGAGTAACGAGGTTCGAACTCGTGACCTCAACCTTGGCAAGGTTGCGCTCTACCAGCTGAGCTATACTCGCGTTCCAGTAGCTCTTAACTTATTGGTAGTAATGCAGTGTGCATCTTTCTATTAACCCAATTAAGTTAAAGTGCTCTAAACAATGGTGCCCGGGGCCGGACTTGAACCGGCACGCTGTTACCAGCGAGGGATTTTAAATCCCTTGTGTCTACCAATTCCACCACCCGGGCATCGGGTTTGCTAGAGCATTCATTGTTTAAATTGGAGCGAGTAACGAGGTTCGAACTCGTGACCTCAACCTTGGCAAGGTTGCGCTCTACCAGCTGAGCTATACTCGCACTCCAGAAGCTTTTTAACTTAGTGAGTAAATGTAAGATACAAGGTTGCGTCTTTTCATTTATCCAGCTGAGCTATACTCGCGTTCCATACAAGTTCAATGCTTTCAGTGAATTGAAGCGTTTTGAACTTCTCTTTTTGTTAGGCTGTTGCCTCTCAACACGGACGCATTCTACAGAAGTTCCGGGAGGCGTCAACATAAAAAATGAAGCTTTTTAATCGTTTGCTTATTTTTTATCTAAAACGCTTTGTATTCAGCCAACCTAAACTAAGATTTAATCAATTCCGTACGGGCAGCATAGAAATATTGCACCATAGACACCACAGTTAGCAAAGTTGCAATGGCTAACAATGCATAACTCAATGTCACCATCCAGGGAGCAAACTGCCAGATCAGACCAATAATGGCCAACATTTGTGCTGCCGTTTTAAACTTACCTAAAGAAGATACCGCCACATGACCGCGCTTGCCCTGCTCTGCCATCCATTCCCTCAAAGCAGAGATAACAATTTCACGACTAATAATGACAATGGTAGCAATCGTCATAAACATGTTCTGATAATGCGTTGCTAATACGACCAGCGCTACACTGACCATCACTTTGTCAGCAACGGGGTCCAGAAACGCGCCAAATGGCGTTGATTGTTCCAGCTTGCGTGCCAGATAGCCATCGAGAATGTCTGTCACTGATGCCAGCCAGAAGATAAAAGCGGCAGCAAAAAACGCCCATGAATAAGGCAAGTAAAAGACCACTGCGAAAACAGGAATAAGTAACAACCTAAATGTTGTGAGCGTGTTTGGAATGTTCCACATAACTACTAAGAGAGACTCTTTTTTACTATGTTCGCATGAACGCTTAAGCTTTGTCATGCAAATGGTTAAATATCTTTTCAGCCAGCTGAGGGCTGATCCCGGGCACTTGTTTTAGTTGTTGTATATTGGCGGCTTTTACGCCCTGCATTCCTCCAAGGTATTTGAGTAGCGCCTGGCGTCGCTTCAGGCCAACGCCTTCTATTTCTTCCAGAACCGATTGAGTACGTTGTTTCTGACGTTTGCTTCTGTGTCCCGCAATAGCAAATCGATGCGATTCATCACGGATATGCTGGATCAGATGCAATGCTGGTGAGTCGCTTTCCAGGTTAATGGTTTTACGCCCACCATCAATGAGCAAAGTTTCCAAACCGGGCTTACGACTGGTGCCCTTCGCCACGCCAATCAGCATAGGTAACTTATCCAGCGTCCAGGATTCAAAGAAAGATTCTGCTCTGGATAACTGACCTTTACCACCATCAATGAAAATGATATCTGGCACTTTATCGGGGTCGGTCACTTTGCCGTAGCGCTTGTTCAGTGCAAACGCCATGGCCGCATAGTCATCTCCCGGCGTAATCCCGGTCACATTATAGCGACGATATTCACGATTATTAGGCCCCTGACCGTCAAATACCACACAGGATGCCACGGTGTTTTCACCCATGGTATGACTGATATCAAAACATTCCATACGATTGATATCCGACAGGCCAAGCGCCGCTTTTAATCTGGCATACCGCTTGTCGATCGAATCCTGTGCATTTTGCTTAACCATAATGCTATTAAGGGCATTCTTATTGGCCAGCTCCAGATATTGTGCCCGCTCTGCTCGCACGTTTACCCGTAATTGTACTTTACGTTCGGCAACCTGGGTGAGCGCGGCGGCCAAATCGTCTAACTCAGCAATCTCAAAGGGCAGCACTATATCTTTGGCAATCCGACCATGACTCCCCGTGGACACGTAATACTGGCCGACAAAACTGGTCAGAATTTCCTCACAGCCTGAGTCTTTTGGTATTTTAGGGAAAAACGTTTTGGACCCCAACACTTTATGTTCCCGGATCATTAGCATATGAACCGCACTCAAGCCATTCAGCTGGGCAAAGCCTATCACATCCATTTCGGCAAAGTTACCGGCAACAGATTGCTGCTCCTGCATTTGCCGTAGCAATGCAATTTGATCCCGATACTTAGCCGCCGCTTCAAAGTTGAGTGCCATGCTCGCCTGTTCCATTTTACCGACCAAAGTGGCAATCACCTGGTGTGATTTACCGCTAAGAAACTGACGCACCATATCAACCTGCTCAGCGTAGTCATCATCGCTGACTTTTGCCACGCAAGGTGCGGAACACCGCTTTAGTTGATGTTGTAAACAAGGACGACTGCGCGCCCGGTAGTAAGCGTCTTCACATTGTCTGACGGGAAAAATCTTCTGCATCAGACGCAAGCTTTCGGAGACCGCCGCACTGCTGGGAAAAGGGCCAAAGTACTCGCCTTTTTTCTTTCTGGAACCGCGATGAAAGGCAAGCCTGGGGTGACGATGATCGGTCAGTAAAATATAAGGATAGGATTTGTCATCGCGCAGGAGAATATTGTACCTGGGCTGATATTTTTTGATCAGGTTATTTTCCAGCAATAGCGCTTCGGTCTCTGTATTCGTCAATGTCACTTCGATATGACGAATATTACTCACAAGGACCCGGGTCTTGGCATCTGGAATATTGCTGCGAAAGTAGCTGCTGACGCGCTTTTTGAGGTTTTTAGCTTTACCGACATAAATAACCTGGTGATCTTCGTCATACATACGATACACACCAGGTTCCGTGGTCAGCGTTCTGAGAAACGCCTGACTATCAAACACTGCCATGGTTGAGACTTGTCTCTTACTTAGAACAACTGACTCACTTAGTGAGAGCTGTCTATATCAATCATTTTATGGCGAATGGCCAGGTGTGTTAGCTCAACATCGCCACTGACATTCAGCTTCTCGAACATACGATAGCGATAGCTATTCACCGTTTTAGAGCTCAGGTTAAGCCTGTCCGCAATGTCCTGTGCTTTTTCACCTTTGGTGATCATCAGCATGATTTGCAGTTCACGATCAGACAGAGACTGGAACGGGTTTTCATCCACCTTGCCACTAAATTGCGCCAGCGCGATTTGCTGTGCAATTTCAGGCGCGATATAACGCTGGCCCGCATTGACAGCTCGGATCGCGTTGATCATCTCATCCGGGCCTGCACTTTTGGTTAAATAACCGTGCGCCCCAATCTGCATGACCTTACTGGGGAACGGATCTTCACAATGCACGGTCAGTACAATCACTTTCACGTCCGGGCAGTAGCGACAAATCTTCTTTGTTGCTTCCAGACCGCCAATACCTGGCATATTCATATCCATTAACACGATATCAGGTTCACTTTGGCGACAGTAACTGACCGCCTCTTCACCCGTTTTAGCCTCTCCGACCACTTTAAACCCGCGCACGTCATCCAGAATGCGCTTTATACCGGTTCTGACAAGTTCATGATCATCAACTAAAAGTACGTTAATCAACGGGTCACCCTCACACTAGCCTTGGTAATGGCAATAACTGCCAAATGTCATTTATATAATCGTCTGATAATGAATGCATTATGCATCCATTATTGCACACAGACGGTGTGCGATTATGCTTTGCAAGAGTAACACAGAAAATTGCAAAGCATAATCAATTCCAGTTTCTAATTAAGGTAAAAACAGTCTTTAGTATGACAGTAAGACTAAGAATTGCCGTGTAATTTTAGATCCCGCTCCGAAAAACGGTCTACCCACAATGCAATCACACCATCACCCGTTACGTTACAAGCGGTACCAAAACTATCCTGTGCCAGATACAAAGCGATCATCAGCGCAACCGCACTTTCATCGAAGCCCAGCATGGTACTGAGTAATCCCAGGGCAGACATAACCGCCCCGCCCGGCGCACCTGGTGCGGCAATCATAACGATACCCAGCATGAAGATGAACGGCAGCATCTCAGCCAGCGAGGGCAAAGCCATCGTCGGAGACAGCAACATCACAGCCATGGTACAGGTGACAATGGTAATCGTAGAACCAGACAGATGGATAGTTGCACATAAAGGTACGGTGAAGTTAGCGACTTCTTCTTTCACTTTGTTTGATTTGCTGGCGCGCAGGGAAACCGGGATCGTCGCGGCACTGGACATAGTACCAATTGCGGTAAAATAAGCCGGCAGCATATTTCTAATCAACTCCACCGGGTTACGTTTTAACAACACGCCCGAGGTGATATATAAAAATGCCAACCACAGCCAGTGCATTGCAACGGCAGCCAGCAACACCACCCCAAACGTACTCAGGGTATCCGCTACCGTGCCCGCAACCGCCATCTCTGCAAACACGCCGGCAATATAAAATGGCAAAGCCGGGATAATCACTTTAGCAAGTAACGCATCAATGACATCACGTCCCTGATCCACAACCTGCTTTAGCTGCGTCAGGTGAAGCTGACTGATCCCAATACCAAACACAAAAGCAGTCGCCAGTGCAGTCATCACGCCCATCAGAGGGGGAACTTCTAGCTTGATAAGGCTCTCTACTTTCGTTGCTTCTGCGGCCTGATAAGCCACACTGCCGTCAAACATAGGCACAACCATACTGACCAGCACCACAGCCAAAGTACCAGCAATCACGGTAGAGCCGTAAGCAAAACCAACCGTTTTACCCAGTAAATGCCCTGATGTCTTAGGCAAGCCGGCAATGCCAGATGCAATATAGAATAAAATAATAAGCGGAATAGTGAAGGAAATAAGCTGACCAATAATCACTTTTACAGTGTACAGCAGCTCAACCATCAGCATAGGCAGATAAAAGCCCGCCAGGACACCGGCGAAAATACCAGCGACAAGTTTTAAAATAAGAGACATACAACACGCCCGAGTAAAAAACAGATGCGCCTTTTTACCATGGAATGCCAATGCAGGTACATAGTTGTGCGATACGAGTTGACTAACTGTTCACAAAATAGAAATAAAACACCACTTAACCCCGCTAGTTCGCTATTAAACGATAAACAATTGTTCACACTGTATCTCTGTTATTTAATGCGCCATCAAAGTTGTGCTATCGAACCCTCTAATAATGTTAAATAAAATTTTTAGTTCACTGTGCTTCGCTGTTCCCTCTTTGTGGTTCAGTGCCACCGCCTTTGCAACAGAGCCTGCTATTCCTTATATCAATGCCAGCGTATCCATCGACGGGCAACTAGAGGAGGCTGTATGGCAACAAGCTAAAGTGATTACCATCGATAATGTCACCTGGCCTTATGAAAATACACCAAGCCCGGTACAAACCAGTGTACGGGTATTCGAAAATGGTCAGTCGTTATTTCTGGCCTTTGATGCCAAAGATCCAGACCCCAGCCAGATCCGGGCGTTTTTTCGCGACCGGGACCGTAACTGGAATGACGATCTGGTCGGCATAAAAATAGACTCCTTCAACACCGGCCGCAGTGCTTATCAATTCTTCATCAACCCGCTGGGTGTTCAGCAAGATTCGATAGAGAATGTACTCAGTGGCAGCGAGGACGATTCCTGGAATGGTATTTGGGATTCTGCCGGGCAAATCAATGAGTCTGGGTATGTGGTTGAAGTAGAGATCCCCTTACGTGTACTCAATTTTGATAACAGCCAGGACACCAAAACCATGGCCATGGAGTTCCTGCGCTTTTACCCACGTAGCGAAAGGCTGCGTATTTCCAGCATGCAAATCGCCCATGAAAATCAATGCTGGGTTTGCCAGATGCCAGCATACACCGGATTTTCTGGCGCGCAGCAAAGCAGCAACCTTGCCGTGATCCCCTCTATGGTTGTCAGTCGCCAGCAAACCAGAGACATAGATGGCAGCACGATCCCGGATTGGGAAAACGACACCGACTATGAACCCGGGCTGGATGTCAAATGGGCAATTACCCCAGACACAACACTGAATGCGACGCTCAACCCGGACTTTTCTCAGGTAGAAGCCGACAATGGCCAACTCAGTGTAAACAACAGCTTTAGCTTGTTCTTCCCGGAAAAGCGGGCCTTTTTCCTCGACAATGCAGACTACTTTTCCTCACACATTAATCTGTTGCACACCCGTAACATTGCTGCGCCGGATTACGGGGCCAAACTAACCGGTAGCAAGCAAGGCCACACCTATGCCGCTTTTGTCACTAACGATGAGTTTACCAATGTCATGGTGCCAGGAAACCTGGGATCCAGTGTCGTTTCCTTGGAACAAAAAAGTGAAAATGCCGCTCTGCGCTACCGCTATGATGCCGACGAGACACTCTCTGTGGGCGCACTAACCACAACCCGGCAAAGTAATGATTACAAGAATCAGTTGTTCAGCCTGGACGGTAAATACGAGCCCACTGCGAACGATACGTTCAAAGCACAGATCTTAACGTCAAAAACAGACTATGATCCGGCTATGGTCAAAGAGCTTTGTGATGATGAGACACTGGAAGACTGTGAAATAGACGAAAGCGTACTGCGCACTCAGCTTGAAGATGATAATCAAGGCCTGGGTTATATGCTGGACTATCGTCATAACCGCAAACACTGGAAAGCCTTTGCCAGCTATCGCAACTATGATGCCGCGCTGCGTGCCGACATGGGATTCTTGTCGCAAGTGGACTTCAATAAGTTTATTACCGGGTTTGAATACCGTTGGTACGGTGATGAAAACACCTGGTGGAACCGTACACGCTGGTATACTGACTGGGATATTAGCCACAATGAAAACGGTGAGTTACTGGAAAAAGAAGTCCAGAGTAATATTGCTATCAGTGGACCATTGCAAAGTATCATTGATTTTGGTTTCGATCATCGCAAGCGTACCGGATTACGCCATGACGAAACCAGCCTGGACATTGATGGCAACACAGACTTATTTACCGAAAACACGCAATGGATTTACCTGGAGAGTAAACCCGCACCAGGCGTCTTCAGTGGGCTCACCTTACGCAGAGGTAACCGCGTTGATTTAGCCAATAATCGCATGGCGGACGAGCGTTACATACGCCCTTTGCTGGACTTCTACCTTGGTCAGCACTTTGAGATCCGACTTCGTCATACGTATCAAAAGCTCACCGCTGAAGGTATGGAAGTGTTTACAGCGAACCTGAGCGATGTGCGTTTCACTTATCAGTTTAACATTAACAGTTATCTGAGGCTGGCATTCATTAAAACGGATATTCGCCGCAATCAGGCCAACTACATTGATGATGTAGACAGTCACTATAAACGCCTGAGTACCCAATTGCTTTACGCTTATAAGCTGAATCCACAGACCGTGTTTTTTGCCGGCTATTCAGACAATGGGTATCAGGATGATGATTTGAGTAAAATCAGCAAAGACAACAAGACGTTTTTTGCTAAGTTTAGCTACGCCTGGCTGCTGTGATCCAGACGCACTGAGGCCTGATCAGACACATCAAGTCTGGCCGGGCCTTTACTGCTCTTTTATTATACATATTTATTTTTTTATTCCATCAGGGCATAAGCCTTTTTAATATATCTTATAGCCATTCTTTCCTTTTGTTTTGCTCCAGCCCCAGTAAAGTGTGACTAGTATTAAATATCCTTAGCTCATTGAAGGGAAAATTATGTCGAACGTTTTTGCAGATAACAGCCTGGCAATTGGCAACACCCCGATTGTTAAACTTAACCGCGTAACTGGTGGCAATGTCTTTGCCAAAATTGAATCTCGTAACCCGAGCTTCAGCGTGAAGTGCCGCATCGGTGCCTCTATGATTTGGGAAGCCGAGAAAGCCGGTTTGCTAAGCGAAGGCAAAGAGCTGATCGAGCCAACTTCTGGTAACACAGGTATTGCACTGGCTTTCGTTGCAGCATCCCGTGGTTACAAGCTAACCCTGACCATGCCAAACACCATGAGTCTTGAGCGTCGTAAGCTACTAAAAGCACTGGGTGCAAACCTGGTGCTAACTGAAGGTGCCAAAGGTATGAAAGGCGCCATCGAGAAAGCCAACGAAATCCTGGCTGGCGACCCAGAAAAATACGTACTGCTACAACAATTCGAGAACCCAGCTAACCCGAAAATCCATGAAGAGACCACAGGTCCTGAAATTTTCGAAGCGATGGACGGTGCAATCGATTACTTCGTAGCCGGTGTTGGTACAGGCGGCACAATTTCTGGTGTAACCCGTTACCTGAAGAAAGAGAAAGGCCTGGATGTTAAATCAATTGCGGTAGAGCCGGTTGATTCAGCCGTTATTTCTCAAGCTCTGGCTGGTGAAGAGTTAAAGCCTGGCCCACACAAAATTCAGGGCATCGGCGCTGGTTTCATTCCTGGTAACCTGGATCTTGAGCTACTTGATGGTACAGAGCAAGTATCAAACGAAGATGCAATTGCAATGGCGCATCAGCTAATGAAAGACGAAGGTATCTTAGTCGGTATTTCTTCTGGTGCTGCAGTGGTTGCTGCTAAGCGCCTGGCAGAGAAGCCTGAAAATGCAGACAAGAACATCGTGGTTATTCTGCCAAGTGCAACAGAGCGTTACTTGTCGAGCCCATTATTTGCTGATGAGTTCACCGATCAGGAGATGGTTCAGTAATCTGAATCCCTCACGCTCGTTAGACTAATTGTCTATAATAAGGCCAGCTAAATGCTGGCCTTATTGTCTTCTACCCTTCCCTTTAGCGTGATAATGTCTAGACTTAATGGATAATCGATGTAGCCTAAAAGCAAACTCATCGTTTTATTTTTAAACGCTTTTATCTCAATTGTGCGCACCAGGAAACAGGTTATGAAAATACTCACCCGGCTATTGTTGCTGTTATTGTGCAGCGTATCTGTGACTGCCTTTGCGAGCCTGAATGTCGGCTACTTTAAACAAGGCAAGTACCTGATGGTTCAGGGGGAGCAATATAAAAATGGGTACCTGTACAACAAAAGCGGTGACAAGCCGTTATTGCATCTGGTAACACTGGACTGGCCGCCCTATATTGGTGACCAGTTGTGCAATAAAGGCTGGGTGTTTCAATTTACAATCTCCTTACTGGCGGATCAGGACTACCCTGTTTATGTCGAATTCCTGCCCTGGGCCCGCGCAGTCAAAGCCGTCGAGTCCGGCCGGGCAGACATTCTCTTTCCTGAGTACTTTATCGAAGATGCCTCCCCCTCAGATAACTACCCCGGCAAAACACGCCGTGAATTACTGGCACTGTCTAATGCATACCCGGGTGGTGAAATTAGCCTGCTGAAACGCCGCGGAGAGTCAGACAACTTCGAGGGCAACCTAAACGCACTCAAAGGCGCGACCATAGGGGTGGTGCGGGGCTACCAGAATACCCCCGAGTTTGACGCCATGATGGACAACAATGAATTCATCATTGTCGAAGCGGTCGATGATTTACAACTGGTTAAGCTGCTGATAGGCAAGCGCGTTGATCTGATTATTGGCGATCCCAAAGTGCTGCGTTTTACCGTAAGTTATTCAGATTTAGCTAAATCTGAAAAGGTCACCTTGTTGCGGGGGCTGGAAAATGTCGAGCCAGCTTTGAGATACAACAATCTGTATTTTGCACTCAGCAAAGCCAAACCGAACTGGCGCAGCGTCCTGAATGACCTCAATAAAGGCCTGTATCTGTTTAAAAACAGTGGTGAGACCGATCGCATCATCGAAATGGGCAGTTCAGAGTGTTATTAACTGATACTGCCATTGCTTAACTCAAGTGCGCAAGATTTGAATATTTTTCATCGAGTGAGCGCAATAGACTAGCCAGACGTTAAATCAATACTTGGTAATGATGGATGTCTGTTGATCCAAATCGCTCGTCCAGTAGTTCAGAGCACCTCGCGACCGAGCCGGTCGCCACCCTTTTTTTGAAACATTTTTTTCCAATATGTATCGGTATGCTAGTCGTTGGCCTGTACAATCTGGTTGATGGTCTGTTTATCAGCCATTTTGTTGGCGAACAGGCACTGGGCGCAGTTGCCATGGTGTTCCCTGTGCAAATGGGGATCGCCGCCCTGGCCGCTATGCTCTCTGCCGGCATGGCAACCTTGGTTACCCGGCTGCTGGGCACCAAACAAAGAGCCAAAGCCGGGCTCATAATTGGTCACACCTTACAAATGGCCATGCTACTGAGCGTAATTCTCCTGGTACTAGGCTGGCTCTATCCTCTTGAAATCCTAAATTGGCTCAGCGTCGACCCGGTATTCAAAGCCGACGCTCACGCCTACCTTCACCCCATTATGCTGTGTAGTTTTGTTGCGATACTTTTGCCTGTACTGGGAGATATTTTTCGTGCCGAAGGCCAACCGCATAAACTCATGCTGATAATGTTAACGGCCTCCGGGCTCAATATTGTACTGGATTACGTGTTTATCGCCGTATTTAAGTGGGGTGTTACCGGCGCAGCTTTCGCCACAGTGATATCCCAGGCTATCGCCTTGTTATTGGCTTTATATCTGCTAACCAGACCAGGCAGATTTACCCCCATTGATTTTGCAGTTGATCATAAAGCCTGGTTCCCTATTGTGTCGACAGGGGCACCTGTACTGATCACACATCTCTGTCTGGGCTGGCAAACGGCCATCATGAATCTTCAGCTCATGCAAACCGCAGGAGAAACCTGGGTGATCACTTATGGTATGCTAAGCCGGGTGCTGACTTTTGCTACTCTGCCCATGGTTGCCATGCTGGTCACTTTTCAAACTTTATGTGCCTTTAACCTGGCAGCGCAAAAAACAGAGCGGGTACGTAAATCAATTGAAATCGCGCTCATCTCTATGATGCTGTATGCCACCCTCGTGACAATCCAGCTTATTTGGTTTGCGCCAAGTGTCATGGCCTGGTTTACCAACCAGTCACTACTGATATATCAGGGTCAGAAAATGATACACTCCGCATTGTGGGGGCTGCCACTCGTCGCCTTGATGCTGGTTGCCAGCGGCTTTTACCAGTCAATTGGCGACCCTCGCCGGGCTAGTTTTTATAGTGCATTCAGGATCATATTTGTGTTTACGCCGTTGCTTTTTGTGCTGCCACTGTGGTTTGATCTGAACGGGATCTTTATCGCGATAGTCAGCGCCGATGTCATCACCGCGCTGGCAACCTGTTGCCTGTGCTGGTTTCACTACCAAAAAACAGCCTCTAACAAACTGGAGATTATCAGTGCAAAAAACTGATCGGCAGGAAAAACATCGGGACCTATATTATCAGCGCCTGAAACCTGTGGTTGCTTATATACACAGTCACCCGGATCAGCCTGTTAATCTGGAAAAAGCCGCGTTACTCAGCCACTTTTCTAAGTGCCACTTACAACGCATTTTTTCAGCCCTGATGGGAGAATCGCTGACTCAATACAGTAATCGGGTCAGGCTGGAACGCGCCGCCTCTTTACTGTTCTTTCACCCAGAAAAAAGCGTAACAGACATTGCGCTGGACTGCGGCTATTCAAGTAGCGCTAACTTCACGCGCTCTTTTAAAGAGCACTATGGCATTACACCAATCAGCGTCAGAAAAACTGAGCGGCTGAAAAAGCAACTGGCAGAGCGCCTTGAAGTTCAGAAGATGAACATTGAATTACTGATGCGACTGCAAGCTGAAAAGATGGCCGCTAAGCAGCCTGACATATCACCCACGGCCAGCCGGATTATGAAGATTGATGCGATGGACTTGTGCACACTCAGAGCGCCGCAAGGCTACCACCTTGGTGGGATCTGGCAATGCTGGGAGCAACTAAATCAGTGGGCCCAGGTGCATGATCTGGACTCTCACAGCATCACTAAGCTCGGATTTGGTCATGACAACCCCCTCTTTACCCCGCTGGATAAAGCCAGATATGACGGTGCGCTGGTGATCCCCGCGGGATTAAAAGACAAAGTTAAAAGCCCTTTCAGACTAAGTACGTTAGCTGCGGGCCAGTATGCGGTTTTTCGCTACCATGACTTAGTGAGTAACCTGCTGCCTTTTCAGTTGGCCCTCTACGCAGCCTGGTTACCGAACAGCGGGTTTGAGCCGGACGACGCCCCGCTCATTGAGCATTACGACCGGCCGGTTGACAACAACCATGACAAAGACCCTTTAAAACGCATGATTGCGTTGGAGATCTGGTTAAAAGTCAAACCGCTGGCTAAGGACGTTCCCGATTAACTGATGCCAATATATTTATGGACCTGCACAGACAAGCGCCAGTTTTTCTGTTTGCAGGTATCAATGGCCAGCTTAGTCGCTTTCGCTTTTTGACTGATAGGTTGCAGATATACCAGCTTCGGCTGAACCCCCGTCTCTTCGAACAAGGCTTCCAACTCTTCAACGTGCTTCTCCATTGCGACCGGGTGTTTAATTTCATCCGCTCTTTGCATCGCACTTGCCAGGACTTTGTAACCGCCGCGCATATTGATTTTCGGAGATACCGTGACCCAGGTTTGCGCTGGCACCAGAATTTCAAAAGTACCGCTGGTTTCTACCTGAGTTTGATATCCCTCAGCATGAAGCTTGTCGCACAGCGGATTGAGATCATACATGCAAGGCTCGCCCCCGGTGATCACCACATGCTTTGCGGTATAGCCACGCGCTTCAAACAAGGCCAGTAGTTGCTCAGGTGTGGCATTGGCCCAAAAATCTGAATCCGCTTTCTTCTCTACCGTTTGATCTAAGCTTACAAGATAAACGGGGTCGACCTCCCAGGTCTGTTTGGTATCACACCAGGCGCAACCCACAGGGCATCCCTGTAAGCGCACAAAAATGGAAGGCACACCAGTGTGGCTGGCTTCACCCTGGATGGTTTCAAACACTTCATTTATCTTGTACAAAACAGCTCCGAACTCACTTTACATCCCGGATTCAAACCGGACACATGACGACTTAATAACGTTTACATTTTACCCTGGCAAAAGCCATAACGCTGAAAAACAGGCATTATCTGACCCGTCGGATTGTCATTTTTTCAGCGGCCGTGTAGTATATCGCGCCCTGACATAAACCTCTATTAAAATCGCGAGCAATGTCAGTGAGTATTCGAGCACACAAACGAGGCAAACCTATGAGCGAAAAAGTCGTTGTTATTTATTCCGGTGGCATGGATTCATATACAGTCCTGAACAAGGCACTTAAATCAGGCTATGAGGTCTATGCGCTGTCTTTTAATTATGGCCAGCGCCATGTAAAAGAGCTCGAAGTTGCCCGTCAAGCCTGCGACGAACTCGGTGTGGCTCATAAAATCGTCGACATATCCGCTATCAACCAGCTGATCGGTGGTTCATCACTGACTGATGACATTGAAGTACCAGAAGGCCATTACGAAGAAGAAAGCATGAAAAGCACTGTGGTGCCAAACCGCAACATGATCTTGCTGTCTTTGGCGGTTGGCTATGCAGTTTCGCTCAAGGCCAGTAAAGTCTTTTACGGTGCTCATTCAGGCGACCACGCAATATATCCTGACTGTCGCCCTGAGTTCGTAAAGAAAATGGACGACGTCTGCCGCATCGCAAACTATGAAGAAATTGAAATTGTTTGCCCATACCTGAACAACAGCAAGATTGAGATCCTCACAGACGGCCTGAAAATGGGGCTCGACTACAGTAAAACCTGGACCTGCTACAATGGTCGTGAGAAGGCCTGTGGCAAGTGTGGTGCCTGTCAGGAGCGCCTGGAAGCCTTTACATTAAATCAGGCCAGTGATCCCCTACCTTACGAATAACGCACCACATTTACTCAGTGGGCACACGCTACGCCCACTGACGAAATCATATCTTGAAACAGATCCGCTCAAGACCTCTGTTCGATAATTTGCTACGCTAGGACTATCAAGGTGAAAAAAGGAATCACAGATATGTCCGGTACAACCATGGTTTTTCTAATTGTCTTAGTGGCTGTCGGTTTCGGGGTTATCCGAGATATCTTTACTAAACGTCTGGAAATGAAAAAGCTCGACGGAATGAGCCAGGCAGAAAAACAGGCCATGCAAGATGAAATTCGGCAACTCAAAGACCGTGTAGCGACACTTGAGCAGATCGTCACCGATGATGGCTACCAGGTTGCTAAAGAAATCAATAAACTATGATACCAGCCAGCAATGGCAGCTGGTATCACTTGACGCTCTAAGCCCTGCTGAAAGCTAAGCGCTGGTTGGCGTAGGCTGTGGATTCGCAACCGGCTTTTTGGCTTCTGAGGCCTTTGGCTTTTTCTTATCGAAGATCCCTAAACGAATTCGGATAAAGTGCAGGATCTCCCGAGCCACATCAACATCAACCGCAGCTTCTAAGCCTTCAAAGCCCGGGCTCGAATTGGCTTCACAGATCTTAAAATGCTCTTCATCAAATAACAGGTCAATCCCGGCCATATCCAGATTAAGAATATTCGCCGTTTGCGTTGCCAACCATTCAATTTCGGGGATGATTGGGTGTGACAGGCCCTTTGCGCCCGCACTCACATTGGCTTTAAAATTCGCGCCGCCCGAGTTTCGCTCCATACAGGCAACCACACGTCCACCAATCGTCAATACGCGTAAATCTCTGCCATGGCTCGACTTAATAAATTTTTGCAAAATTATGTTTGTTTTCGGACTGGTCGCTTCAATCAATTGCATTAAGTCGTCAAACTCACTGCGTGTTTTTGACAAAAACACCCCAATGCCCTGAGAGCCGGACAGCGTTTTTACCACTACGGGGAATCCAATCTGCTTTTCAACCAGATCAATATTCACCGGAAACTTCACCAGCATGGTTTTTGGCGTAGGCAAATTTTGCTGTGCCAAGATCTGCTGTGCAAACAGCTTATCTTTCACCGTTTCAGTCGCTTCTGAGCTGTTAAAACAGTGTACGCCAAGCCGTTCGAGGTGACGAATAATCGCCAGCGCAAAATACGTTGTTCCGGCGCCCATACGTGGTAACACATAATCGGGCAGCGATACCGGTTCGCCATCAATCAAAACACTCTGGTCGTCTTCACGGGATACCAGCAAGTCAAACTGATCAGGAGAAAACACCTGCAGATCTATGTTCTCCTCCTGGGCAACTTCCAGTAGGCGTTTAATTTCGTAAGTTTCTGGCTTTAAAAGGTTTGCCGAGTCTTTGTATATAATCCATCCACGCATCGGGATGCTCTGTGTTCGCTTGAAATTCAAAGCGCGGATTATGAAAAGCAATGACCCTAAAGTACAACAAAATTTATTTGTCGTCAGGATAAGAGAATTCCCAGTTAAGGGGTCAGTTTACGAACGCCAGTGTCTCGTCAATAAACGGGCTGGGATCGTCAGGCACCAGCAAGCAGACTTGCCGGCGGGCACGGGTCAGTGCAACATAAAACAACCGACGCTCCTCCGCATCTGGATACGACTCCCGCGCTGGTAACAACGCCTCTATGATGGCTGCACTATGCTGCCTGGCGGGCACGCTGTTGCTATGTAAACCCAATAAAATGCTGAAATCAGCCTCTTTCCCCTTAGCGCCGTGAAACGTCAGCGCTGTAATATGCGCTCGAGGAAATCGCTGAGAAAGTTTGGTCAATACTTCTGCGGATGGTAAAAACTTGTGATTGCGAGCCAATAGTAAGACTGAACAAGGCTCTGCTGTTAGACTCATAAATCCATCGATCGCAGTGCTTAGCACATCCTCTTCCTCAGGGCGCGCAATCAACACAGGGCAACTGGCCATTTGGCTCGAGTTAACCCGTTTAATCAATTGAGCTGGGTTCTGACACACAAATTCGCTGGCAATATCCAGCAGCTGTTGCGGATAACGAAATGTCATATCAAGCTGTTGGATCGTGGCCTCACCAAAGTGCTCGGAAAAATGAGTCGTCATGGAAATATCCCCGCCACTAAAGCGATATATCGCCTGCCAGTCGTCTCCGACGGCAAACAAATCGCTCTTACTGTTGCGTGCCAACAGCGCTTTAAGCAGCTCAGCCCGAAGCGGAGAAATATCCTGAAATTCATCAACCAGAATGTAATGCCAGGGACTGTGAAACTTGCCACTACGCACATATTCGATGGCACGCGTGATCATGTCATCAAAGTCGATACATTGCTCTTTTTGCAAATAAAGCTGATAGTCGGTAAGCACAGCCCGGAAACAACTCGTCCAGAGCGCAAAATCATGACTCAGTGATTGTGCTTTACCCAAAAACAAGGCCTGTTTATAGAAGCTCAGCGCCTCTGAAAATTGGCGGATCAGTTTGGTCGCCGCTCGGGAAGTCAAATCGAGCGTTTGGCTGGAGTCAGTAGCTGAGAACTGGCTTTTCAACAACGCCAGCAAGTCACGCTGATACTGGGCCTCCTGACACAAAGATGCCAGCGTCTCGGCAATAAACTGCTCCCTGGCAGCATCGCTCTGACACAGGGCAGACAAGGTCGGTTTATTACCTTCGACCTGAGCGATGATCTCCAATCCAAGGCTATGAAATGTAGCGCACTCCACCGCCACTTTACTGTGAGCCAGCCGTTGCTGCATCTCAATAGCCGCTTCCTTTCCGTATGCGAGCATCAGTATTTGCTCAGTCTGAGCTTGTTGGGAATGAAGCAGATAGGCTGCTTTGGCCACCATGACACTGGTTTTTCCGGTTCCTGCCCCTGCAAGTAATAGCTGACGCTCATCCTGTACCACACACGCCCGACGTTGTGCCTGAGTCAAGGGGTGCTCACACACCGTATCGAAAAAGCCCTCATAACGACGTAACTGCGCCTGAATAAAGGCTTCTCTGAATTGAGCCAGGTCTTCGTCATGCCAGCAATGCAACTCAGCTACCGTGTATTGTGCCTGTCGCAGAACCGCATCCATGTCTAGCCGACTTTGCCAGCCACTCCAGTACTTTGCCAACTCAGTGATCACAGAACGAGTGGCAGACCAATAACGTACAGACAGATACCGGTGTTGCAACAACTGCTCTAAAGCCGTGACTGAAGAGATCAAGCGTGCTTTATGTGTATTTAACCAAAAAGTTTCAAGCTGAGATTGCAAATGGGAGTCGGGATGGTATTTAACCCAAATAGACAGCTCTCTGTCCTGCTCATGGCACACCAGGCGTGTCCCCAACCAATCCACCAAAACACGAGGAGGCTGAGATTGCTGTGCCCAGGCGATCAGCGTTTCACCGTCGGCCTTGAGTATTCTTATCCCTTGTTGGCATACGTCGATTGCTCTAACGCCATGGAATACTTTGGAAATAAAGTGAGCAGGAAAATGCATAAAAAGAAACACAAACTAATTTCTTTTATTGTAACGCATGTAAGCAGAATAACGCATCTAAGTAGTTTAAATTAGGGCGTTTTTAAAAGTAAGAAAGGAAATTAGATAACCGATTGGTGCGAATGGGGGGACTTGAACCCCCACGAGCTATGCTCACCACCCCCTCAAGATGGCGTGTCTACCAATTCCACCACGTTCGCTAAGAAGTTTTTAGTTTGGGACGTCTGAGTTGTTTTGAGACTCTTCTGACGCTGGTACATCTTGGCTAGCAGGTACTACTGTAGAAGCTGGCGCTTCCAGATTTTCCCACTCATCAGCCTGCTTAATTTGGCTGGCAGTCAAGCTACCCAATACAATACTCAGGACGAAAAATACCGTCGCAAGAATTGTTGTTGTTTTGGTCATAAAGTTACCGGCACCTGATGAACCAAACACGGTTGCAGAAGCACCAGCACCGAAGGATGACCCCATGTCGGCGCCTTTGCCTTGCTGAATTAAGATCATGCCGATCAAAGCCAGCGAGACGACCAAATATATAACCAAAAGAATCTCGTACATTTACTTATCCCTTTGCACTTTCACAGATAGCGCTAAAGCTTTCAGGTTTGAGACTTGCTCCGCCTATCAGGCCACCGTCAATATCTGCTTGTGCGAACAATAATTCACTATTACTTTCATTAACACTGCCGCCATATAAGATGCGTAGTGCGTCTGCAACCTGTTCATCATAACTTCGTAACAAGTCGCGAATATACTTATGCGTTGCCTGAGCTTGTTCTGGTGTGGCTGTTAAACCGGTACCTATGGCCCAAACAGGCTCGTATGCTATCACAGAATTTACCAGTGATGCTATGCCTAATTTTTCGATAACAGATTCAAGCTGTTGTTTAACAACTTCTTCTGTCTTGCCATCTGTTCTTTGTTCTTGGGTTTCACCAATACACAGAATAGGGGTCAATCCGCTTTGCTGCGCCTGAGCAAATTTGTTTGCGACATCCTCGTTGGACTCACCGTAAATACTACGTCTTTCAGAGTGTCCTACTAAGGTGTAATTTGCACCAAGGGATTTCACTAAAGAGGCTTGTATTTCACCTGTGTAAGCACCAGCGTCAAATTCTGACACAGTTTGTGTGCCACATTTTAAACCTGCTGATATAGCCTCAGACAGTAACACCGCAGGAGGAAAAACTAATACCTCACACTGTTGCTCTGCGACTTGCGCACTCACCGCTGCAATTTCTTTTATAAGCTCTAAAGAGCCGTTCATTTTCCAGTTGCCTGCGACGATTGGCTTTCTCTGTCCCATGTATTACTCCGCATCAGATTCGCAATTCGGTGCTATGCATTGTCGTTTAAGATACAACTTAACTCATGTTATATGAGAGAGCCAGTGCATCTCTGGCTCTGAGATTGGTGCGAACGGGGGGACTTGAACCCCCACGAGCTATGCTCACCACCCCCTCAAGATGGCGTGTCTACCAATTCCACCACGTTCGCTAAGAAGTTTTTAGTTTGGGACGTCTGAGTTGTTTTGAGACTCTTCTGACGCTGGTACATCTTGGCTAGCAGGTACTACTGTAGAAGCTGGCGCTTCCAGATTTTCCCACTCATCAGCCTGCTTAATTTGGCTGGCAGTCAAGCTACCCAATACAATACTCAGGACGAAAAATACCGTCGCAAGAATTGTTGTTGTTTTGGTCATAAAGTTACCGGCACCTGATGAACCAAACACGGTTGCAGAAGCACCAGCACCGAAGGATGACCCCATGTCGGCGCCTTTGCCTTGCTGAATTAAGATCATGCCGATCAAAGCCAGCGAGACGACCAAATATATAACCAAAAGAATCTCGTACATTTACTTATCCCTTTGCACTTTCACAGATAGCGCTAAAGCTTTCAGGTTTGAGACTTGCTCCGCCTATCAGGCCACCGTCAATATCTGCTTGTGCGAACAATAATTCACTATTACTTTCATTAACACTGCCGCCATATAAGATGCGTAGTGCGTCTGCAACCTGTTCATCATAACTTCGTAACAAGTCGCGAATATACTTATGCGTTGCCTGAGCTTGTTCTGGTGTGGCTGTTAAACCGGTACCTATGGCCCAAACAGGCTCGTATGCTATCACAGAATTTACCAGTGATGCTATGCCTAATTTTTCGATAACAGATTCAAGCTGTTGTTTAACAACTTCTTCTGTCTTGCCATCTGTTCTTTGTTCTTGGGTTTCACCAATACACAGAATAGGGGTCAATCCGCTTTGCTGCGCCTGAGCAAATTTGTTTGCGACATCCTCGTTGGACTCACCGTAAATACTACGTCTTTCAGAGTGTCCTACTAAGGTGTAATTTGCACCAAGGGATTTCACTAAAGAGGCTTGTATTTCACCTGTGTAAGCACCAGCGTCAAATTCTGACACAGTTTGTGTGCCACATTTTAAACCTGCTGATATAGCCTCAGACAGTAACACCGCAGGAGGAAAAACTAATACCTCACACTGTTGCTCTGCGACTTGCGCACTCACCGCTGCAATTTCTTTTATAAGCTCTAAAGAGCCGTTCATTTTCCAGTTGCCTGCGACGATTGGCTTTCTCTGTCCCATGTATTACTCCGCATCAGAAAGCGGGTGAGATACTAACGTCACTCACCCTAAGTTACAAGAAAAAATTGTGGATTTTGGTTTAGTTGCTCACAGATTCAACGACTTGAGCAATTTTGGTGGCAAAGTCAATAACTTGCTTTTCCTGTTCGGCTTCAACCATAACGCGAACAACAGGCTCAGTACCTGACTTTCTTAACAGGACCCGGCCTTTATCACCCAACTCGGCTTCAACGTCCCTCACCGCTTGTTGAACCTCATCCGCTGATACGGGATCTGTTCCTTTGGCATAACGCACATTGATCATTTTCATTGGATATTTAACAAATCCAGCGCCTAAATCTTTAGTTCGCTAAGAAGTTTTTAGTTTGGGACGTCTGAGTTGTTTTGAGACTCTTCTGACGCTGGTACATCTTGGCTAGCAGGTACTACTGTAGAAGCTGGCGCTTCCAGATTTTCCCACTCATCAGCCTGCTTAATTTGGCTGGCAGTCAAGCTACCCAATACAATACTCAGGACGAAAAATACCGTCGCAAGAATTGTTGTTGTTTTGGTCATAAAGTTACCGGCACCTGATGAACCAAACACGGTTGCAGAAGCACCAGCACCGAAGGATGACCCCATGTCGGCGCCTTTGCCTTGCTGAATTAAGATCATGCCGATCAAAGCCAGCGAGACGACCAAATATATAACCAAAAGAATCTCGTACATTTACTTATCCCTTTGCACTTTCACAGATAGCGCTAAAGCTTTCAGGTTTGAGACTTGCTCCGCCTATCAGGCCACCGTCAATATCTGCTTGTGCGAACAATAATTCACTATTACTTTCATTAACACTGCCGCCATATAAGATGCGTAGTGCGTCTGCAACCTGTTCATCATAACTTCGTAACAAGTCGCGAATATACTTATGCGTTGCCTGAGCTTGTTCTGGTGTGGCTGTTAAACCGGTACCTATGGCCCAAACAGGCTCGTATGCTATCACAGAATTTACCAGTGATGCTATGCCTAATTTTTCGATAACAGATTCAAGCTGTTGTTTAACAACTTCTTCTGTCTTGCCATCTGTTCTTTGTTCTTGGGTTTCACCAATACACAGAATAGGGGTCAATCCGCTTTGCTGCGCCTGAGCAAATTTGTTTGCGACATCCTCGTTGGACTCACCGTAAATACTACGTCTTTCAGAGTGTCCTACTAAGGTGTAATTTGCACCAAGGGATTTCACTAAAGAGGCTTGTATTTCACCTGTGTAAGCACCAGCGTCAAATTCTGACACAGTTTGTGTGCCACATTTTAAACCTGCTGATATAGCCTCAGACAGTAACACCGCAGGAGGAAAAACTAATACCTCACACTGTTGCTCTGCGACTTGCGCACTCACCGCTGCAATTTCTTTTATAAGCTCTAAAGAGCCGTTCATTTTCCAGTTGCCTGCGACGATTGGCTTTCTCTGTCCCATGTATTACTCCGCATCAGAAAGCGGGTGAGATACTAACGTCACTCACCCTAAGTTACAAGAAAAAATTGTGGATTTTGGTTTAGTTGCTCACAGATTCAACGACTTGAGCAATTTTGGTGGCAAAGTCAATAACTTGCTTTTCCTGTTCGGCTTCAACCATAACGCGAACAACAGGCTCAGTACCTGACTTTCTTAACAGGACCCGGCCTTTATCACCCAACTCGGCTTCAACGTCCCTCACCGCTTGTTGAACCTCATCCGCTGATACGGGATCTGTTCCTTTGGCATAACGCACATTGATCATTTTCATTGGATATTTAACAAATCCAGCGCCTAAATCTTTAAGCGTCTGGTTTTGAGCAACCATAGCAGCAAGTACCTGCAAGCTTGACACAATACCGTCGCCTGTCGGGATGAGTTCAAGGTTCAGGACGTGACCCGAGCTTTCTCCACCAATAGTCCAGCCATGCTCCTGAAGCTTACTCAATACATAACGGTCGCCCACTTTACTGCGTTCAAACGGAATGTCTTTCTCTTTCAGCGCATTTTCCAAACCCATATTAGACATCACAGTGCCAACGACACCGCCTTTTAACTGTCCACTTCGCTGAGCTTGTGCAGCGATGATATATACGATGTCATCCCCATCGAACACACGACCGTTATGATCCACCATCATGACGCGATCGCCATCACCATCGTAGGCGATCCCCACATCAGCCTGGTGCTCAAGTACATGACGTTTTAGCGCATCAACGTGCGTTGCACCGCACTTTTCATTGATATTAACCCCATTTGGCTCACACGCCGTGCAGATGACGTCTGCACCTAATTCACGCATGACGGCCGGCGCAATGTGGTAAGTTGCGCCATTAGCGCAATCCAGGACGATTTTGAGCCCCTCAAGAGACAGCTCATTGGGGAATTGTCCTTTACAGAACTCGATATAACGACCGTCTGCGTTTTCCAGACGTCGTGCCTTACCCAGCTTGTCTGAAGCAACACAAGTCATAGGTTCGTCCAGCATAGCTTCGATTTCCAGCTCAACCTGGTCTGGCAGCTTTTTACCATCACCACCAAAGAATTTAATCCCATTATCATGGTATGGGTTATGCGAGGCACTGATCACAATGCCCGCTTCAGCGCGGAATGTTTGCGTTAAGTAGGCAACGGCAGGTGTTGGCATAGGTCCAAGCAGTACCACATTAATGCCAGCAGCAATAAGACCTGCCTCCAACGACGTTTCCAGTAGATAACCAGAAATACGCGTGTCTTTGCCTATGATTACTTTTTTGGTGCCAGATTTAGACAGCACTTTACCGGCTGCCCAGCCTAATTTAAGTGCAAATTCAGGCGTGATTGGAAACTCTCCAACCATACCGCGCACACCGTCGGTACCAAAATATTTTCTTGTTGTCATTCATTTACTCCATGGGTTGCTGCGCGCCAAACCCGCAGCACATCATTGGTTTCTTTAACATCATGAACACGTATAATCTGCGCACCCTGTTGGGCACATAATAATGCCCCACTCAGGCTTGCAGCCAAGCGCTCATCTGTATCCCGATTAAGTAATTTGCCAAACATAGATTTGCGGGATAACCCGGCAAGAATAGGACGTTGCAGTTCGGCAAAGTAAGATAAGTGTCCTAACAGTGAAAAGTTATGTTCCAGCGTTTTTCCAAAACCAAAACCTGGATCAATAATGAGGCGCTCACGCGCTATACCAGCCTCAACACAGCAAGTCATACGTGACTCGAAAAACGCGCTAATATCCTTAAAAAGATCCTCATAGCTGGGGTTGAGCTGCATGGTTCTGGGCTGCCCCTGCATGTGCATTAGACACACCGCAACATCGTCGTAACGTGCAGCCACTTCAAGGGCACCAGGCTCCTGCAAAGCACGCACATCGTTGATCATATCCGCACCAGCTTCAATCGCAGCTGACATCACCTCAGCTTTACTGGTGTCGACTGAAATAATGCAGTCAGACTGAGCTCGAATGCCTTCAATTACAGGAATAACACGTTCAAGCTCTTGTTCTAATGCGACATCAGGCGCACCAGGACGTGTCGACTCCCCGCCAATATCGAGCACACTCGCCCCTTGTTCAAGCAGTGTCAAGCCGTGATTGACAGCGCTGTCAGCCTGACAATACTTGCCGCCGTCTGAGAAGGAATCAGGAGTTACATTAACAATTCCCATTATCTGGGGTGTAGAAAGGTCAAGTGTACGACCACGAGGAAGTTTAAGCTTAAGCATAATACGCCTGTTGAATTGCTTTTATATAAGCATATTTTATAAAAAACTGCCACATTAAGATAGTAAGTGCTCGCTGGGGAGAGCTTATCTGACACCTTATGAATGGCTGCTTACTTAATCCAATTCGTCGAGTTTCGGCTCTTTAGGAAGCCAGGAAGACACCAACTTTCAGCATCACCTGTATACATAAATACGGTGCGCTAGACACGGTAATTGTCTAGGCGGACTGTCATTTTCCCTATGCTTTATGTATTCGTCAGCTGAACGTGAGATAAACAGAACCTCAGCCAATACAAGCCGTTCGTCAGACAAACTGGTAAAAAGGTCATCCTTAAAATATAAAAAAACCCCGGCTCATGCCGGGGTTTATCAATTATTGAATTCTAACTTAGATTATAACTTGTCATCAAGCTCAGAACCCGATACTGGGGCACTTTCGCTCTTTTCAGCGTCATTGCTGGTACCAGCAGAAGCACCGCTATTACCACTATCAGTTGGCTTACGGTCATGGGCATCTCTTGGTGGACGCACCTCTTTTCTTTCCATTAAGTCGTCAATCTGGCCTGCATCAATGGTTTCGTACTTCATCAATGCGTCCTTCATCGCGTGAAGGATATCCATGTTGTCTTTGAGGATTTGCTCCGCTCTGCCATAGTTACGGGTAACAAAATCCTTAATTTCAGCATCAATAAGCTTAGCAGTCTCGTCAGACACACCAGCCATGCGTGACGACCCGCCACCCATAAACATTTCGCCTTGCTCTTCCATGTACATCTGAGGACCCAGTTTTGGACTCAAACCCCATTGCGTTACCATCTTACGAGCAATATCGGTAGCTCGCTCGATGTCGTTGCTGGCACCCGTTGTTACTTTGTCATCACCATATATGATGGCTTCTGCAATTCGGCCACCATACAGGCTTGAGAGCATAGATTCCAAATGCTCTTTTGAGTGACTTACTCTGTCTTGCTCCGGCAAGTACATAGTGACACCCAATGCGCGACCACGCGGAATGATAGACACTTTGTAGACAGGATCATGCTCTGGAACCAATCGGCCCACAATCGCGTGACCAGCCTCATGGTATGCTGTCATTTCTTTTTCTTTCTCAGACATCACCATAGATTTACGCTCAGCGCCCATCATGATCTTGTCTTTGGCAGCGTCAAACTCAGCCATGCTCACTTTACGTTTGTTACCACGTGCCGCAAACAGTGCTGCTTCATTGACCAGGTTAGCCAGATCAGCACCGGAGAAACCAGGCGTACCACGGGCAATCAATGACGCTTCGACGTTTTCATCAAGCGGCACTTTACGCATGTGTACATTCAGGATTTGCTCACGACCACGTACGTCTGGTAAGCCTACAACTACCTGACGGTCAAAACGGCCCGGGCGAAGTAATGCCGGGTCAAGTACATCTGGGCGGTTCGTCGCAGCAATAACAATAATACCTTCATTGCCTTCAAAGCCGTCCATTTCAACCAACATTTGGTTCAGAGTTTGCTCACGCTCATCGTGACCGCCACCCATGCCCGCACCACGTTTACGACCTACAGCATCAATCTCATCGATAAAGATGATACAAGGTGCCGCTTTCTTAGCCTGGTCGAACATGTCTCGTACGCGTGACGCACCAACACCAACGAACATTTCTACAAAGTCAGAACCTGAAATGGTGAAAAATGGCACTTTAGCTTCACCCGCTACTGCTTTAGCAAGCAACGTTTTACCAGTACCTGGAGGACCTACCATTAACACCCCCTTTGGAATGTTACCGCCAAGCTTCTGGAACTTAGACGGATCACGTAGGAAGTCTACCAATTCGGTAACGTCTTCTTTTGCTTCGTCGCACCCTGCAACGTCAGCAAACGTGGTTTTAACCTGGTCTTCGCCCATCAGGCGAGCTTTGCTCTTACCAAATGACATGGCGCCTTTACCACCGCCACCTTGCATCTGACGCATGAAGAAGATCCACACACCGATTAACAACAGCATCGGGAACCAGGAAATAAAGATATTAGCCAGGAAAGACTGCTCTTCAGGCGCAACCCCTTTGACGTTTACATCGTTTTTAAGTAAGTCATTGATCAGGTCGTCATCATACAACGGCATAATGGTTTGGAAACGTTCACCATTATTCTTGATCCCTGTGATCGTGCCAGCTGTGCGGTCGATGTTGACATCGCGGACTACACCGCTACGCACTTCGTTCACAAACTGAGTGTAACTAGTCTGGCGATCTGCTTGTTCGCCACCATTGAAGCTCTGAAATACGGTCATAAGCACGACTGCTATCACCAACCAGAGTATTAAGTTCTTCGCCATATCGCTCAAGGGGTTAACCTCTTGTATCTAAAATAATTCAAATTCGTCTTAAAAGCGTTTCAACTGTACTACAGTTTGTAGCCCGTCGCCACTATATATACTTCACGAGATCGCGGACGCGACGCTTTTGGTTTGCGGATCTTAACCACTTTAAAGGCATTACGCACGTCCTGTACAAATTGATCAAAGCCTTCACCCTGAAACACCTTCACAGCAAAAGCCCCATTCGGTTTAAGCACCTGGTGACACATATCAAATGCCAATTCGACCAAATACATGCTACCAGCCTGATCTATCACGTTATTGCCACTCATATTGGGTGCCATGTCTGAACATACCACATCAATATTTTTGCCTCCAATTCGCTCCATTAAGGCATTGAGTACGGCCTCTTCGCGAAAATCACCTTGTAAAAAGGCGACACCTGGCAGAGAGTCCATTGGCAAAATATCACAGGCGATTACTTCACCCTTCTCACCAACCTGTTCCGCCAAATATTGAGACCAACTTCCTGGCGCTGCGCCCAAGTCGACAACATGCATGCCAGGTCTGAACAATTTGTCTTTCTGTTGGATCTCTTCCAACTTAAACACAGCACGTGAGCGATAGCCTCGCTTTTGTGCCTCATGAACATAAGGGTCTTCAACATGTTCTTTTAACCAGCGTTTGGAGCTCGCTGAGTGCTTTTTATTTGCCATATTAACTGCAACTCATTAGTAATATTCTTTAGATGGCGTTAGAATAGCGGTAATTCAAGCCTTAATTAGTAAATTGTACCAATATGACATTATCAAATAAACAGAAGCAGTACCTAAAAGGGTTAGCACATGACCTTAAACCCGTTGTTTTGCTCGGTGGTAACGGGCTGACAGAGGGAGTTCTGTTAGAGATTGAGCAATGTTTAGACATCCACGAACTCATCAAGGTCAAAGTACCGACCAATGATCGTGAAACCAAACAGCTTATCTTTGAAGCCATTATCCGTGAAACTGGTGCCCACAAGGTTCAGACGATCGGACATATCGTCGTTTTGTATCGCCAAAGCGAAGATAAAAAAATCCAGTTACCTCGCCAATAGCATCTAGCTGGCTGCCTGAGCATCAGCTTGTGCCCTGGCAGCTCTGCTAAATTCAATGGCCTGACGAATGAATTCTGTACTCAGGCCGTTGATCACCCCACTTTCAGCGTTCAGCAGTAAACTAAAACCAATCCCCAACTCTGGTAATACTGCCACATCCGTTCTATAACCCTGCACCCAGCCACTGTGGTAATACATTAATTCACCTGAAAAACTGTAGATCCGCCAGCCCAGTCCATAATGTGCTTGTTCAACATAATTACGCCACACACGTCTGCGTAATTCGCGCTTTGTGTGCGTGTACGGGCGTGACTGTATGGTAAGCGCATCCAGCGATAAGACCGAAGGGTATATACCCAATTGTGCCTTTAACCATTGTGCCATATCTGCGGCACTGGCATTCACACCTGCTGCTGGCGCCACTTTATAGTAGTGAGGCTTTAACCTGGCGGTGTGCCAACGTTTAGTTCCCCGCACATGAGGTGCCGCAAAATTATCATCTCTGGTCATATGCGCATGACCCAAGCCCGCATCTTTCATACCCAAAGGAGCAAAGAAAAAGTGCTCGAGCCAGGACTCGTAGCTAAGTTGCGTCGTTTGCGCAATCACATTGCCGATCAGGCTAAACATGACATTCTGATAGCCATAACAAATACCCGGGCGACAAATATGCTTAACATCAACCAGGCGCGGATAAATCTTGTCATACGCCATGCGTGACTCTATCAAGTTATCATAGGCGTTGGGTACCAGACCGCTGGAGTGGCTCAGTAAGTGATATAATTTAGCTTTACCGTAAGCACTCTCACTAAAAATAGGTAGGTGCTCCGCGACGGTATCTTCGAGATTGAGAACCCCTTGAGCAGCCAACTTAGCGGTCAGGGAGCCGGCAAAAGTCTTGGAGACCGATGCTAACCGAAAGCGCGTATTCGCCGTGACTTTGCGCCCTTTTTTCACTTTGGTTTGCCCTATACCCGCTATATGATCACCATGCTGCTGATGAACAATGCTCAAAGCAGCACCCGGTATCGATTTTTCTTTTAGTTTTTGTTTGAGTTGCTTAGAATATGCGTTCACAAATTGCTCCCAGCGCAGCTGTTCGCTGTCTGGGTTAGCCTGAACGACCCAGGTCGTCAGTGCGAAAGCAATAATAATAAGGTGATGCAGTGACTTCATAATGATCCGATTCATTAACACGCTGCACATAATATCATGAAGTTTGGCACTGCTCACGCGGACAATCCTTGTTGGTCATAGAAATTCTTCAATGTGGCCCGGGGGATAGTGCCAAATAATTTGTCGTGTTTTAATGCAGCTAAGTGCTGATCTATAAAACTAAGTTTAGAGGTATAAGTCATGCGCTGTTTGCTTTCAATTATTGCCTTGGCCGGACTCACAGGGTGTATTGCAACACCGCCAATGGCCCCCAAGCTAGACGTGCCAAAAAAGCCGCTATTAACTAAATCCGTTTATCAGCTGTCATATAGCACCGAACTCGAATCTGCCCGGATCAAATCTGTTCAACTGCCCGCCCACCCGGTTAAAAGTGGCAACACAGTTTACATTGATACCAGTAAAGTGAGCGTCACAGATACATTGCGTAAGCAGATTATCCAACTGCTAAAAGACAAAGGCTTGACAGTCGTTGCACAAAAAAGCAGTGATTACCACCTGGTGGTGCAGCAAATGGATCTATCGTTTGGCAAGGATAAGGTTTATGTACTTAATAAGCCTGAAGATCCCCACCCTTACATTGCACAACTCGCGCAAACGATCCCAAGTAAGCAGTGCAGTAATATCATCGCATCTTTAAGCATGCGGCTGACTCACAAGTCTTCTTCTGACGTCATTTGGTTTGCTAAATCATCGATTAACAGTGCGGGATATCAAGGGATCCCGCTACAGTATACCTTCACAGAAACCGAGAAGGTCGCAAACGAACACGCTGTGATTTCATTCATTGTCGAACAAAATCAAGAAGAAGCCCGTCGTGCAAGATACAATCAGGCTGTCGACATCCCACCCTATCAGGTGGAATCGCAGATTTCGCCTTTGGTAAAAACCGCTGGCGCATGTAATAAAACAGAAGTGAGCGCACTGACCAGCGACATGATGCATCATTTGAGTCGAGGTCTGATAGAAAAGCTTAATGTGTTGCTTTAACTGAGGTTCTTACACAAGAACACACACTTAATTACACTTTTTACGTGATTCATACTTATAATTGCAGGCAAGCACATAATTCAAACAAAATAGATAACGCCTTGTCCGGCTGCATCCAAGGCAAGCGCAATAAAGGAGAAGTCAAATGGAGCAATACGGCACGATTTTGTTGGTTGAGGATGACGAATCACTCGCACAGTGGGTTGCTGATTACCTGAATAATCAAGGCTACACCACGGAGTGTTGTTATCGCGGCGATCAGGTTGTCAGTATGGTCAAACAACACGATCCTGATTTGGTATTATTGGATATCATGTTACCGGGTCAAGATGGTATCAGCGTGTGTCGCGAGTTGCGCCAGTTTTACAACAAGCCCATCATCATGCTGACAGCCAAAGATGAAGAGATGGACGAAGTGATTGGACTGGAGGTTGGTGCCAGCGACTATGTGATCAAGCCGGTGCGCCCTCGCGCATTGCTGGCGCGGATCAAAGCCAATATGCGGGTTGCCCAGGACAATGATGCCGGCACAGATACTAATGCAGTGATGCTCAATGTTGGCAATTTGCGTATAGATACTCAGGCACGTAAAGTTATCGTCGCAGATCAGGAAGTGAATGTCTCCAGCGCCGAATATCTGTTACTTCATTTTCTGGCCAGTAACGCTGGTGAAGTGGTTTCCAGGGATGCCGTGTTTAAAGCCACCAAAGGGCGTGAGTATGACGGTCTGGACCGCAGTGTTGATGTACTTATTTCTGCACTGCGTAAGAAATTTGGCGATGACCCTCAAAACCCTGAAAAAATTAAAACAATCTGGGGGAAAGGCTATCTGCTGGTGCCTTCAGCCTGGTAAGCCAACTCTGAGCTATTTATAGGTCCGCTGTTTATTGTGCGGACCCCAGCCCTGTCCCTTGCTGACCTTATGTAATGGGATTTATCTTTGGAGTAAAGGATGAGAAAGCTCTACCTGTATTTGTTAGCGAGCGCTCTGATCTCAATCGTGGTACTGGGCTGGCTGCTTGATACCCTGAGCCAGCAAGCTGAACCCGCGGAAGATGCCTTTGCCTGGCAGGCCAAACTGCTTTATGGTGTGACCAACCAAAGTGCCTCCATCCCAGAGACACTGCGAGCAGCCTATATGGAGCAAGTGAGTAAAGACTTTGATCTCCCCATCACCTATAGCTCAGGAGACTCCTTAGCGTTACCGGTCGAACTAAAAAACCAGATGATGCAGCCCGAAGGCCTGCTGTTAGAAGATGATATAGGCTACTACTTGCTTAAGTCTGCGCCGTCACTGGCTCCCGACTACCTGGAGCTGAGACTCGAAAAACCACCCGAACAATATGACTCAGATGTGTTTTTAACCCTGGCTTTTTATGCCGGGATTTGCACTTTTATGTGGGTCATCCTCGCGCCCCTAGCCAGACGACTTGCGGTACTGGTCAGTGCAGCAAAACAATTTGCCAGCGGTGATTTAAGCGCTCGCATTGAGGTGAATCATTTCACCTATATCAAAGATCTGGAGCTGACCTTTAACCGCATGGCTAATCAGATAGAAAAGCTGCTTGCCGAAAACAAGCTGATGGCGTCCAGTTTATCTCACGACATTCGTACCCCGGTTGCCTGTTTGCGATTCGGTTTTGATGCCGCCTTTGAAGAAGATGATATTGAGCAGGTGCACGCCCTGATGCACCGGATGGAGAAAGATCTGGATCAGATGGAAGATATGCTGGCCAGTTATTTGTCTTTTGCCACCTTGGAACAAAAGTCACACCTGCTCAAGTTTACCCCCACCCAGCTGGACACCTATATTGGTAATGTGGTTGAGCAAATGACCCCCAAACTGGCCAAAAAGCAAATTAATGCCAGTGTTTCAGTTCCGGCAAGCTTACAATTGGCTGCCGATCCCCACTGGTTGGCCAGAGCCATCTCCAACTTGTTGAGCAATGCCTGCGATTTCGCCAACAAGCAAATCATTGTCAGTGCCCAGCAACTGGATCATCAAATTGAAATCCGGGTCGAAGATGATGGCCCGGGCATCGAAGAAGAAAACTGGGCCAAGGTATTTGACCCTTTTTTCCAGGAACAAGGACATCGTAACCGGGCAGGAAAAAGCTATGGCTTGGGGCTGGCTATTGTGGCAAAAGTAGTCGACTGGCACCATGGGCAAGCCAGTGTCAGCAGATCTGATCTGCTCGGCGGCGCAAAGTTCACATTGACATTTTCCTGTAAAGCCCCGAGAAATACTGTCAAGACTGACTGACAAGCGTTAGATTTGTGCTATAAATCAGCTAGATACTAACCACAAGTGGAGACACTACTGGATTTTTCGGATTACGCTCAGGATTTAAGCAAAAACTTGTGTTAGATCAATGCAATTTAGGCCTTTTTATTTCCTTTTAATTACAGTAGATTGTTGCCGCCGTCTTTAAAAAAGAGAAGTATAAGAATATGAGCAGTGTGCGCGGAGAGTTCAGCTCTCGCTTTGGATTCATTATGGCTGCAGCGGGATCTGCTGTAGGCCTGGGGAACATTTGGGGTTTCCCCACTCAAACCGCCAGTAATGGTGGTGCCGCTTTTGTATTAATGTATTTGATCCTGGCGTTCTGTCTGGCTTATCCCGCACTGATGGCTGAGCTGGTGATCGGTCGCCACGGTCAGGCCAATGCCGTGTCTTCACTGCAAAAGCTGGGTAATAACCCGGTGCAAAAAAAGTTTGCGTTTTTCGTCGGTTTTGGCGGCATCATTTGTGCCGGACTGATTTTAAGTTTCTACGCCATTGTCGCTGGCTGGATGTTAAGTGCCACCTTTGAGCCTGTGGCCAACACAATCGGTGCAACAGGTGCGGCGCAGTGGCTCTCAGAGCAATCTCTGCTGAGAGATCTCAGCTTCACGCTTGCCTTTGTCGCCCTGACTATCTCCATCATCAGTAAAGGCGTCGAAAATGGCATAGAAAAGTGGTCCAAGCGTCTGATGCCTGCGTTGCTGCTCATTCTGTTCTCATTAATTGCCTATGTACTGACTCAGGATGGTGCTACGACTGGCTTAAAAGCCTACCTGGTCCCTGAATTCTCTTCATTGCTGGATCCAGCCCTACTGGTCAGTGCGCTCGGTCAGGCTTTCTTCTCTTTATCGCTGGGTACCAGTGTGATGATCATTTATGGCTCTTACATCAGCAAGCAAGAAAACCTCGTGTCACTGGGTGCATATGTCACCTTAATCGATGTGTTCATTGCTTTTGTTGCCGGCCTGCTGATCATTCCAGCGATGTACGTAGCACAAGCTCAGGGCGTCGAGATCTTCTCACCAACCGGGCAGTTGTTATCAGAAGATACTTTGGTATTCCAGGTTTTACCGGCCTTGTTTGAAGGCATGGGTGGCGTTGGCGTGTTCGTAGGTTTTGCTTTCTTTGCACTGATGAGCATCGCTGCACTAACCAGCTCCATTTCCATGCTCGAAGCGCCCGTGTCTTACGCAGTTGAAAAGTTCGCGCTGGCCAGAACACAGGCAACCTGGATCATTGGTGGAATTATCGCGACAGTGAGCGTGACGATTATTCTCAACTTCTCGGCCCTGTTTGGTCTGGTTGTGAAACTGACCACGCAGTTTGGTCAGCCCCTGCTAGGCATGCTGTGCTGCATCTTTGTAGGCTGGATCTGGCATCGTCAGAAGCTACTCAAAGAAATCCAGACTGGCCACCCGGAAGTTGCTTCATCACTGTTTTGGCGCATCTGGCCCTGGTATATCAAGTTTGTTTGTCCGCTGGCCATCGCTCTGGTGTTCATCAATTCCCTGTAATAAAAAGACAAACTCAAATTCACTACAGAGAGGCAACACCGCCTCTCTTTTCATATCCACTATACCTCTACTGGCACACCAGTTTTAGATAATTTATACCAAGTTGCTTAATTAAGCGTTCTATTTTGAGGCGAGAAGATAGGATCGATAACCAGGCAAAAAATTTGCGAGCCTATGTCTGAGATATAAGGTTCTAAATGAGAAATTTTTAACGCTGTTAGCGTCCTATTTGCTCCTTCAAATAGACCAGGTATTAAGTGAAATTGGTATTAGTCAATATGTGGTAGCCAGGCATTAAAAAAGCACGCCCGGGGCGTGCTTTTTAAAAGCTTCTTACTAGGTGTCTTTAATTAGGGGCACCAGAACACACTGAGCTTCAGCTCCGGGTGGTTTAACACCGCACGCAGTGGAATATCGAGTTCAGAGCCAGGCTGCTTGGCTTCTTCGTAAACAGCGCGCTTTGCATCCCCACTGATCAGCAAGACAGCATGCTTAGTATTGGCAATGCCAGACAAAGTCAGGCTCATACGCTCTGTAATGCTGCCTGTCACTTCACTTTGCTTAGCATTGATGGCACACACCAGCTCAGAGGTCTGCAATGCTTGCTCCAGTCCTTCTGCATGCGGGAACAAAGATGCAGTATGTCCGTCGGGACCCATACCCAGAATGGTGATATCAAATGGCGCTTTTAATTCAGCATAGGCGCTCTCGCACTGTGCCTGGCCTGCAATGGCTGTTGCTTCAGCATTTTTCATCGTCACAAATGTAGCTTTACTCGCTTCGTTTTGCAGTAAGGTCGAATTAATGAACGCTTCATTAGACTTCTCATGGTCTGCGTCAACCCAACGCTCATCAACCATGGCCACAGTCACTTTATCCCAGGACAGAGATAAATTAGACAGGTGCTTGTAGGCAGGTGCTGGTGACGAGCCACCAGATACCAGCATAGATGCACGACCATCCGCTTCAATCGCCTGACTTAAAGTGCTGCTCAACAGCTCAGCCAACTTTGCAGTCATCGCCTCTTTACTATCAAAAAACGCTTCGGTCAGTTGTGCCATTATGCTTTTTCTCCTACGTTAAACCAGGCGTGATTACTTTCTTCCAGCAGCTCATCAGCAGCTTCCGGGCCCCATGATCCCGCGCGATACAGCGAAGGTGTGCCTTTTTCCTGCCAGCGTGCAACGATCGGGTCGATCCACTTCCAGGCTTGTCTTACTTCATCACGATGGATGAACAATGCCGGGTTATTCGCGGCAGCATCCAGCATCAGGCGCTTATACGCATCTGAGTGGAAACCTTTGCTGTACTGTTGACTCAGCTCAATGTTCAGTGTCACCGGCTGCAACTGCATTTCCAGGTTATCAAGGCGTTTAGACATCAGTGTCAGCTGAATGCTTTCTTCTGGTTGCAATCGGATCTCAAGGCGGTTTGGCTGAATTGGACCAACGCTCGGGTCGTATACGTTATGAGAAACAGGCTTATATTCAACCACGATTTCTGCACAGCGCTTTTTCATTCGTTTACCCGTTCTCAGGTAAAATGGCACACCAGCCCAGCGCCAGTTATCGATATGCGCTTTAATCGCTACAAATGTTTCTGTCTTACTTGACCCTTCCCCAAGTTCTTCCAAATAACCGGGGACCAGTTTACCGTTCAGGTCGCCTGGCACGTATTGGCCACGAACGACGTTGTCATCCACTTCCTCACCAACCAGTGGACGTAACGCTTCAAGCACTTTAAGCTTTTCAGCACGAATACTATTGGGTCAATATGTGGTAGCCAGGCATTAAAAAAGCACGCCCGGGGCGTGCTTTTTAAAAGCTTCTTACTAGGTGTCTTTAATTAGGGGCACCAGAACACACTGAGCTTCAGCTCCGGGTGGTTTAACACCGCACGCAGTGGAATATCGAGTTCAGAGCCAGGCTGCTTGGCTTCTTCGTAAACAGCGCGCTTTGCATCCCCACTGATCAGCAAGACAGCATGCTTAGTATTGGCAATGCCAGACAAAGTCAGGCTCATACGCTCTGTAATGCTGCCTGTCACTTCACTTTGCTTAGCATTGATGGCACACACCAGCTCAGAGGTCTGCAATGCTTGCTCCAGTCCTTCTGCATGCGGGAACAAAGATGCAGTATGTCCGTCGGGACCCATACCCAGAATGGTGATATCAAATGGCGCTTTTAATTCAGCATAGGCGCTCTCGCACTGTGCCTGGCCTGCAATGGCTGTTGCTTCAGCATTTTTCATCGTCACAAATGTAGCTTTACTCGCTTCGTTTTGCAGTAAGGTCGAATTAATGAACGCTTCATTAGACTTCTCATGGTCTGCGTCAACCCAACGCTCATCAACCATGGCCACAGTCACTTTATCCCAGGACAGAGATAAATTAGACAGGTGCTTGTAGGCAGGTGCTGGTGACGAGCCACCAGATACCAGCATAGATGCACGACCATCCGCTTCAATCGCCTGACTTAAAGTGCTGCTCAACAGCTCAGCCAACTTTGCAGTCATCGCCTCTTTACTATCAAAAAACGCTTCGGTCAGTTGTGCCATTATGCTTTTTCTCCTACGTTAAACCAGGCGTGATTACTTTCTTCCAGCAGCTCATCAGCAGCTTCCGGGCCCCATGATCCCGCGCGATACAGCGAAGGTGTGCCTTTTTCCTGCCAGCGTGCAACGATCGGGTCGATCCACTTCCAGGCTTGTCTTACTTCATCACGATGGATGAACAATGCCGGGTTATTCGCGGCAGCATCCAGCATCAGGCGCTTATACGCATCTGAGTGGAAACCTTTGCTGTACTGTTGACTCAGCTCAATGTTCAGTGTCACCGGCTGCAACTGCATTTCCAGGTTATCAAGGCGTTTAGACATCAGTGTCAGCTGAATGCTTTCTTCTGGTTGCAATCGGATCTCAAGGCGGTTTGGCTGAATTGGACCAACGCTCGGGTCGTATACGTTATGAGAAACAGGCTTATATTCAACCACGATTTCTGCACAGCGCTTTTTCATTCGTTTACCCGTTCTCAGGTAAAATGGCACACCAGCCCAGCGCCAGTTATCGATATGCGCTTTAATCGCTACAAATGTTTCTGTCTTACTTGACCCTTCCCCAAGTTCTTCCAAATAACCGGGGACCAGTTTACCGTTCAGGTCGCCTGGCACGTATTGGCCACGAACGACGTTGTCATCCACTTCCTCACCAACCAGTGGACGTAACGCTTCAAGCACTTTAAGCTTTTCAGCACGAATACTATTGGCATTGAGCTTTGACGGAGATTCCATCGCCACCAGACATAGCAACTGCAGCAAATGGTTCTGAACCATATCGCGCAGTGCACCGGCCTTATCATAAAAGCCAGCACGACTCTCAAGGCCCACCGTCTCAGAGATACTGATTTGGATGTTGTCGATTGACTTTGCATCCCACAGATTTTCAAACAAAGCGTTCGCAAAACGCAGTGCCATCAGGTTTTGTACAGTTTCTTTGCCCAGATAGTGGTCAATACGGAAAATTTGATTTTCTTCGAAGAATTGTGCAATTTTCCCGTTAATTTCTTCAGCCGACTTACCACAATAGCCAATCGGTTTTTCAACTACCACACGGGAATTATCCGTGATCAGGTTCTTTTGCGATAACAACTCACAACACGTACCGTACACAGCGGGCGGTAAAGATAAGTAGAAGACGCGTGATTTTTCTTCACCATCTGCATCGAGAATATCTTTCAATACATCCCAGTTATCGTCAGCTTCAGTCACATTTACCACTACCGGTACCAGGAACTGGGCAAAAGCCTGCCAGTCTTTTGCGTTAAACTCACCTTCGCTAAGGTGCGACTTAAGTGCCTGCTCTGCCGTGGCAATGTATTGTTCTTTTTGTTCTTGTGCCCGGACGGTAGGAAGTACGCGTGAGCCTTCAGGTAAATTACCTTCTTGATA
Source organism: Pseudoalteromonas rubra (assembly GCF_000238295.3). Taxonomy (NCBI): domain Bacteria; kingdom Pseudomonadati; phylum Pseudomonadota; class Gammaproteobacteria; order Alteromonadales; family Pseudoalteromonadaceae; genus Pseudoalteromonas; species Pseudoalteromonas rubra. Next base: position 86,423 of record NZ_AHCD03000034.1, read on the forward strand.
CGCACGATACATTGCAGGTAACAACTTTCGTAACGCTAAGTCGCCGCCCCCACCAAAAATTACGATATCAAAAGGATTAAGCATAATTATGTCTCACAAGGTTAGGCGCGTCGCACCAGGGTGCATCACACGCTCGTTAGTTAAAACCGTTTTCCAGTCTGCATTCAGACTAGCAAACTCTGCTTTCTTGCTGGAATTGAATTCGTTCGCACCACACAATGATATCATGGTGTTGTGCCGCAGTGCGGTAAGGGATGGTGATGGCTCACCTGTCTGATCTGTTTTATGTACTTCGTCGTGACGACTACACCATACATCCCCAGTCAGAGTCTGTTCCGCCACTGCTTGTTGGCTCTGTTATAGCCAGTTTACTCACCTGCCGCTTACAGGTTATGACAAGGCAAGTAAATTTGAAAAAATGAGCCTTAGGGGCACTGTAATTCCTCTCACAAAAATACAGGCCCTAAGCACTCCAGCGCTACCCGTTCAAAGGTATTCTTTTCATCTGTGCCAGGTTGCAATCTGGCACCCGACAAGCACCTTGCTTGTCGGCTATTATCTGTTTTGTTTGTAATACGCGATCAACCCAGCTGTGGAGCTATCGTGTGCGTGTTCAACGTTATCCTGCGTCAGTTCTGCTTCAATGGCGCTCGCCAGCCCTTTGCCCAGCTCAACACCCCACTGATCAAATGAGCAAACTTCAAGGATAATACCCTGACAAAATATTTTATGCTCATACAAGGCAATAAGACGGCCCACCGCTTTGGCATCAACTTCGTCCAAAATCATTGACGTAGTTGGTCTGTTCCCTTCATGAATTTTATGTGGCAGCAAACGCTCAATTTCTGCTTCTGATTTGCCCTTCGCGGCTAAATCGCTGCGCACCTGCTGCTCATTCACCCCAGCCATCAGGGCTTCTGTTTGGGCAAAAAAGTTAGACAACAAAATATCATGGTGTTTGGCCACATCGCGCTGTGGTTTAACAGACGCAATAAAATCGGCTGGAACAATGACGTTCCCCTGGTGCAAACACTGATAAAATGCGTGCTGGCCGTTGATGCCTGTCATGCCCCAGATAAGCGGTACAGTGGTATACGGAACCGTTTGGCCCGCAAAGGTAACATGCTTACCGTTACTTTCCATTTCACCCTGCTGTAGATAGGCAGGAAGCATATGCAGTGCCTGGTCGTAAGGCAAGATGGCTTGCGACTGATAACCGAGAAAACTGGTGTTCCAAACGCTCAGTAGCGCCATAATTAATGGAATATTCTGGTCAAATGAGGCATTTTTAAAATGCTCATCAATCTCGTAAGCGCCTTCTAAAATAGCTTCAAACTTGTCGTAACCCAGATACAGGGCAATCGGTAAACCAATTGCGCTCCACAAAGAGAAGCGTCCGCCTACCCAGTCCCACATGGTAAATACATTTTCGTCTGCGATACCAAAGGCACGCGTTTTCTCAAGATTGGTACTCACAGCAACAAAATGCTTAGCGATTTCTGCTTCATTTTGTGCAGACTTCAGGAACCAGGCAACAGACGAGCGTGCGTTTGTCATGGTTTCTGAGGTGGTAAAGGTTTTCGATGAGACCACAAACAAGGTGGTTTCTGGAGATACCTTGTCCAATACATGAGCGAGCTGAACACCATCAACATTAGACACATAATGTACATTGAGGGTGTCGTCCGCATAAGAACTCAGTGCTTCAGTCACCATCTGCGGGCCCAGGTTAGACCCGCCCACACCAATGGCGACAACATCTTTAACTGCTTTACCTGTATAACCCAGCCAGTCGCCACTGCGCACTTTATGACTGAATACTTTTAGCTTTTCAAGCTCTGCATTAACTTGGTCCATGACGTTTTCGCCATCAACATAAATCGGTGTATTACCACGGTTACGCAAAGCGACATGTAACACCGCTCGGTCTTCGGTGATATTGATTTTTTCACCTGCAAACAACTTGTCGCGCCACTGAGCCAAATCACATTGTTCAGCCAGATTAATCAACTGTGCGAATGTGTCTTTGTCGATGAGTTGCTTAGAAAAATCAAACAACAAGCCCGGGATCTGACGAGAAAACAGGTCAAATCTCGTTGCATCTTGCTCAAACAAAGATTTTAAATGTTGTGTCTTCAGTTGTTCTGATGCTGTTGTTAAAGCCTGCCAACTCGATAGTTGTGTACGGCAACTCATATTAATTCCCCTAGTGACGATGCGTTTTCAAAACAATAAAAATTGTATTTATCACAAGTGTTAAACGACGTATTGCGTTAAACATAAGTTAAAATGACAACGCTGTCAAATAGCTAATTCTTAATTTTACATTGCGCATAATACCCCAATTTTGACTTTTTGACACCGGTATCATTAATTTATTTGGTAGAATTTTTGCTGCTAATTTAAGAGCAAATTGGATAGACTAGAAACAACAAATGATCATTTTATGAAATCAAGGCACGGACTATACCGAGTGAAAACCTGAGTGCTAGTCATCAGGAATGCGCAATGATCGCGCTATAAAGTGCATGGTTAAGCACTTGTACACAATATAGTACCACCTTCTCTCACAGAAGAAAAACAAGATGAAAGTAACCATCAACGATGTAGCAAAACATGCAGGCGTGTCGATGAAAACCGTATCGCGCGTGATTAACAAGGAACCATCGGTACGCAAAAAAACCTATGATCAGGTAATGCAAGCCGTAAAAGAGCTCAATTATCAACCCAATACTGCCGCACGTAACCTGGCAGGCACATCATCGTTTGCCATAGGATTGGTTTATGACAACCCAAATGCCTACTACATCATAGATATGCAAAACGGGGTACTTTCGCGCTGTAAAGAAGAAGGCTATGAGCTGGTGATCCACCCCTGCAATGCACAGCAAAAAGATATGCAAGCTGAAATCGCAACTATGATCAAACGCTCTCGACTTGCAGGCCTGGTTCTGACTCCCCCGCTATCTGAGCAACAACCCATTATTGATATGCTGGATGAACTCGGCGTCAGCTATGTACGACTCTTGTCGGGCCACAATGAAGACGAAGAAGAAAAATCGAAAAACTGTATCTATGTAGACGATTTTGCAGCCGCTTACGAAATTACAGAGCACTTGCTTTCGCTGGGACATAAACACATTGCGTTTGTCTGCGGTGATGAAGAGCACAAATCGACCACAGAACGCCTGGCAGGCTATAAACAGGCATTGGCTGATCATCAGATAGCCTTTAATGAGGACTTCATACACAAAGGCACCTATTCGTTCGAATCCGGTGTTAAGGGTGCTAAAGCGCTACTTGAAGATGGTAACCCGAATAAGATCACCGCAATTTTAGGCGGTAACGATGAGGTGGCCGCTGGTGCGTTATTTGCGGCTCGTTTGATGAACATTGAGATCCCGGCGCAACTTTCTATCTCCGGGTTCGAGGACTCCCCGTTCTCGCGTCAGACCTGGCCAAAACTTACCACGGCACATCAGGCTAATGATGTGATTTCCGAACATGCTGCAAGGCTGCTTTTCTCTAAAACCCGTGGCAGTCGAAATCAGGACAAAGACATCACCACTACTTTTACGCCCAATATGGTGGTACGAGAAAGTACCGGTCCGGCGCCACAATAAAGACTTTGCCCCGGCATGACCGGGGCTTCAGCATACTAATTTAACGCCAGTCCACCTGCCAGGTTCGCGACCCTATCAAACCCTAGCATAGCCAGCGTGTTACCAGCCTGCATCGAACGATTACCGGTACGACACACCAACAGATAATGCTGCGATGAGTCAAGCGCCCCATTTCGCAATACGTCGGTCATTCTGCTTAGTGGAATATTCAGCACCCGGCCAACCGCGAGATTGCCAAACAGTTCAGTGATCCCACGGCGTGAGACATCGGACTCATACGGTTCCCGGCAATCAATGATCATTCCTTCATGACATTGTAACCACTCTTCTGCGGCCGATCTGTTCAGCGCTTTCACCGCAGGCACAGCCGAGTCCATCAAGGCCCCCAGGAAGCGCTCTCTGAATGTGCTGGAATCGCTGTCTATGCTGGCTTTTTGCTCAATAAACTCATCGGTTGAACAGGCCCCATTCAGCAGGCGACCCAGTAACGGGCTAACCTGTACTTGTGCATGCCAGTTAATTGCAAAGCACTGTTGATAATCCAGCGCACTACAGATCAAACTATTGTCATCCAGTATTTCATTGAGCCGTAGTAGCGTTCCAGCCATAGAAGCCGCGCAGGCAGCCTCTCCCTGACTATCACCAAGCCCCTGGGGCAGTAACAGCTTGCCGGCAAAACAGGCAGATACATCATCGCCCTGCATCAATAAATAACAACGATTTTCCGACTCTCTCTCAGTACCTGGTAGTTGTATCAGGGACTCTTGCAATAATCCGTGTGTGCCGTCCACGGGCCAGCCAAAGTCATCCAAGGCCTTGTCATCAATCAGGTTATGAGACAACAAATTCACAGCATCTCTTGCTTGCTCACTCAGATGGGTTTTCAACAATGCCCTGCAGCCCAGCCCTTGTTTATCCAGCAAGCGTTGTAAACGAGGAACTAACTCAGGTACGGGGTCCACGATAACAGCCTGTTTATCGGGTGTAACATAGAGCCAGCAACAGGCGCCCTGATGACGTAGCTGAGTTAAGCCCACTGCGCAGGCTTCCTGCTCAGGTGCGGTGCTGTCTGAAACCACCAGGCAGTTGTTCTCCAGTATCGGCTGAAGGCTTTTTAATGCCTCACAGGCCTGGCGGATCTGGGCTTCACTATCGGCCGGGCCAAACGACAGCCGGATGGCATTTTCACTTTGCCAGTCCGGGACATTCATTGCGTCAAGCACAAAGCTGCGACTTGAGCCTGAACTACAGGCAGATCCTCCGCTGACACGTATCCCCGCAGCATCCAGCAGATCAATGACCTCTTTATTAGTCAGGTGATCCACCGAGAAGTTAAGCGTTGTTGGTACAGACAGCGCAAAGTCATGATGAAAAGTGACCTGCTTAAAAGTCGTTTCAATGGCTTCGGCCAACATACTGCGGTGTTTTTCAAGCTGCTCTACCGGATTAAAAGGCGAGTTTTCTTTATCCAGCAGCATATCAAAGAGCGTACTGAGTGCCGCAATGCCGGGAATATTTTCCGTACCTGAACGCATCCCCGATTCCTGACCACCGCCCGCAATAAAGGGCGTGTATGGACTGCCACTGCGAATATACAAAAAGCCGATGCCTTTTGGTGCATAGAGCTTATGGCCAGAAAACGGCGCATAATCTATTGTGGTCTGTGACAACTGCAACGGCAACTTACCTAAAGCCTGAACACAGTCGACCATCCAGGCCGTTTTTGCGTTGCCTTCACGGATCACTTGCTCAAGTCTGAGCAAATCTTGCTTGATACCTGTTTCATTGTTAGCCGCCATAGTACAGATCATCACAGCCTGTTCAACATGCTCTGCAATAAAATCCAGATCCAGTATCCCTTTTGAATCGACAGGTATTTCCAGGATCTGTGCATCCAGACCTAATAACCGATTCCAGTGTTTTAAGGTATTCGGCACCGCTTTATGTTCCGTTGCGCCATACATCAGCACCGGCTTTTCGTATGCCTTATCGGCGCGTTGCACATAATCGCTCAGAGCCGAGACGATGGCCGTTTGGATCCCTTCTGTCGCACCAGAGGTAAAAAGCAGCTCTCCGCTCGTCGCCCCAATCACCTCTCGACCTTTATTTCGGGCCTCTTCCATCAAGTGCTTGGCCTGCACGCCCGTAATGTGGGCACTCGAAGGGTTACCAAAACACACTTGCATGGTATGCACCACGACTTTTGCAATCTCGGGTAATACCGGCGTAGTGGCATTGGCATCGAGGTAGATTAATTGGTCTTGTTCAGACTGGATCACACGGCGCTCCTTTATAACAATATAGAATATCTTATTCCATTCTACACAAAAGGCGCAACAAGCATAATAATCATTTGCTGTATAAATGAAGATCGTTATTCCAAAATGGTACAAGATAACATTTGGGGGAGACAGGAAAGAACGAGGTGACGCAGGCGCGCCACCTGTTGTAGATTATTTGGCCTCAGATGCGAGGTATTCCTGTTGCTGTGTTGACCAGGCATTGAGCAGGGCTTTGACTAAAGAGGCCAGCGGAATGGCAAAAAAGACCCCCCAGAACCCCCACAAACCGCCAAAAAACAGGACTGCGACGATAATGTATACCGGGTTCAGGTCTACCGCTTCAGAAAACAGCAGCGGCACCAACACGTTGCCATCCAAAGCCTGGATCACTCCATAGACCACCAATACAGTCCAAAACTCTGGCGCAATACCAAATTGAAACAACGCCACGGCAGCCACAGGCAAAGTCACCACCGCAGCCCCAATGAAGGGGATCAACACCGAGAAACCCACCAGGGTGCCAAGTAAGGCTGCATAACGCAAATCCAACACAGTGAAGGCAATAAAACTGGATAACCCGACAATCACAATTTCAATGACTTTACCCCGAATGTAGTTCATGATCTGATGGTCCATTTCTTCCCACACCTGATTGATCAGACGTCTTTCTTTTGGCACCAACTGCAACAACCCGGCGGTGAGCTGGGTTTTATCTTTCAACATGAAAAACACCAACAAAGGCACCAGGACTAAGTAAATAAGCCAGGCCACCACATCTTTTATTGATGTCAGAGAGGCAGAGACCACCTGTTGGCCAAAATCAAACAACTTAGTTTCCACCGCTCCCACAAGGTTTTGAACCTGCTCTGTCGATATCAGATTTGGGTAATTGTCAGGTAAATGAAGCAGATAATATTTGCCTTCTTCAATCATAGTCGGGGCTTCTTGCACCAGGTTACTGGTTTGCGCCCACAGCACTGGCAAAATGCCAAACATCAGTGCCAGCATGACGCTCACAAAGACCAGCATCACGAGGTTGGTCGCCATCTGCCGGCTGGGCACCACCCGCTGCAGATGCGTTACAGGCCAATCCAGCAAATAGGCTATAACGATGGCCACTAACACGGGAATAATGAAAGTCCCAAAAAAGTATAACAGTGCAGCCATCGCCAGCAGCATCAGCAGTAAGGTCACAGAATTGGGATCTGAAAACTTGGCCCGATACCAGGATTTAATGAGTTCAATCATCTATACACTCCACTTGTATAAAAAATGGTTCTGACTGCTGATTATGTTGAAATACCATATCTTGATTGTCTAAATAGCGCATTACATCTCGCAAGTCTTGTTCTTTTGTGTAAAAAAAGCGCACGGCTTTTGCTTTGATTTTCGCCTCTTTAAGCTGCCACTTAAACTGGACAAAAAGCTGCGGACACTGAAACGGTCGTAAATCACATTCAATCACTCTGTTTTGAGCCTTCTTTAATTTTACTTTCAACCTGTTACAACTCTTAGCCTGTGCCGGAGCACAGTTCGGGTTTGCTCTGTGCGTAAACCGTATAGCCTGAACCCGGTCAATGCGTTATCCTTATAAAAGAGATAGTGATTTTTCGGATTTTCACATGCCTGGTGTAAACAACAAGGCGCGTTTGCCTGACAACCCAACCTTAAAAGAAATAAACTGGTTTAAAAAACAAATTAACTGGGGTGAGTTGCCACCATTTTATCATCTTGTCGCCTCTTCAGTTAGTGAAGGCGAAGGTATTTTTCAACATGGATTTGATCATGCCGTTAAGCGCCTGCTCGACAAGCGCAACTGGAATTTATCTCTGCTTGGCGGATATGAAGACAGCAACGGTATCATCCACTGCGACAAGGCTCCGGCCTTAGCGCTTCATCAAGTGTTTACGGACCGTGGCTTTGAGTTATGGGCTTACCCTATCGCCAAGGGGGTTAAAGTAGACCGTTATCTGAAAGACAATAAATATCTTGAGTTTAACGTCTGGGACCCACATACCATGAAAGTGCTGCTGCGGTTTAACCAGCTCCACAAGTTTATCGCATTTTATTTCGACAGAGGTGACACCGCAGACAAAGCCTTGATTTTGCATGCACACAAAGTGGTCTATAAAACATTAAACATGCTGCAAAGAGAATTGAACGTTATCAAGGTTGATGGGGTCTCAATTAAAGATTTTTATATGTTGTGCGAAAAAGACGCCCGTGCGTGCAGCGATGAAATAGACATCGCCAAAATCATGCTGGGTGACGAAACGAATAAGGACTAGAATGCAGTTAAAAAAGCTGTTTCAGGCATCTCTATGTGCCCTGGCTTTGAGTATGTCAATCCCGGGCCAGGCTCAATCAACACTTAAACTGCCCGACTTGGGCACATCCGCAGTCCAAGTGTTGCCCATAGACAAAGAGCAAGCCATCGGCGAAATTATGATGATGCAGATCCGCTCAGGATCTAAGCTGGTGCAGGATCCGGTGCTCGATGAGTATTTGTCTACGCTCGGCAATAAGTTGGTTGCCAATGCTAACGATGTACGTTTTCCTTTTTCCTTTTTTTGGATTAATAACAAAGACATTAATGCGTTTGCCTTTTATGGCGGTCACGTTGGCGTGCATACGGGCCTGATGGCCCAGGCCGATAACGAAAGCCAGTTTGCTTCTGTACTGGGCCACGAAATAGCCCACGTGACCCAGCGTCACCTGGCACGCAGGATCCAACAAGCTAAAGACAATAGTGCCCTGACCATTGCAGGTATGATCACCGGTATTCTGGCAACTGTGATAGCCCCGGATGCGGGTATGGCCATCCTCTCGGCCAGCTCAACACAATCAGCACTGAGTCAGCTTACTCACAGCCGCAAAGCTGAGCAAGAAGCCGACCGCTTCGGTATGCAGACCTTATACAATGCGGGATTCGACCCACATGCTTCCAGCGAGTTTCTGAGTAAACTGGCAGCCCAGGTACGCTTTAAAAATAAAGCGCCGGTGTTTTTAATGTCTCACCCACTGCCCGACTCACGGGTCTCGGACGTCCGCTTGCGTGCTCAACAATACGAGCAACGCTATGTACCCAGAAGCCCTCAGTTCCAGCTGGCCAAGAGCCGGGTTATTGCCAGATATCAGCTCGATAGTGAGTCAGCCCAGGCGTACTTTGAGCAGGCACTAAAGCGCTCATCAGAACTGGACAAAAGCGCCCTGGAATATGGTCTGGCCATTACTTTCCTGGATCAGGAAAAACTGGATAAAGCCCAAACAGTAATGGACAAATTACTGCGTGCTGACCCCAATAACTTGTTTTATCTGGACGTATACACCGATCTGTTGCTGGCGAAGAAAGATTACGCTGGGATCACTAAGTTACTGGGTGAAAAACATCAACTCAGACCGAATAACCAGGTGATCACCCTGAACTACGCCAATGTTGCAATCAAAAGTGAGCAATATGATCTGGCTGAACAACTACTGAAAGTCTTTTTGCTCGAAAAACCAGGTCATGTTTTGGCAAGGCAGCTACTCACTGATACATACAAAAAGATGGATGCCAAAGCCGATTACCATGAAAGTCAGGCCAGTTTGCTCAGCCATTACGGCGCCTTTATGCGTGCTGCGGATGAAATTCAAAAAGCACTTAACCACGTGGAAAAGGAAGAAACCATTCGTCGCCTGCGCTTAAAAGCACTACTGACGCAATACCGTGATATGCAAAAAGAACTCGCCAAACTTTAGTTTACCTGCTGTACCATGAGCACAGCCATGTTGCCGTGGCGTTCATGGTGCAACTTTGCCTCTGCCCTCCTCAACCTCCTGACGCACCGCTTGGTTATACACTGCTACTTAGCCTGAAAAACATAGGCAGGGCTTACAGGATACGATACAATTTGCGCCAAATTAGATAAGTACTATTACCGTAAAGGATCTTGTATGTCTGTTACGATTTATCACAACCCTCGTTGTTCAAAATCTCGTGAAACGCTGGCTCTGCTGGAATCTCGTGATATTCAACCTGACGTCGTCGAATATCTGAAAACCCCCATCGACGCAGACACGCTAAGTGGCCTGCTGCAAAAACTGGGTTTTACCTCAGCACACCAGCTGGTACGCAGCAAAGAAGCACTCTACAAAGAGCTGAGCCTGAGCAAAGACAGCGACGAAGCGCATCTGCGTCAGGCAATGCTGGACAACCCAAAACTCATTGAAAGACCTATCGTGGTTAAAGGTGATAAAGCCGCCATTGGCCGACCGCCTGAGTCTGTACTGGATATTCTGTGATCCTATGCCTGAGATCTTAGTTTTATATCATTCAAGCCATGGCTCTGTTGCAGCAATGGCACATGAAATTGCAGACACACTGGAGTTTCACGGCGCGCAAGTCAGACTTCGCACCTTCGTTGCGAAAGAAGCCCATGACATTGTGGTATCAAAGCAAGATCTCATTGACTGCGATGCGCTGGCATTTGGCACGCCCACCCGCTTTGGCATGATGGCGTCACAAGCCAAAACATTCTGGGAAACAACCAGTGATATTTGGCTCAAAGGCCAGCTAATCGATAAACCGGCATGTGTGTTCTCTTCGTCCAGTAGTATGCATGGTGGCAACGAAGCGACCCTGCTTAATCTGTCTTTGCCGCTGTTACACCACGGTATGCTGCTGATGGGTGTACCTTATGATGTACCTGAGTTACTCTCTACCACCAGTGGTGGTACCCCCTATGGCGCAACCCATGTGGCAGGCATGGACAACAGCTGTGAGTTAAGCGATACAGAGATAAAAATCTGCCGTGCACTTGCAAAACGACTGTTTACCATTAGCAATAAATTATCATGAGTCAGATCCCTAAAAAAACCGTCACAAAACGCTTTCAAGCCTCAGCCCTTATTGGTTACGTGGGCTTGTTAATTCTTATGCCTTTATGGTTATTTGTGTTGGCACCCCGTGAGGGCTACAGCACAGGTTTCGTGTTTGCGGTGTATATTTTACCCCTGTTGTTGCCACTTAAAGGCATTATTCAGGACAAACCTTATACCTATGCCTGGGCCAACTTCATTGTGTTGATCTACTTCACACATGGACTGACGCTGCTTTGGGTGTCTCCGCAAGAAATGCTGCTGATTTTACTTGAGCTCTTTTTTGCTACCTGTATGTTTATTGGCTGTACCTATTACGCCAGACACCGAGGTCAGGAGCTGGGGTTGAAGATCCGCAAACTAAAGCAGGATTTAGCTGATGAGAAAGCAGCTTACGAGCAGGATAGCCCTAAGGACGAAGAAAGGTAACGCAATCAGGCCATGCATATTAACGCAGTGGCCTGAGCTGCAAATACTAATTAGATAGTGGGCGTCCACCAGTGATTTTATTGGCACGCCCTTCTTCTTTGGCTTTTTCAGCCCGGCGGCGGCGCGCTTCTTTAGGATCGGCGATAAGTGGGCGATACACCTCAATCCGGTCACCAGCACGTACTACGTGATTCAGCTTAACGGTTCTGTTCCACACACCCAGGCTCAGGTTCGTCGGATCAATTTCAGGACATCGTTCCAAAATACCACTTTGTAAAACCACTTGCTCCACCGAGGTTCCCTCTGCAACGTCGACACTGAGCGTGGTGGCCTTATCAGGCAACGCAAATACCACTTCAACCTGGATCATGAGCGTACTCCGTATACAATTTTAGCTCGCTGTGTAAAAGCAGAGACCATGTTCTTCGCCACTTCATTAAAGATACGGCCAAATGCCAGCTCAACCAGCTTATTAGCAAATTCGAACTCTAGCTTTAAACAGACTTTACACGCTTGCTCATCCAATTCGATAAACTCCCAATATCCGTGTAATGACTTAAACGGACCATCAACAAGCTGCATTCTAACCCGGTTACCTTCGTACTGATTCTTAGTCGTAAACCATTTTGTCAAACCCGCCTTAGAGATTTCAAGGCTTGCAGTCATACCCTGATCTGAAGTATCTATCACCCGCGCCCCGGAACAATGTGGCAAAAAAGCGGGATACGCGTCAACATCATTGACCAAGTTAAACATCTCTTGTGTGCTGTACATCACTAACGCACTTTTTTCTACTTGTGGCATACGCTCTCCAAACTCTAACAAGGCGATTTTACCAAGGTTTTCAAGATTTATCTTGTTTGTGACAGGCGACTGCGCGAAAATAGCCACAATTTTTGATCCGCGCCGATATACAAGGTAGACTAAGCCATTATGGCAAAGAAAAAACCAAACAAATCAAATAGCAATACCATAGCGCTGAATAAAAAGGCGCGTCATGAGTATTTTTTACACGACAAGTTCGAAGCGGGTATTGAGCTTCAGGGGTGGGAAGTTAAAAGCATTCGCTCTGGTAAGGTCAATATCACAGATACTTATATTCACCTGAAAGACGGCGAAGCCTATCTGCTTGCCAGTCAGATCCAGCCGCTTAATAGCGCATCCACACATGTTATCTGCGATCCCATGCGTTACCGTAAGTTGTTGCTTAAAAAACGCGAAATAGACCGCTTGATCGGTGCAACTGAGCGTGATGGCTTCTCACTGGTAGCCACGGCCATGTACTGGAAGAAGTGTTGGGTAAAACTTGAATTCCACCTTGCCAAAGGTAAGAAAATGCATGATAAGCGGGCCGACATCAAAGACAGAGACTGGTCTCGTGATAAAGAGCGCCTGATGAAACATAAAGCTTAATACCAAGACACATAAAAAAACCGCCTTTCGGCGGTTTTTTTATCGCTTAATGGCACAGGCCATTAAGCTTTATACTTTTGCATAACCAAAGTCGCGTTAGTACCGCCAAAACCAAAACTGTTCGACATCACAGTATTCAGTTCCTGCTCACGCATTTCAGTAACAATATCCAGGCCTTTTGCCTGCTCATCCAGCTCGTCAATGTTGATAGACGGTGCAATGAAATTGTTTTCCAGCATCAGCAATGAGTAGATAGCTTCGTGAACGCCTGCTGCACCCAATGCGTGACCTGTCATTGCTTTAGTTGCACTAATCGCAGGAGAGTTATCACCGAATAACTCCTGAATAGCGCCCAGTTCTTTCACGTCACCAACCGGTGTAGACGTACCATGCGTGTTCAGGTAATCGATTGGGCCTTCGAGATCTTGCATCGCCTGCTTCATACATCTCACTGCACCTTCACCAGACGGCGCAACCATGTCATAACCATCAGATGTTGCACCGTATCCAACGATCTCCGCATAGATATGTGCACCACGAGCCAGCGCATGCTCAAGCTCTTCAACAACGACGATACCGCCACCACCAGAGATAACAAAGCCATCACGGTTTGCATCGTATGTACGCGAAGCGGTTTCTGCCGCGTCATTGTACTTGGTTGACAAGGCACCCATAGCATCGAATTCCATTGCCAGAGTCCAGTGTAGCTCTTCACCACCACCGGCAAAGATCACGTCCTGCTTGCCCAGCTGGATTTGCTCAACCGCGTTACCAATACAGTGTGCAGACGTCGCACAGGCAGAACTGATTGAATAGTTTACACCTTTAATTTTGAACGGTGTTGCCAGACAGGCAGAAGCTGTACTCGCCATCGTGCGCGGTACCATGTATGGACCAACACGCTTTACGCCTTTCTCGCGCAGAATGTCTGCGGCTTCAACCTGATATTTAGATGAACCACCACCTGAGCCAACGATCAGACCAGTACGCTCATTTGAAACTTGCTCAGGTGCCAGACCTGAATCTTCAATCGCTTGCGCCATTGAAATATAAGAAAATGCAGCTGCGTCGCCCATAAAGCGATGTGCTTTACGGTCAACCAGAGACTTCACGTCAATATCCAGCTTGCCAGATACCTGGCTGCGCAGATTTAGGTCTGCGAACTCTTGGTTAAAAGCGATACCACTTTTACCCGCTTTCAAAGACTCTAGTACTTCTTGCTTGTTGTTACCGATGCTTGACACTACACCGATACCCGTAATAACGGCTCTTCTCATGGGTAATTCCCTTAGGACATTTTAAATTTACGCGTATTCTACGCTGAAACCAGGCACCAAGTGGTCAGCTTTCCAGCGTACACACGTACTCTGAACTGATATTTGTTAAAATGCAACGGACGAATGCAAATAAAATCCGTAAAATAGGCGTCAATTTAGTAGCGAACTTTTACACACACTATGATACGCAACGCCCAGATACACTTTAACGACGCAGGAACGCCCGTCGCAGACAGCTTTGACGACGTCTACTTTTCTAATGATGATGGCCAGGCTGAGTCCGACTATGTTTTTTTCTCGCAAAATAAGCTCAATACCCGTTTGCTGAACCATGACCGCCACCATTTTGTTGTTGCGGAAACCGGATTTGGTACAGGCCTGAATTTTCTTAATACTTGGGCTCAATTTCAACGACTGAAAACACCAGGTAGCGTTCAGCGTCTTTATTTTATTTCATTCGAAAAATACCCGATTAAGATTGAAGATTTAAGACAAGCCTTAAAAGCCTGGCCGGATTTATCTGAGCAAGCCAGACAACTCTGCGAACAATACCCGGATGCTGTTGAAGGTTGCCATCGCCTTGAATTTGATGATGGACAGGTGATCCTGGATCTGTGGTTTGGCGATGTGCACACTTCCTTGCCAAAACTGTCTTATGCGCCGCAGGGCCTGGTTGATGCCTGGTACCTGGATGGTTTTGCACCGAGCAAAAACCCGGACATGTGGCAACAATCTCTGTTCGATTCAATGGCTGCGCTGAGCCGAGACAACGCCACGTTTGCGACCTTCACCGCGGCAGGTTTTGTCCGCAGAGGCTTGCAGCAAGCCGGTTTTACCTGCCAGAAAGTAAAAGGTTATGGCCGTAAACGAGAAATGGTGATCGGCCAGTTTGGGACAGCCAATGCGCAAGCGACTAACCCACAATACTACCGCCACGCTCCCCGCGCACTCAGTAACGTTGCCATTATTGGCGGCGGCATAGGCTCGGCCTGTTTAAGCTACCACCTGGCCAAACGTGATATCAACACGACCTTATTCTGTAAAGATGGCACGCTGGCCGGTGGCGCCTCGCATAATCGTCAGGGTGCCGTGTACCCCAACCTGCAAGCCCAGTACAGCACAACCAGCGAATTGTATGGTTTAAGCTTTTTATACGCACGCCGCTTTTATCAACACATTGAAACACTGGGCTTTACCTATGAGCATGATTGGTGTGGCGTGCTGTTGCAAAGCGTCACCGATGGTAAGCGCACACAGCATCAGAAAATCGCTACTAGTGAATTATTTCCCAAGTCTCTGATACGCCCTGTCTCTGCGGCAGAGGCACAAGCGCTGGCCAATATTGATACGCCATTCGAGGGACTCTTTATTGAACAGGCCGGCTGGGTGAGTCCGCCTCAGCTTACCCAGGCTGTTTATGATGCAGCACAGGCCAGGTGCCCAGGCCAGCACCACTTTAATGCAGATGTCAGTGAACTCGAAAAACGTGAGGACGGCTGGTATTTACAGGTTAACGGTCACTGGCAGGGCCCGTTTTCTGACGTGTTTATATGCGGCGGTGAACACAGCGATATGTTCACTCAGACTCAGCACTTGGGGCTGCACGGTGTACGCGGCCAGGTTTCGCATATCCAGGCAGGCGAAGCCTCGTCTAAACTCTCGACCGTGCTGTGCCATAAAGGGTACTTTACACCCAGTATGGAGGGGGAGCATTGCATGGGCGCTACCTTTGAAAAATACAGCAAAGGCCGGGAAGTCACCGAGCAGGATAACCTAACCAACCGCGCTCAGTTACAGGGCTTTTATGCAGATACTAAATTTGATCAAAGCCTGGGGGAGATCACTGGCGCTAAAGCGGCTGTACGTTGCTGTTTTAACGACCACTTCCCAATGGCAGGTCAGGTGCCGGACCCTGACAGCCTGTGCAGTGCGTTTGCAAACCTGCGCCGGGGCAAACACGATGACTTTGAGCCGTTAACTGAGCCTCATGAGGGATTACATGTGGTGACCGGGTTTGGTGCCAGGGGACTATGCAGCGCCCCTTTAGTGACAGAGCACCTGGTTGCGGCGCTGTGTGACGAGCCACGCCCATTTAGCGAGCGGATCAATCAGGCACTGCACCCTGCCCGCTTTGTGATCCGGGACCTAATCAGGAATAAGATCTAATCGAAACTGCCACTTTGCAGCGACGCGCCTGACAAGCGCGCCTGTTTGTGCTGTTACGGTTTCGAGATCTGGATAATTACCCGACGGTTTTTATCCCGACCAATCGGCGTGTCGTTTGGTGCAACATGACGCTTTTCACCAAATCCATCAGTGACAATTTTATCTTCGGGTATGCCTTTTGACGCCATATAGGTTTTTATCGCTTCGGCCCGCTTTTTCGACATAGCCATATTAACCGAGCGGCCACCATAGCTATCCGTATACGCCGAAATATAAATGGATTCAATTTGCGGATCGTTATTCAGATATTCCCCAATCATATCCAAACGTTTTCGTGATGACTTGGTCAGTTCACTGCTGTTAAATTTGTAGTTCATTACCGTGAATGCAATGTCTTCAAAGCTGTAAGGCAGCAAATTATCGCGACACTGCAAAAATTCCCAATAGGCATTTTTGAAGTTCACAGATGAGAGTGCCACGGAGATCTGATCATGCTGGTTTTGCCAGTCCTGATAATAAAAAGTGGGATAGTAACCCTTTTCTAACTCTGTAAGCATCTCCCAGCTGATGGCATTGGTGAGTTCACCATCAAATTTCTTCAACAACTTCATCTGGCCCATTACCCTGGCAGGCAACCCTGCCCGCCACGCCGGTGGCACAGACTCAAGGCCAGCAAAGTCGTAACTATCAGGCCTGACCACCATATCCAGGTTAAAGGTGAGATCTTTATTCTTACTCGCCGTTGCATGGAATATCGCTTCGCCGTAATACGGGACTTCATGTGACAGAGCACAAGACAACCGCGTTGTCCTGTCGACAAACCACTGGGAGTTGTCTGCTGTGGCAGAGTATTGCCGCATTGCACCCTGCGCCTGAAGTGTCAGGATACTCAGTGTGGTAGCAATAATCAGGTTCGCTTTAAACTTCACGCTCTTACTCCGCTTTAAACAAAAATACCGAACTGGGCGAGCTGGTTGATTGACCATCGCAATCGTCAGGTAGCGCCTCACCGATAGTTTAAGCAATAATCATGCCTTTAAAAACGGACTTTGACGGCAAAGTTCTGACGGCGGGCCCGCTTTGCATCTAGCCTGCGTTACGTGCAGGAAACACGCCAGTAAATTCGCATCTTTATCTCTGATCAGTATAATAGGCCGCTCAATTTAGTAAACCAAGCAGATTATGGCAGAACAAGAGCAAACCCTATTCGCAAAGCGCTTCCGCGGCTTCTTTCCGGTCGTCATTGACGTTGAAACCGCAGGCTTTAATAAAGACACCGACGCACTGCTGGAAATTGCTGTCAGCATGCTCAAAATGGATGAACAGGGCCTGCTCAGTCTCGACCACACGGTGCATTTTCATGTCGCACCATTTGAAGGTGCCAATATCGAGCAATCGGCGATTGAGTTCAATGGCATTGATCCCTTCAGTGCACTGCGTGGCGCAGTGGATGAAGAAGAAGCCATCAAAGAGATCTGCAAAGCGGTACGTAAAGCCCAAAAAGCAGCTGGATGCCAACGCTCTGTGGTGGTCGCGCACAATGCCGCATTTGACCATGGCTTCTTAAACGCAGCCATTGAACGCTGTAAAATCAAGCGTACCCCATTCCACCCATTTGTGAGTTTTGATACCACCTCGCTGGCCGGGCTGGCACTGGGTCAGACCGTACTGGCGAAAGCCTGTCGCACCGCGGGGATTGAGTTTGACAACAGTCAGGCACATTCAGCCCTGTATGATACTGAGCGCACCGCTGAACTATTCTGTCATATCGTGAATAAATGGCAGGCACTGGGTGGCTGGCCTTTGCCAGACGTTGAAGATGAGAACGACGCAGCGTCTGAATAGCAAACCACGCTAAGATACGCGATACCGTGCACTGAGGTATCGCGACAAAATTACTGGGTCGCGAATTCCTGCGTGATCTTACCCTCGTCGAGCAAGACCGAATGAGGCGGATAGATCCGTGAAAAAGACTTGCTGTCTCTGGCAATAGTCAACTCAATGCCCGGATGCATTAGTTCGTTAATCTTAATCCGGCTAAGCTTTAATAGTCGCGCCAGCTTATGTTGCACCAGCTTCATATTTCTTTGATTACGTGCGTAATGTTTACTGAGCTGTTGTTCATTCTGAGCCAGCTTGCTGAGATAAGCATCGCGTTTATTAGAAGCGGGCGCCTTTTGGGCTTTGATCTGTGCGCGTTTCAGGGCAAGGGTTTTATCTGTGAGGCGTTTTTCGAGGTCTTTAAATTCTTGTTGTTTTTGCTTTAGCATATGCCAGTCCTGGGCCAGCGCAATCCGCGTTCGTGTCCCCGACGGAGCCCCCACTTCACCCGCTTCGATGCGCATGGCGTCATAGACTGTGCCACCGATCAACTTTCCTCGGGGCGTATCGCCTTTTCCTACCCGGATCATTCGCTTGGCTCTGAGGTCACAATGTAAAACCTGACGTTCAATCAGCAGATCTTGTTC
The DNA here is from genome assembly GCF_000238295.3 of Pseudoalteromonas rubra. Lineage (NCBI taxonomy): Bacteria > Pseudomonadati > Pseudomonadota > Gammaproteobacteria > Alteromonadales > Pseudoalteromonadaceae > Pseudoalteromonas > Pseudoalteromonas rubra. The sequence goes on from NZ_AHCD03000034.1 coordinate 104,941, forward strand.
GGATTCTATATGACAATATTGAGCATACCCGATAGAGACCGTACGCTTTGCTTTGATACAACAGCTGAAATCTTCGCCTTCATCTCGCTTACGACCTATCACGCCCAACATCACGGTCACGGCACCATTGCTTTCAAGTTGAGCAGACTCGACAAACCCAATTACGGTGATATCACCGGATGCTTTGATCCTCATGCCATCTTTGACATCACCGCTGACGATCACACTACCATCAAACTCAATATGGCCCGTGGTGACATCAACCTGATCGTAACACAATACATCATCAACGCGGATCCCTCGCGGAATAGCAACAGGTACGCCTTTGGCGTCAGCAATGAGCAGGTTAGGATCATCCGGTGAGATTTTAGTCCCTTCGGGTACTTCCAGCGCAAAGTCTTTGCCCTGCTTAGGTTCCAGCACATCGCCAAACACAGAGTAGCCTTCTTCGCCGGGTGTTGGCGGGACACGCTTCATAAGTGGACTGCCCGGACTAACGGTAATGATGGCACCCAGGTCACGCATATCAACCTTACCACCATCTTTTTGTTGCGGGCTCAACACTCTGTCCTGCGCTGTCATGCACAAACGGACAAACCGGGCATCGGTGCCATCTTTAGCGCGCTGACCATGGGCGACGATACCACTGTAGGCACTGCCCGGAGATTGCTCAAACTGCTGACCTAAAAAGGTATCTAAAGCCTGCTTGCTGATGCCGCGCTTAACGCCTGCGGATTTAAGTGCTTCACGGGCTTGATCCATAGTGACCATTTTACCGCCACGTGCCGTTGTCAGTCGTGCTTCAGCCATCATGTTATTTTCGTCAACCCGGATCGACAACTCGGCATCAACCGCCTGCGCAACAATTAAAGAATCCTTCTCCCGGTCATCCGACGGCGAAAACAACTGCCCGATATTGGCATGTATGATATCAAAGTCGGCATAAGGAGAGCTTTCCAGCGCTTCAACAAGCTGCGCGGAACTGGCCGGAAATCCGGTATTTGCAGGGTGTTCGTTCATTGAAACGTACCCTGACTCCTCATCAAAATGAAACAAAGACATCACTTACTTCCCGAAAAATATGCACGATGTTACTAAATTTATTATGCACTACCAGGTCTATACATTGGACTCGGCCGCTGTGTAACCTCTTATTGTGTATTGCATCCATGCTGACAATCTGTGAAGAGCTTATACAGAAAACAGCCTGCGATATCCTCGCCAAAAAAAGCGCTCACGCTTCTAATAGCTTTGATATCTAGTCCCATCATTTTACACTTGTACCCAGTCATGCAAGAGAATTTTGACAAACAACAAAAATCACGTGGAAAAATTACAACCAAAGTGCTATATTTCCCATAATCTAAGATGCGGCCAAATTTCAAATTTAGCTAAAACAAGTACAAGTCTGCCAAACAGACTAAACAACGATACATCAAAACAACCATTGCCTTGCCTTATTTGAGCATAACCTTCCCTAATTGTTAAGCCCGACCAGCCGTTCAGCTAGACAAAATATAAACGATTGTAAATGAGACTTGAGTATAAAACCGCCAAGTAGTTCTTATCACTGTACTTATCGGCAAACTTCGCTTGAGCTTTAGGGATTTTATTGGGTATAATCACAATTACTGACTGAAAGAGATTTCAGGGGCTGATTAGGATTCGACAGGATTCATGAAGCCTGAGGTGCATGTCGAGGGGCGGTTGGCCTCGTAAAAAAGCCGCATTTAAAGTAATCGCAAACGACGATAACTACGCTCTAGCGGCATAATAGCCCGCTAGCACTCTGCCAAGATATGCTTGTGGATCTGGATTATGAGTGTCACCCTACACAAGATCGCTACGGAAACCCTGGCCGGGGTTGAAGGGCTAAATTTAAGCGGCCTCGCCTTTACTTATCGTGTTCGTCCGAGACTTAAAGGTTAACCAAAAGACGATACTAAACATGTAGGACCGAAGGTCGACGCTTTCTGGACGGGGGTTCAAATCCCCCCAGCTCCACCAATAGATAAGCCCCCGCATTTGCGGGGGCTTTTTTTATGGGATTGTCCATCCTCAAACATGTTTTTTAACTACTCACTTTTCCGCGCGATTCAATCATAGCCTGCACTCGTATTTCTTTCATTTCGGCATTGCTCTGTTCAAGCAGTTCGTCGCTGAAGGTGGTATCCGCAAAGGTATGCGGCCTGAAAAAGCGAGATAGTAGATTCACAAATTCGTTTGAGCTTTGTGCATCGTAACCCTCTTCTTCTTTTTCCATACTTTTTAGTCGCGTGTAGATCTCAATGGCTCTTTCGGGGTAGGCGTAATCATCTACGCTGAGCCAGGCTTCCTCCAGGTCACTAAGTGAATATGTCGAATAATCAATCTCTTTTCTTATAATCAATGTACTACCCCGGTAAAAATCAATCTGCCACACTATATCAGCACACTCAGCACAGAAGCAAAATACCATCCTTGAACTATGCCGCCTGCCAGGCTTTGAATTGCTTAAAAGTCAGATTTTGCCGGATGTAATGTGACCTCGTCCGCTTCCCATAAGTCCAATAATATTTGGGCGTAACAGTTGAAAGGGGCAAAACCCGCTGCCCCTCCTCAATCAGCTACTCAACAGCCGGGGCTTTTGTCAGTTCCGTAAGCAGTAACTCAAATAGTCCATATTCTGCATTGACGCATTCCTCACTGCTAAACCCACAACTCAAAAACAGGACAATGCTGGTATCGTGACTTTCAATATAGGCATTCTGAGTGGAATAACCATGGTTACCGCCGCTGTGTTCGTATACGGTGGCATTTGGATAAGTGTGTTTCATTATACCCAGTGCGTATTGGGTGTTTTCATCTTCACGAACAAGACTGTCACTGCCCCGCAATAACTCTTGTAACGACTCACTCGCAAAGTCTGGATTTTTAAACAGACTACGGGTGAGCAATGCCAGATCAGCAACCGAAGAGGCCACCGGTGTTGCATTTGACCAGATGGAGCTAAACAGCGGGCCAACATTCATGAACTCGCCGTCGATATAATCATAGCCCGGCGTTATTTCGCCCTTGTCCTGTTCGTAACCGATGGCAAATGTCGCATCCAGTGATAAAGGCGTAATAATGCGGTTTCGTATCTCAATGGCGTTATGATATCCCAGCACTTTATCCAGTATCATGCCTGCCAGCGTATAATTGGTATTGGAATAATGAACGCCTGCACCGGGCTTGAAATAACCGGGGTTATTCAGTGCGTACTGTGTCAGGCTTTCGTTGGTTACAAGTAATGCCGGATTAGCGAGTTTATCTTCTACATAGGTATTTTTATCTGAATAGTTGTAAATACCACTGCTGTGATTAAGTAGCTGCCTTAGTGTGATTTGGTCACTGTACTGGATCTGATCCAGCAAAGTGTCTGGTAACCAGGTATCGAGTGTGTTGTCCAGATCCAGCATGCCGTCCTCATGCAGCATAGTGGCCAGCAGCGCGGTAAAAATTTTGCCAGAGCTGGCAATATGAAAGCTGCTGTTAACATCCATTGGCGTATGCTGCTCAAGATCTGCGACACCAGCGGCCCCTGTGAATTCGTGTTCGGGGGTTCTTACATACAGCAGTATTCCTGGCACTTCTTCCGACACCAGTTGATCTATCAGTGCCTGGTAATCCAGGGTTTTGCTCTCAGGCTGCACTACTTCGGCTTTTTTTACCGGCTCTGGTTGAGTTGCCGCTGTATGCTTATCTGACCCGCCACAAGCGCCCAGACCAAGACACATCGACGCCATCAGCACACTGTGTTTTATCTTTGTTGTAAATTGCATTGCATATCCTTTAGGTGGTTTGCTTAAGTGAAACCATCCTAAAAGAAGTCAGTATGCGAAGGTGTACCAAGGGCTACCAATGTGTATCAAAACGTACCAAGATACACTGTTTACAAACATAGGCTTAAAACATCCGCCATGACGCAGGTGAACGGCCCGAACGCTTATATACCCACATCAGCTTGAGCTCACGTTTGGCAAGCTCCGCGCCACCTTCTTTATAAAGCGTAAATACAACAGGCTCTGTGGTCACTATAGTTTGTTCAATATAGCCACTTTGTGCTCCTGTCCAACACTTTAACACTTCCTGAGAATGGGAGGATTTGAGACAATACGTACCTCCTGCTTGTGTCTGCCATTGCACTTTCACATCAACGTGACATTTATCCCCTTGCGTAACTGACACACACTGCGTCGGCGATAACTCAAGTCGATTTCTGCTCAGCTCAGGGTCATCTGGCTTTGCCTGAAGATAGCCACACAGTAACAAACCCTGACATGTAAAAGCCGGTATGATGAGCAAACCAGCTCGGTTCTTTTTTATTCTTTTCATAACGCTATAACAGTAGATACTTTCAACCTGGTTAGAACACAAAGCTCACCAAAACCCCCAGCTCAGATACATGCCCGTCACGGTTTTCAGTTTTGTTGAACATAGCGACCCACGGACTGTTATTGATACTGCGCGGCATATGGCTGTATTTAAAATAGGTTTCAAACATCCAGTGTTGTGAAATAGGATACAGCGCCCCAATTTCTGCACTCACCTCAGTCCCGGAGGAAGTGGAATAGGCAGGAAACATATAAGACGCTATCTCCTCAGGCACACCAAAATAGTAATTGATGATTTCCTCAGAACGATAAACTAACCCCGTATTGGCGTACATCTGCCAGTTTTTGTACTGAAACGACTGATCGACCCATAAAGAGGCAAACATGCCATCGTCATACTCCCGGTTAAACGAGTAGGGTGCCCAGCTAAACTGGACTGTGGTTTTGTTAAAATAACCTGTGGCCCGCACGCCCAGCATTTGCGTTGATTTACGATAATGTACGGTCGGCTTATTATTCTGCCAGCCTGGAAAATCAAGGCTTTGATGCGCCTTGAGGGTGATAACATCAAAATTCCATCCGTCGGGGTTATAAAAATTATACCCAACACGCGTACCATCATTGAGCATTCTGTAGTTAGTCAGCTCAGCAAACAAACCGTTTGCTAACTGATAACGAGCATTGATAAATGCTGAAGCCCCGCTGCCTTGATGATCCCGCGCCCGGTTTGGCGTTGAGGCCCGGTAGCCAAGCCCCAGCTTAACATACCCGCCTTCAAGCGCTTCATCGTCCCCGCTTTGCGTGCTTTCTTGTGCAGCAAGCCCTGAAGAAGAACTCAAAACAAGTAACGAAGCCAGTGAAACGCGTAAACACGCTCTGGCATATATCGAATTCATACTTATTCCATCTAATTAGTAATGTGTATAAAGCGCAATGATAAATGTACAGATTCGGAAAAGATGTACCAAAGTGTACCTATTTATGAATACAAGTGCGATGTGCATACGAGATCTGAGTGCGTAACTCAAAGAGGCGCAGAAATAGCATGGAGTTCAGGTGGACTGTAATGCGCATTGAGCATGAGACAGCTCTAACCTATCATCATGAGGATGCTGCCATGATAAATGTGACATATATACCTTGGCAACCCGTACTCTGTTAAGTCTCAATATTTACATTAAGAATTGTTCACCATAGCTCAATTAGCTAGAAAATGATGCTGTAAAGGGAAAGGAGGCTCACCCATCAAAACTTTGAATTGTATGGATAAGTTACATTTAATCTTTAAGCAATTTATTAGCGAAAGTCAATGAGACGGAGTGCCATTTTAATATTGCAGGCACTTACCAATCACGACTTTTACTTTGAGTTTATTTGATGTGATAATACCTCACAAAAGCTACTTAAAATCAAAAAAGTATCAATTAGCTTTAGTCATACAGAACAAAACTCTACTTTAGGATCATCCATGGATAACAAGTATATTATTTTTTACTTCATATTTTTCTTTCTCACAGGCTGTGCATCCAAAGTCCAAGTGGAAGACGTTACAAGCAAAAGAATCGGCTATGTTCCTCCAGTCGGTTACAAAAATGTGTTGTGCCATTACTACACTGGTTTTACGGTCTTTCACAATGATAGTGCTAGACATAAATTAACAGTTCCGCTATCTGAGCTACACAACCAAGCACTTAAAAGTGGAATTGAGCAAAAGTCAGGGGTCCCTATTTTTACTGGTGAAATATCAGTCCTCAATGACGCGATGCACGCACAATTTAGTAATATTGACCATTCAATAACTTTCTCTAAGGAAGCTGAACACCTAATCCATTCTAAAATGGAAGAATTGGATCTTGAATATCTCATCTTTTCAAGACACTTGAAAAGTAATGCAGATAAGAGCTGCGCACTGTTTGTTAGCTCAGGTAGCCAAGAATACAATGGGAAGATGGCAATGATGTCCTCATCTCTCAAGCTATATTTACTTCGGCGAACAGAAGGCGAACTCAGATTTGTATTAGATAGATTCGGTGGTGGTCAAAGCCATTCAGAGCAATTCGAACCGAAAAACCTGAAAGAGTTAACTATACAAGATGTAGAGAAATACCAAGCGCTATTTGTTTTTGGCCTGGCTGAGGATATCGTTAAGCTTTTAAACGGTGAGCTGTATCGTTAATGTGAGTTTATGCGGTCAAATAAGTATTTCAGTAATGTTAGAGTAGCTCAATTGTATGACGGACACGATTGTGTCCGAGCATACACAAAAGCTTAGCCGCACCTCATTTGGGGCTGAGACTTGCTAAGATTTAACCAGGACGATAAAGTTTCGAACACTATAATAACCTTCTGGCTTTTCCCAATGCAGGGTTTTTAGCATAGAGGCTCCATTTTCCCAAACCTCGTTTTCTTTAAGTGCTTCAAAGGTAAGATTTCCTGAAACACTCCCGATAAAGACCCTAAACCAGCAAATATCGGATCCCAGCACTTCACTTTTAATCGTGCTTTCTATAGATTCAAACAGGCCTTGTGGCATTGAGACATCAACCCCAGTGGTGGCTTTGGTTCCAAAGTTACCAATAAAAGCTGTGTAATTGTCTCCGTTTATTTGCCAGTTTTCGATTTCCACCTGTTCAGGGTCATGTTTCTTCCAAAACGCTGACAGAAAAACATGCAGTGAATTTACACAGAAATTCTCCAATCCATTCAAGATCCCTTCCTTACCTATACCAAAACCAGAGAAACATTCATTTATAATACGTCCCCCCTCTAATAACACATCTACTTCAAATACACCGCTCGTTTCTCTCTGATACCAGGTTGCGCGAATAGCAGGCAATTCACCATAAGGAATAACCCATTCATTCTCTGTATGAAAAGGCACATCGTGTGCCTGAAGTAATTCAGATATATATTCTTTTAAATCTATCGGTTCCATTTCTTTCATTCATAAATAACACCTCTTCTCTGAGGCAAAATTGTGTTGATTATAATGTGAAGAGAAGCAAAATACGCCAACTTTCAGTTCATTTTGAAAGCCCTGTTAACCGTATTTCTTACACATACTTGTACCATTCAGCAAAGCCGTGGGCCTTCTGGCTCAGCTTGATCCGTAATAATCAAGCCAACTTAGTCATATCCAATTGCCAACAAACGAAGAAATTAAACACAGTCAGATGCAAGCACTTTAAGGTCGCCTTCAAAACCTATATGAACAATTGGGTATGTGCCAGTACCTTTGTCCCACAAGCAATATAATGAGTCGTCAGCACCTGTTCCAAATTGACCGAGTTTGGTTTCTGCTTCTCGAAGCCCAAATCAGTAAAACAGAGTATCGCCATAATCGGCTTGTTATATGCCGAAAGCGTATAATACACAAAGTAAAATCAAATTTGGACGCAAAAAGATTCAGACATGCTGCCATCACCTGCTTATAACTAACACCTAACCAAAGTGTAATGATTCCACCAAACTATTCACCGTATTTAAGGTCCCCAAACATATCTTTGTCACAAACAGTTCAGTAGAATACTAAATTGGAAACAAGGATAATTTTAAGGAATAGATATGTTGACCAATAAGAAAACCCAATTGTGTTTGAGTACACTGGCGCTGGTTGCCTGCTCTGCTGTAGCGCAAAGTGATGAACTGATCCTGAAACAGGACAGTGTCAGAGACAATATACTGACGCAAGATAAATTAACCACATTCACACCCGACTTTCGTGGCGCGCATTTCATTGCAACGGACAGCCACGGCAGTATTATCTCTGGTAACCAGGTTCATGGGACTCAGCCTCAATTAAACGCTGCCGACAGCACCAAGTACATCACCTTTGATGTGATCAATCAGGCCGGTGTGAAAGCCACATATTATGGTTCTCCGTCTCTGGATTTCAATGGCTGGTATGGTCACTGGGTTGATGCGACGGAGCAAAGCGGTGATTTTGAACTGACCATAGGTGATGGCACAGTGCCTAACCGTGCCTGCCAGCTGGCAGACGAACAAGTTGCTATCAGTGGCTTTGAAGTGGCGACGACCAGTCACGGTAGTATTAACCACCTCAATGATGACGTGGTTGTTTATAGCTACAACCATGTTTGGTTCTCTAAAGAGAAGCAAGAGTCAATCTATGTCACTTTGCCTCAGGCAGAAGCCGTGTCTAAAATCGCACTTGCACAAGGCTACAATCACACCACAACCTGGGTAACCACCAGCTGGAAACTATATGGCAGTAACGACAAACAGGTGTGGGCCCCTATTGGTTCTGGCGACAAACCCGACTTTCCCACTATGTCTGAGTACTGTCTGGAATCAAAGGCACATTACCAATATTACCGTCTCGATGTATCCAACGACCTGGGCAACTACCTCAGCTTAGGCGAGCTGGAACTGTATAAGTAAAATACGACTTACAGGCCGGTTCAGACCAGCGGCAAATCACGCCTCCAGAGACGGAATAACAGATGTAACTTACCCATAAAGTGAATTGCAGCTTTATTGATCTGAAACTTCGGTGTATTATTTGCCGCTATTTTTATACAGAGAACTGAAACAATGAAAACCTGGACTCCCCTCCTGTTAGCCATATTGTCCACTTTTAGTACTTTAGCTATTGCTAATTCTGATATTGATACTAGTCCCAAAGGTTCCACAAAAACAACTGTGGCAAAGGTCGTTACGTACTCACAGTTTGGTCAGGGTGATGTCGTATTTAAGCTCACTACAAGTGAAGACTCTTGCCCGGATGGATACTGGATGACAAGGTCAGACCCCGGTTTTGACGCCAATTTATCTGTTTTATTGGCTGCACATCTTGCTAAATCAGAGGTTATCGCACATGGCTACCCCCATAAAAGGTGGGCAGGATCGACTGGTAAATACTGTTTACTCTATGCCATCGAACTCTTTTAAATTCCAAGCGAATGTCAAAGGGGCGCCTTAAGGTTTCCCCTGGTCCCTACATACATCCTCCCAACTTAGCCTCACAAGTTAAATCAACTAACGAATTTCTTCAGGCATCACAACTTGATCCCGGCCATTGTTCTTAGCCTGATATAAACACTGATCGGCGCATTTAAATGCCCCATCCGAAGCCCCCAATTGCAGTACGCTCATTGCCTCGCTTACACCAAAAGAGGCGGTCACTCGCAGCGAAGTGTCATCCAATTCAAAGAGCTCTTCTCTCAGCGCATCAACCATGTTTTGAGCGAAGTCCCGAAAAGCATCGCGCTGTTTAGCCACCATCAGAAATTCCTCTCCCCCCCAGCGTACAAACAACTCATCATCGGCTACAAACTTTTGTAAGCGGGCTGCGGCTTCACTGAGTACCCAATCTCCCTTGTCATGACCATAGGTATCATTGATCTGTTTAAAGTGGTCCAGGTCAATCACCACCAGTCGGTACTGAACCTCAGCTCTCAGCTTGCTTGGCCGTGCCATCTCCTGCTGATACAAACGACGATTGGCCGCTTTTGTAAGCGGATCTACAAAGCTTAGGTCATACAGGCGACGGTTTTCTTTGTTCACTGCTCTGGCACGCAGCGCCAACCACCCAGCCCCCGTGAGCGTCAGGAACAGCCACAGAACCAGTAATCTGAAACGCTGCTTATCCAGTAAAAGCTCAAGCTTAGATAAACGACTTTGCGCACTCAACAGGTCACGTTCCTGAGCTATTTGTTGCACCTCCAATGCCGTATCCAGTGCAATCAGCTCATTCATAATCATGGCTTTTTCTTCTATTCGGGCATTTTTAAGTAGTGCTAATGCCGCTTGCGCCTCCCCCTGACGCTCAAGCACATCGGCAAGAAAAAGCCGACTTTTTATTAGCCAGCGAGCATGGTTAAGCTTGCCAAAAACCGCCATTGCCGAGCGCGTTGCCGCATGTGCTTCATCTAAACGGCTGCTCGCGTAGTAAGCAAAGCCCAGCTCCAGTAAACAGATCCCATGCTGCATTGGATATTGTTCAGCACTGGTCATCTCAACGCACAGGCTGGCTTTTTGCGTTGCACCACTCAAGTCTTTTTCCAGGTTAAGTAGTCTGGCCTCATTCTTAAACGCGACAACGCGATAAAAATCGCTCACATCCTCATCCAGATAACTGAGTGCCTGCTCGAATTTTTCCCTGGACTGGACGGCTTGATCTGCACGGTTATGGGCAAAAGATTGGTTAAATAAAATTAGCGACATGTACTCTGGCGTAGCATCGGCATACTGGCGGTAGAGCGTTTCAGCCTGGCTCAGATATTTTAACGCGTTGTCCCACTGCTCCAGATGCACGTACAGCAGACCGAGGTTATTGTGCAACAGCGCACGCAGCCGGTGTTCGGGTAACGGTTCAAGCTGTTTAATCCCTTTAAGAAAGTACTGCTGCGCTTTGACCAGTTCATTGGTCGAGTTAAACACCACGCCAGCGGTATTATAGACCTCCTTTAACAGGAACCCGATCTGGTGTTGCTGAGCAACCACCACAGCCCTCAAGATAGCAGAACGCGCGGCTGTAAGATCACCGATACGCAAGGCCGTTTTTGCCTGCGCCTGGGCCACCCAGGCTTCCAGCCAATAGAGCTGATGCTGGTTCGCCAGATCTGTCAGTTGCTGGTTTAATCTGTCCCGCTCGGGATCATCACGGGTTGCACGTCTATGGATCCACAACACATACACGTGCTCAATGGGCGCCAGGTCTCGCGCATTTTGGTGCCAGCGCGTCAGTTGTGTTAAAGCCGCTTGCGGGGAGTCTGAAGCCAGCTCATAAATGTCGAGCAGCGGGTGTGCAGATTGCACTTGCTTTAGCTGAGCCTCGGGGGGTAATACTGACGGCATCAGGGCTGGTCGTTTTGTGGCGGCACTGTGAAACCAAAACGTGTCCAGTGTTGCCACGATTAACACCGAAATAAAGAAAACGCTCAGCGCAAGAAAGGCTTTTTTGTACATGACCCGGGTCATTAAAGGATAATTGCTAAATTATACAATAAAGTCACAGTCTTGCCTGAAATTGTGCATACCCAACTTGTCACAGTTCAGCATCAAAATCATCGCCCAGGGTAGCAATGAATGATGAAAGTTGACTCGCGCTGATGCGTCAATTCGATCAGCGGCAAGTCAATTCTTTTAAATTAAGTTAAACCCGAATCGCGTTTTAATGCCATACACCAATGCTCATTTCCGAGGTAAAACCTGGGCCAAACGCAGCAAGCAGACTGGCATCACCACACCTGGCTGAATCAAAGGTACGCTTTAGTACATCAATCACCGCAACACTCGAGGTGTTACCCGTTTCAGCCAGACAATCGCGAGAGCGTGATACCATATCGGGTTCAAGCGACAAACACCTTACCAGCTCATCAAGAATACGCTTACCACCGGTGTGAAAAATCGTGCTGTCTACCTGGTTTGCATTACGCGATAAACTGCGCTGACAAAACGATTGCAAATATGGCGCAACGTGTGGGATCGAATGCATCACCTCTTTATCTAAAGAAAATTTAAAGCCCTGATGCGTGATGTCATATTCAATATAAGGGATGGTATCTTTAATCGTCACACTCTGGTTGTTAATAAGCTTAAGGCCAGATACCAGGCTGTCGCCCCGCATTACCACCGCGGCTGCACCATCGGCAAATAAAGCGTCACTGATAAAGTCCTGCAACCGATTGGCTTCTTTATGAAAGCACAATGAGGATGTTTCAACACAGACGATCAGCACATTGCTGTTTTTTCGGCTCTGACAATATTCGAACGCCCGCCCGATTGCCGACGCACCAGCCACACACCCCAATTGTGCAACCGGGATTTGTTTGGTTTCGTTACGTAAACCCAGCCGGTTGATCAGGTGGGCTGTTAAAGAGGGCATCATAAAACCGGTGCAGGAAGTGGCAATCACCATATCTATATCCTCAGGTGCAACCTGAGCATTTTCCATCGCCTCAATAGCTACCGTTTCAGCCATTTCAATGGCGGCCTCTTTATAGCGTGCAGCTCGCGCGCCAAAATCCTGAAGTTTCACAATCTCTGTCAGGGGCAAAATCAAATGTCGATTCTTTACCTCTGTATTTTGGATCATCTCAAAAGCCCGTTGCTTATATGGGCTGTCTGGGTGGCAAATCTCAATTACGGTCATGATGTCATCTGCATTGACAAGGTGTTCAGGGTAAAAAGTCGCAGGTTTGCATAATGTGGTCATGTTGTATCTCCTTTTGAATTCTTACAAAAAGACCTGACCACCGCGAAAAACTTTCACAAAAATAAAAAATAAAATTAACAACGGGGAGTTTGAAACATTTATTTATCTTACATAAAATCAGTACACTAGAGCAAAAACCGCAACAAAAGGTTAATTAAGAATTAATAAAAAGGAAGTGTATTCAGATCGGTAACACTGTACATTAACTGCGCGTTCAATCTGGTGAACGTAACAACTAAAGGAATGAACATGAAACTGACGCTAAAAAAGACATCAATCAAACATCTCTCGACAAACGCCAGACAAATACATCAGGCAGACACACCGCAAGTCGCCGGTGGCACCTGGAGTCCAACAGTGCTGTATGCCTGTGCGACATCTTTATGTTACAGCCGCTTCGTATGCTCATAATCAAGTAACACGTTGAGCAAATGTGCTCTGCCGCACCTGAGTACGCGACAGAGCTTTGCTTTATTCAGCTGAGGCTGAAACGGTGTTACCCGTAATCTGCATGCCACTCAATCGAACCAGCAACTTACTCAGTACCGTATCCTTACCGCGCCGATAATCATCCCAGCTCGGTTCAATATGAATATCAGGATACACAGCGTCACTTTGTTCTGCGATAAATGGATAGTAGCGCTTAGATAAGGTGAAACGACGGCCAGAGTTAGGCATTAAAAACTGACTATTTTCCGCAAAATGATTTGGATCGCCTCCGGTTGGGGTACCAACTACCTGAGCGTTCAAAATTTGTCTGAACTGGGCCGTATTCGACATTGCAGCAGAAAATGTCACACTATCCGTCAGCACATAAACACCCCGCATCCAGTCAACCTGGTCCAGAGGCAGTAAACAGGCAGACAGTGCCAGACCCGAGTAAAAATTCCCGCCACTGTTGCCCCTGAAATCAATGATCAGATACCGTGAGCCAGCCGACTCAAGTGTTGATTGCAGTGCATCACAACGCGACATCACTTGCTCAGGAGTCGGGTAAGACGAAAAGTCAAAATACGCCGCTTTTTGATTCTCTAACAGACTCAATGTGATCCCTGGCATCCCGATATCTTGCACAGTCAACTTAGGTTCCACACGTGAATAAGCAGAGCCAAGCTTGCCAAACTCCCGCATACTGACCGGAGAAATCTGTAAGGTTTTTTCGTTCGTGCCAGCGATAAAGTGAAAAGAGGTTGGTAAACCCTGCTTAACTATACCAAGACCCAGCAACAGCTTATGTAAAGACAGGTAATATGCAAAACTGCTTTGCTCGCTGAACCGATTGTCCACACCAGGGAGCACAGGTGCAAGTTGAGTGTACAGCTCAGCAACGCTCAGACCATTGATTGAATGAAGCTGAGTACCGATTAACTCACGATACTCAGAAGTCGCATCTACCACTTTCAAAGTATCGCCAAAAAACTTAAAGCGAAACGGAAAGTGTTGATGCGGCCCCGACATCATCAAATAGTTACTGTGACCATCCCCTATCGCCCGGCTTATTGCCATTAAACGGGTTTCAACCTGGGCTTCGCTCAGTTCGGGCAGAGCCGTTTTAAGCGTTTCGACCTTGTGCTTAAAATCCACCTCCGTGAGCGTATGAAATGGATGAATATGCCGGGCTCTTACCTGATGTGCATAAAAATCAATGTCAGTGATCCAGGCCTGTTGCTCTGCCTCATTAAGCGGAGTCGCAGCAACATGCGTCACACAGCAACCCAGCAATAGTGCTTTAACCGTGTCATTCATCGATTAATTCCCTTAGTGTATTGCGACGGAGATACGCCAAACTGTCTGATAAATGCGCGTCTGAAGCTGTCATAGTTATTAAACCCCAGCTTACCGGCCACATGCCGCAGACTGATGTTTTCTTCTGATAACAGATCACGGGCATGGTTGAGCTTAAGCACTTTAAAATAATGACTCGGTGTGCAGTTCAGGTGCTGCTTAAACAAACGGGTAAGCTGTCGCTCGCTGAGATGACAAAACTCCGCCATCCTTGCAACAGAAACGGATTGGTTAAGCTGCGTCGTCAACCATTCCATAAGCGGAGAGAGCTTCAAACTGTCACCCGATTGCAATGCCAGCGCATCTGAATACTGGCGCTGATTCCCTGAGCGCTGCAAATACACCACCAGGTCTTTGGCAACTTGTGCAGCAACACTGTTACCGTGATCCTCACGAACAATGGCAAGTGCTAAATCGACCCCGGACAACACACCGGCTGATGACCAGATGTGTTTATCCTGTATGTAGAGTGGCTCTGGTGAAATGGTACAGTGACTATGCAGCCGGGCCAGGCTATCACAATGCCGCCAGTGCGTGGTTAACGTTAAGGCCTTTTGCGGAAAAAGCCGGGCGAGCACAAATGCACCGGTACATATACTGAAAACGCGCTGAGCTCTGCCCGCCAGTTCAGACAGTCTCTCAACCTGCCTGGCATTGAGCGATAACGTGCGCATGCCATTGCCCCCACATATGATCAAGTCGTCTACTGCAAACTCGTCTTCCAGACCATAATCAGCCTGAACTTGCTGACCATAAACCGTTGTTACAGGTCCAGCCTCTAAACTCAATAACTTACACTCATACGCATGAGACACATGGGAATTGGTCTCCATAAACGCATCTAAAGGCCCAAATAAATCCAGTGCCTGAAATCCGTCAGCGATAAAATATACTTGTTTTCTTGTCATGCTTTACTCCTTCGGCACATATCATAGCTCACCCTGACACGTCGCTTATTGCATTTTAACGACAAAAAAAGACATCTTGAATGGTGAAATCGCAAGATAAGACCCGGTGTGGCTTTATCTGGCAGCTGCGTTCATAGAAAAAGGGGGTTTGGAGGTTTACTGAAGAAATTCGTACTTGTTCAACAACGTTTGATAAGCAGCGCTACGTTTAAACTGCACCATTTTAAGATTAAAGGCCTCTTTAAGATCTGAGTCCCGAAAAGCGATACGATACGGCGATGCAGGAAACAGATGATGAACCGATACATTGGGCATCTGATCCTGACCAACAACCGCTTTGCTGAGGTGATTGAATATATTGACATCCATAACCACGACATCCACTTTCCCCTGCAACAGCAATTCTACCTGTTTTTGCTGATCGGGTAGCTCAATGTACAAAGGACTGCTGGCGGTCGCCAGTCGATACTCCATGCCCAGTACCAAAGAAGCATTCTGAAAGCCAATCACAGCGTAATTTTCTAAAGCGCTGATATTGGGTATTATTAACTTCCGGCTTTTTAAACTGATGGCAGTATTGTGGTAGGTGATATAAGGCTCGGATAATACCGCACCGGCCAGGTCCATGCGCCGGTTCATGGTCAGTGCTGCGTCTACTTTGTGTGTTTTCAACAGTGAATCTGAGCGACCAAAGGGAACATACACAAACCGCAGGTCATGACCCAGCAAGGCAAAAATGGCCTTTACCATATCCAGTTCGAAGCCAGTATCCCCCTGTTCAACCACATACGGGGGTTTAGTCCAGCCAACGGAAACATCTAATACGTCAGCTACGGCAAGTTTGCCGAACGACAGCGCGGATATCAAAATGCTACAAATAATAAACCACTGCGATGAGTTCATTGCACCTACCAACTTCCTTCTATACCTATTATTTTAGAGGGGTTTGCACACGCTGCAATACCTTATCGAAAGAAGATTTTTATTTAGGGCAAGGACGCAGAGATGACGCGGTTTGTAAGAAAGGAAGTGATGTAAAAACTCAATACAGGGCCGGCTGTGCAGCCCTGAAATACAATACGGCGCCAGTTTAGATATTATTAAACAAGCTGGTCGCCCATGCTTTTTCCCATGAACCATCCTGGAACAGGATAATAGCAGTGGCTGCGTGTACCGTGTTTGCAGAAGTTTGTACCGTACATGATGTGCTGCTAGACACACCACAGCTGGCAGCAGCGCCATCCCAAACGACATTACTTACTGCTTTGTCCGATACAATTTTATAGGTTGTGCTGGCAGTTTCTGAGCCAAACTCAACCGTATAACAGGTGTAACCGCCGTACTCACGGTTATACTGCGCTTCACCAATTTCGCAATCCATAGAGGCAGCCATCGCCTGAGCACCAATGAATGTCGAAGCAACTACAAGTCCTGCTTTAATTAATTTGTTCATTTTAAAACCTTATCCTTAGATTATTAATAAAATCCCGTGTTGGGAACACTGCGGCAGTGACCTATACCCACCTGAAACCCACTTTATTCTGACATAATAACGTCGTTCATAGAGGAGATCGCAAGTGCCTTTTATAGGCACAACTCAGCCGCACACACAATACGATATTTCTTGGCTACGCTTCTGTTAAATAAATGATAATTGAAGTGACAAAATGTTTCGATTGAATAAGGGTCACTGTAGTTTGAATGAGTAGGGCTGTCTTTCTGGCCAGCGCCTGGTGAGATAACTGAGGACGGTTAAATGGTGGATTCAAGGCTGAACAGAGAAACCCTGTCAGCCTTATCCGAGCTTAAATAAGATGCTTAATTCCTGCACTTCTATCGCAGCTTACACCTCACTGGTTGGTGTGCCTTTAGATAACACGGCTTTTAATTGTTGTGCCAATGCCCGACGTTTCTCTATATCAAGGGTCTGGTTGTCAGAACTAAGTTGCTCAGCAGCTTCAAGTACCAAAGGCTCCAGTTCAGCCATTTTATCGCTAAGCGCTTTGAGTTTTAGCTGTGTTTCTGACCAGTGCCCGGCCTGAATTTTAACGATATCTCCCGACATGCTCACTCCCAAATTATGTGCTGATGACGCTCGCATTCATTCCCTCAGCCCATGCTGAAATTAACACAGGTACTCTTAACTCTGGCAGACTCAGGCAAATATACCAAGGCGATTGACAATAAAAAAAGCGGCAACCCGGAGGTTGCCGCTTCGTGCCCCACAGCTTTGTTCTGGTATCATGCATACCAGAAATCAAAGACACTGTACTATTTTCTGTTCTTCACTTTGCCTGTCTGCGGGTGCAGGCACAGGCCACCAGCGCTGCTGGTAAAAACGACTTATCTCGCCCGACGGTTGCCACTGAAATACGTACAACCACTCGTTATCGATCAACTGCTGCACCACTTCATGACATGAAGCAATGTCTTTAATTGCCGATTTAGGCGCCGCCACATAGACGGACAATCGCTGAACCTGATGCATCCAGTCGTGCCCGTTATGTAACGACTGCATTGCAAGGCCTGTCCTGAGATCTCCGCCATTCCCCTCAAAGACACCAATATTACCGCCAACCGCGTTATGTAATACCTTATTGCCACTACCAAAATGCAAATTATCTGTGGTCGAGGCGTTGTACTGCATGTTGATCCAATGGGTCACCAGCATAGGTGCGGTCATGATGGTTTCGAGCACCTTAAAATCAGTATCATGCTGCCATTGATAATCATGTAAGAAACTGCGCCCCTGCAGATCTAATCCCCGGGTCCAGTCGCGTGGGGCGACAATAAATGCTGCATTATTGGCCAGTCCCCACTCCGGGCGCGTCTGAGACCAATCCAGACTACGGGCTATCAAAGCCTGATCCAGAGCTTCCCGATCAAAATCAGCCAGCTGTGCATCAAGCTTTGCCGCGCGCTCTTTTTGTGCCACAGCCGTTGCGCGCGACAGCCAGGACTCTATCTGAGCATCGGGTTTTTCGCCATAACAGCGAATGTGATCTGTGGTGGTATTGTGCAGCGCTGCCACAAACCGGGTCTGCGTAGGGATCTCAACCCCAAGTTCAGTTAATTCAGCCCGTACCGCCTTATCATTCAGCAACCAGGCCAGTACTTTGACGTTGACTTCACCACTTTGACCACCACATGCGCCACACCCAAGTCCCGCTTCTTGCAAGTTGTTGGTCGACTGACTACCATGACCAACTAACAGCACGGTTGGTGCGAAGTGTTCAAATCCCATCGCATGCAATACACCGGCGGCCAGCCCGGCCTTTTGCTGCGCGCTTAACTCCTCGCCATTTTGCGTCAACGACCAGCTCTGACTGTTTGATAACTTATCGACAGGATGCACTTGCTCAGAGGCAAAAAACGCTTTTTTCAGTAATTTAAATGTATCTATCCACCCAGCCGACTCCACCATAGAAAATGACGCGGTGGCCGACTTCGAAAATGCCTGCCAACGGGCGCCGGCGTTTAGAGCGGCGGCACCATGCTTGTCGGTTTGCGCATGAGAGGCCACCAGACTGGGCATTAATAAGCCCGGGCACTGAGGACGGCTCACATCAGCCTGTTGCGGCTGGTATGAAATTGGCAAGCCAAAAAAGCCCGCAAACCCCATAGTCTGTATGGTATCGCTTTGCGCTTCCAATGCCCGACGATAGATTTCCGAGCGTACATCAATACAGAATGCGACCTGGCACTGGATGGCTTGAGCCGATAAATTGCCCGGGCGGCTCAACACGCCATGTAGCTGCTGCTGGTAACTCAGCTCAGCCGCCCTGGCCCAGATCCACAGCGGTTTTTGCTGTGTTTGATGTTGCGCTGGCAAATCCGTCAGCCGGGCAATAGATTGCTTCCATGCATGCGCTAAAGTCGCAAAAAAACCAGGAAATTGTGTCTTTTGATAACGCCACAACACCAGCTCCCAGGCCATCCGAATTGCCAGCAGCGCCAGGGTCTGATCTTGTGGCGCATTGCTGAGTTCACCTTGCCAACGTAAGTAGGCGACCCAGGCTCCCCATCCACTGATATCCAGCAACATGGCATGGGCATACAATTCGACCTGATCGTCTTCTATGCCAAAGGTGTCCAGCGCCTGGGCTATCAGCGTCTGCGGGTCATCTGGTAGCTGCGCAAAATAGCGGTGCAGGTCGGGCTCATCCAGCACAATGCTGAGTCCCCTATCACGCTGACTCACCGCCAGCCAGTGGGCATAAAGTTCAGGCTGCGCGCCGCTATGCAGCATCGGCTGTGCCTGCTGAAAATGTGCAGCACAAAACTGGCTGATCTGATGTATGATTTCGTCACGCCAGGCCATTTTATGACGCGCTCTGTGTTCGTCCAGCAGCGCTGACAAAGGCTGCCACGGCGCATGCTCCGGTGTGCGCTCTAGCGTCTGGACCAGCTCACCCAGACTGATCCCAAGTCCGGACTCCGCCAGTGCCGTTTGCAGGGCCTGCTCAGTGATCAGGCCACGTCGATACCAATCCAGATAGTCACTGGCTGGCATCAACATCGAAATACCGCCCAGCGCACTGAGCCGCGCACTGACCTGCTCAATTGGCTCATCACGCATTGGCCAGTATGGACTGACCGCAATCATCTGGTCCAGCGGCCAGCTGGGTGCAAGCTTCAGACAAGCGGTTTGAATCGCGCTAAGTTGTGGTTGGGTGAGTGTGCGAATATCTCTTGCCATCTTAAGACTCCTGAATTAATCCATACGGGCGCTTGGCCGCGCGCTGCACTTTAACCGGTGCAGGTAACTTCACAGGCCAGATTTTTAGTGTCAGACGGGTCCACCACTCATCCAGATATAAACCGGCAAACAGCACCACTGATACCCTTTGCACCCGAGGATCCGCTGCTCTGTAGGTCAACAACCAGTTCAACGCAAACAAGCTGACAAACAACATCATCACCACACTATCGGCTGCACTCATGGGAGCTTCGTGTAGAAAGACCTCAGCAAACACAGTGTGAGCCAACAGAGTTTTCATTGCAGCATAGCTGGCCAACAGCACGACACAGACTGCCAGCACACCTGCCCAGGGAAGGCTATGATGCGCACTGCTGCGCTGCGCCAGAAGCAGCGTAAATGACATTGCCAGCAGGGCCCACATACTCAGCGCCGTACCCTGCCCCACGAACCAATATGTCACGGCAACCAAGCTCACGCTCAGCAGCGCCGCACCCAGCCAGCGTGTGCGCGACGGCGTAACAGGGGCCGCCAGACGGGCTTGCAGGTTATCCCGAACCGCATGCCCGGAGTTAAGAAAAGCATGCGCTTTGTACACTGAATGAGCTAATAAATGTAGCAATGCCAATTCATATAACCCCAGCGCACATTCAACCAACATCAAACCCATTTGTGCACTGGTCGACCAGGCAAGCCGCACTTTAACGCTTACCCGGGTTGTCATGATCAGCGCCGCCAGCACCGTTGTCAGACCGCCTGTCAGTAACAGCAACCACTGGGCGGCTGCAACCTGCATCACCACAGGCGCAAACACTATCATTAAAAAACCACCCAGATTGATAACACCCGCATGTAATAAAGCACTGACTGGCGTAGGGGCTTCTACCACCTGCATGAGCCAGCCGTGCACCGGCAGCTGCGCACATTTCATCAGTGCGACTATTACCAGCATGACTGCGGCAATCTGGGTGTAAACACTGACTTCAGGGTTGGGACCCTGATAATGTGCCAGAATCTCGGTCAGCAAAAAGGTACCGTGCGCCTGGTACAAGCACAGCACGGCAATCAGCAACGCCAGCTCAGCCAGACGGGCCAGAATGAACTTTTTATGTGCTCCCAGTGCAGCTCGGGGGCGCTCGGGATAGAAAAGTAATAACTGGTGAAGCGCCAGACTAATCACAGTCCAGCCCAGCAGCAGCAAGAGTAGATGATTACTCATCACCACCAGAGAGACAGCCGCAAGCGTGCCCAGTAGCCAACGCCAGTAAACGCCCAGACGCGGCTCACCGGCCATGTAATTGAGAGAAAAGCGCATCAGAATAATGGCCATAAACACCACCAGGGCAGACATGATCAGGCCCAGCGGCGTCACATACACCCACTGTGTAAACCTACTTTCAGGGAGAAAAGGGGTCTCAACACCCTGCCCGGCAATGGCCATAATCAATAAAACCAGTAACCAACCAGACAATACATTGACAAACGGCCTGCTGATGCGAATAGCACGGCCGCAATACCAGGCACTGAGCGCAAAACTGAGCGTGATGGCGAGCATCATCATTAACGATATTGACATAATTATCCCACTCCATTCAGAACAGGCACAGTATGTCAGGCGTTGAAAGATATAAAAAATATATATATTCTAACTAAACCATATATTTTATATAACATTCATATGAGCCGGCTTAACTATCATCACCTCTATTATTTCTGGCGTGTTGCCAAAGCAGGTAGCCTGACGCAGGTCGCTCAGGATGTGCACATCTCGCAATCCGCCCTGTCAATTCAGATCAAACGGCTTGAGCATACGATGGGTGTCTCATTATTTGAAAAACAAGGACGTAAGCTGATCCTGACTGATGCCGGGAAGCAGGTGTTGGTTTATGCCGACGATATCTTTTACAAAGGTGAAGAGCTCGAATCCTTTTTACTCAAAGGTGTGGCCACCGAGCGGCAACACCTGTCGATTGGCGTGCAAACTACCCTGTCGCGAAATTTCATTGAAAGCTTTATCAGCCCTTTGCTGTATGACCCGTATATCAGCTTTACCCTCACCACCCGCGACATGGATACCCTGTTACAAGGATTAAGCAACCATGAACTGGATCTGGTGCTGACCAACCGTCTCGCCAGCCAGAATGAAACCCGCTGGCATACGCAACTGGTGTCGCGCCAGCAGGTTGCCATTGTCGGCCCGAAGGGCGCCGGCATTAAAAGTGACTTTCCACAAGGCTATGACAAAGTGCGCTGGGTACTGCCCGGGCCAACCACAGAGATCCGCTCTGCCTTCAATGCCTTATGCGCCGCTCATCAATACACGCCGGATATTCAGGCCGAGGTAGATGATATGGCGATGTTGCGCCTGCTGGCCAGAGACAGTGGCGCGCTTGCAGTGTTGCCCCCCGTAGTCGTGAAAGATGAAATAGCCCAGGGGGTGCTGGAGCAGTATCACAGTCAGCTGCCCATTTTTGAGCACTTTTACGCCATTACGACATCCCGTAAATTTGTCCCACAGGCCCTGCTAGACTTGCTTAAGAAACCCTTAGCATAAAACTCTAAGGTGTTGCTTTGTGGATAAAAAACAGACAACATAGGGATATGAATTAAATCATAAGGAAACATGGTGACGACCTTCAACTGTAAGATCCGCGCGGATCGCCCCTACGAGTTTTCAAGCAAGCTAAGCAAACAATTTGAAAGTGACCGAAACCGCATTATTACGTCGGCTGCAATCCGCCGGTTACAACAAAAAACCCAGGTTTTTCCGCTAGAGCGGAACGCTGCGGTACGCTCCAGATTGACGCACTCATTAGAAGTACAGCAGGCCGGGCGCTACATCTGTCAGCTGATCTGTGAGCTGCTCAATAAGCAAGATAGCAGTCTGCTTCCTGATAGCGATCATGAGCGCATGCTGGAGTCCATTGTCGAAATGGCCTGCCTGATGCACGACATAGGTAACCCACCGTTTGGTCACTTTGGCGAGGCAGCGCTGAGCGACTGGCTGGGACAGCATATTGCCGGTATCTACAAAAAACTCAGTGGTAAGGCAATGAGCCCCGACGTACTCAGAGACTTAACTCACTTTGAGGGCAACGCGCAAGGGATCCGCCTGGTGCACACACTGTTGAACCTGAACCTGACCTATTCACAAGCTTCAGGGATCATGAAATACACCCGTTGCGGCACTGAAGTCGCCCCGGGAGAGGGTGACACACTCAGTTACCTGAAAAAGAAAGTGGGCTTTTATCTCAGTGAGCAGGAGTATGTTGGCAAACTCAGACATGCACTGGATATCGCACCGGGCTGTCGTTCTCCCTTTTCTTACATCATGGAAGCCGCGGACGACATCTCTTATGGCATGGCCGATCTGGAAGACGCCGTTGAAAAAAACATACTGAGCTATCAGCAACTAAAAACCGCCCTGCAGGATACCTATCAGGCGCTCAGTGCCAGTTTGCCCGCTTCAGAACAAACACTGATGGCCGACATCATTAAAAAAGCCACAGACAGAACAGAAAAAATTGCGGGCAACCACAGCCAGTTCTTTGTGTTCTTGCGGGTTCAGGTTAACCAGAAACTGCCACAACATGCCGCAAGGCAATTCGTCGATAATTTTGATGCTGTGATGCGTGGCCAATTTAATCAGGCCCTGATTGAAGATGGCAGTGACTGCCACCTGCTTATTAAAACCTTTAAAGAGGTCGCCAGAGAGCTGGCCTTTGCCCACCCAGAGGTCGAAGGGCGAGAGTTACAGGGCTATCGGGTTATCAGTGGGCTGCTGAGCGTGTATGAACCACTCCTGCATCTGGGTAAAAATCAATTTGCTACACTCATGAACATCGAGATACCGGCAACGACTTATGTTTCCAGGATCCCGATATACTCCGCCAGACTCTTCAAAAAGTTACCCGAGAAACACAAGCAGGCCTATCGGAGCGCACTCAACAGTGACACAATGAACGCCATTATACCTGACCCTCAGGAACAGGAGTTTTACCTCAGAGTCAGATTAATCATTGACTACATCAGCGGTATGACTGATCAATTTGCCTTTGATGAGTATCGTGCGTTTCAGGTTATTGACGAAATATAATCAACGACCTGATGTTCTGCGGGTTTTTCTGGGGTACTGTGGGCAACTTTGTTCACAGTACCCAGGGCGATAAATTTAAAATTTGTACAAATAGTACTAGACAGGCCCGGTTAGTCTCTGTAGAGTAAAGGCCGCTAGAAAGAAAGTCGATATTTACATCCTACAATTCGTTGTCTTACACTTCGTAACGCAACCTGCAGTATTTAAGTTTCACCTCTACTTTTGATGCATTCACACCTATCGAAGGTTAATTTTTATTTATATTACAGGTTAATACTATGTCTAACACAGTTACTGGTACAGTTAAGTGGTTCAACGAGTCTAAAGGTTTTGGTTTCATTTCTCAGGAAAATGGCCCTGACGTATTCGCTCACTTCAGCGCTATCCAAGGCGACGGCTTCAAAACTTTGGTTGAAGGCCAGAGCGTAGAATTCACAGTGTCTCAGGGTCAAAAAGGTCCTCAGGCTGACAAAATCGTAGTTCTTTAATTACTACGCATTTTGCAAGAAAAGCGAGCTAAGGCTCGCTTTTTTCGTTTCTGTTCCTTCACTCCAATTCCAATGCATGAAAAATATGCATCTTCATAAATTTGTCACATCCCCCTGAACTGCTAGCCTTGAGAGAACCACTCAAGGAGAGTCACCATGAAAGCACGGATTGCGCTGTTAAGCGCAGCACTGGGTTTGTGCAGCCCCACTTTTGCACACACACTAAACACCCCCACCTTTGCCAGTCAGTTTTACTATGATGGCCTGATCATGACGCCAGACGGTAAAGGCTACTTTGGCCAGCAGTGGCTTGAAAATGCCACGGAAGTTACCCTCTTCCCTAAAAATGGCAATACTGCCTTGTGGACGCTCACATTAACGAATGCTCAGGGTCAGCCTATTGTGGGTGAGCCAGTCGAAATCAGCACGGAACCGCTTACCCTGACTGCACCACTGTGGCGCGAACCCACTGACATGGCTGCGCGATTTAGCAGCAGCGTACGGGCTAAAGTACTTACCCGCATTGAGCAAGGTCTGTTTCGTCTGAAAGCACCGTTTGAGATATCAAG
The DNA here is from genome assembly GCF_000238295.3 of Pseudoalteromonas rubra. Taxonomy (NCBI): domain Bacteria; kingdom Pseudomonadati; phylum Pseudomonadota; class Gammaproteobacteria; order Alteromonadales; family Pseudoalteromonadaceae; genus Pseudoalteromonas; species Pseudoalteromonas rubra. The sequence continues at coordinate 130,020 of NZ_AHCD03000034.1, forward strand.
CCCGGTCACGGATGCGCGCGGACAAATCAGCGTCTCGATAAACAATTTTCACAGTTGTGGTAACGACAGCATACCGGGCTCAGATCAGTTTGTTGCCCGGGCAGGCACGCAGCAACTCACCCTAACCGTTAAATGTGCCGTAACCGGGCTGGTTGCTATCCCGGATACGCCCGCTCAGGGGCTCACTACTGCTGGGTTAGTTGGTCGTCATTTGCACCCGGACTTATTGTCGGCACTGCAAAGCCTCGGCCGCGCCTGGCACGCCAAACCAAATAAACCCGCGGGCATGCCAGACCACTTAACCATTACCGGTGCGACCATGCGCTGGGGCGGCATAAATCCTCCCCACTTTACTCATAAGTTTGGCGGCACCGTCGACATTCGCCCGCTTGGCACGCATGCTGGTCCCATTAGCGTTGGCGATGCGGCGTATGATCGTCAGGCGACACAAAGCCTGGTTGATGCACTGGTACAACTTGGCGCAACCCAAATCATCTTTGCCGATAACCTGACCGGGGTGACTCAGGTCAAAGACAATCACAAAAATCATTTGCATGTGAGCTTTTTGAGTGACCCCCTGGAGCCCTGGCACAGCGGGGCTTCAGACACAGATGATGAAGGCCTGCACTGGCATCATTACGACGACATTTACGATATTCGGTATTTTATTCCAAAGGTAAAGCAGCTCAGTCCTAAAGCCTTCCGGTTTAACCTTGGCCAATAAAAAGCGATGCACTGACGGGCTGCGGGGCCTGCAGTCCGTCTTTGGTAGGAAACTCGTAGTGAAGCGATAACCCTACTATTTATTTGAGTTCTGTGAAGTACACCGCTTCAAGTGAGTTAGGTCAGCTCAGCAAAGTGACGGACAAAACGCTGGCTGAAAAGCCGCGCTCTATACGTAAGCTGATTGCTAATTTTGTTCAAATACCTTGCCAAACAAACGCGCATCAAACAACTCGCCATCTTTATAAATTGCTTTGCGGCGTACGCCCTCAAATTCAAACCCCGCTTTTTCCAATACCCGGGATGAACGGGTATTTTGCTCGAAAACAACCGCTTCCAGCCGGACCATCTCTGTTGTTGCTTCAACCTCGGTCATCAACAAATCAAGTGCCCGGCCAGTAATGCCCAGCCCCCAATACTCCTCAGCCAGCCAATAGCCGATTTCTGCACTACGGCAATACTCGAACGTACCTGGCCGCGCGCCGATACACCCGATCAGCACACCGTCCAGAATTATGGCACGCGTTATCCCTTCTTTGCTCCCTGTATTGATCCACCATTGTGCATCAGCCACAGTGTAAGGAAACGGCACTTTAGGCGACAAATACTGTACCGTAACAGGATTGTTTAAATAGCGAACCAGGCTTTGTTCATCTGAAGGTTCAAATAATCTGAGTGATAACATGCACATCCCTTAGCGAATTGGATAAATGTTGGAAACAATCATCCTACTGTGCGTGAGCTAATTCGACAACACCCTTTTTCGCCAATTATTCATGTTACCTGGATAGTACATACGGGCGAATACCGCCCGTATGATGTGAGGAAGGTTAAAGCGGTTTTAGCTGCCGGATCCTGACGACCGACAGCGCAGTGATGGCCAGTACAAATAAAGCACTGACCAGCAATTTCCACAGCCCACTGGCCGCTTCCATCGCCTGCGCTTTAAACAGTGGAAAATCTTCCACATCCTGACGTGTCACTGGCTTATCAAAAAACATAAAGTCATAGAAGAAATGACGCATGGCACGGTGGTAATCAGCGACTTGTTGCTGGTATTTCAACTGATAACCGCTACTGGTATGGGCCAGTTCATTCAGCGAAAGCTGAAAGAATAAAGCCGGAGACAACACACTCAGTGTTTGCAACCGGGCCTGGCGAGCCTGATTGTTCTGTATATGCGCTTCAACAAGAGTTTGCACCGCCAGATCGCTCATATGCTGCTGCGCATAATACCATTTCCAGTCGAATGCCTCGCCCAGAGGCGCGGTATTCTGCCACGGTGTTTCGTGCGTCAGAAATTCGTCCAGCGTGGCTTGCTTGTCCTTGTCCCAGCCATCGTTGAGTGTCATGCGCTGTTGAAGTGTGATCTCAAGCGGCGCATCGCTTTGGTATTGACCAGACAAATACAAGTGCACAGCCCCGGGGATCAGCAGTGCCAGTACCACCCAGCTACTCAGATAAGCCAGACTATTCACCACACTGTTTTTACCAAAACTCATGATTAAAGTTGCCAGTGCAAACCAGAACATCATATACAAACTGGTCGCCCCCAGCACTATCCAGAATAGGCCATCAAACGGCAAAGACAATATCAGTGCAGCGCTGAGTAACAAGGTAACCACCAGCAACCAGATGACCATAAAGCGCAGCGCAATCTGCTTGGCAAGTAGCCCAAATGCGCTGTTAGGCAGCGCGTTAAGCAATCGCCAGCGGCCCGCATGTTGCTCGTCTGAAATCAAAGTCACTGTCAGTATACCTATCACCAGAGGCAGAAAATAAACCAGCACAAAACCCAGATCCAGGCCACCTGCCCGTTGCTGAGCCGGATTAACAATCTCACGATTGAAAATCTGGCTTTGCAATGCCGTTGCGCGAATTTTCGTGGCCACCATAGACGACGGAGTCTCGCCCACAAACAAAGCGGCCCAGGGGCTCAACTTCCACTCAGTCGGGGCACTGGCATAGTACGCCAGAGATCCCGGAGCGGGCAGCGTTTCACGGCTATTGACATGTTCCCGCTCTTTTTGAAACACCACCATAGATTTATACTGGTCGATGCGTACCGACTTGTAACCAAGCGCGCCCTGGTAGATGGCAAACACCCCCGAGATGATAAATAACACCAAAACCAGCTTGTTAATGGTGCCGGCAAACAAACGCTTGCATTCGAGTTTAAACAGCAGCATAGATCCTCCTCTGCATCCCGTTTGAGTTCAGGAAAATAAACAGGGCAATAACCGCCAACAGCGGCAAAGCCCAGGCCAGAGAAAACGCGCTCAATGACCAGCTCAGCTTCGGCAAGGTGTAATGAAACGCATCAAACTCCTGCCAATAGGATTTATCAACCCGCTGTGCTCTATCATCGTGATGGTGGATCTCATGAGTGTGTAACTGATTCAATTTCTGGATCCGCGCGTATCGGTGCGCTTCAGCTTGCTGCTCAAAATCCAAAAAGTGTCGGGTATCTGTCCGGGTTAATGCCATTGAAAAATCGCGCACAAACAAATAGGGATTGATCCAGTAGAACTGACTGACAAACTGGCGCTGCGCGTCAAATTGTGCGACTTGCTGCTGATAATGCTTCTTGTAAATCTCGGCATTGAGCTTTTCACCTTCCTGCATCACCAACCCTTTATAGTTAACCGGCAATTCCTCGACTGAAGATACGCCATATTTTTTCAGGGTTTCTTCGCGGAATTTACTGAAGTAGGGATCGTCTGGATTATGACTGTCTCCGACTTTACGGTTATCCAGCTTGATTGCCAGCTCAAAGTCATTGCGTTTTTGGTGTGGATACTGATGATGGGCAAATTCCGCCAGCATACGTGGCATCAGAATGGTCAGAATAAACCAGATAGACGTCAGCAGTACAAGCGCTTGTTTCGGGGCTTTCACCAGGCTTGAAATTAAGAGTGTTACTGCGATCCAGAACAGACAATATAGCAGGTAAGCCCCAAATAACAGCAACAGCCTGAGCGGTGCTTCTGCGGAAAACTGTGCACCGGTACCTGCTGCAAGACCCAGTGCCAGTACAAACACTGGCAAGATAAACATAACAGATACAAGCAGGTAGCTAAGACTTTTGCCAGTGATTAACTCACGGAACGACACGCCCATAGACATAAGCTGTCTGAGCGTGCCACTCTTTTGCTCTCCACTGACGCTGGCAAACCCCAACGCAATAATCAGCAATGGCCAGATGATCAGCAAAATATTGGCACTACTGAGCTCAGAAAACCGTAACAAGGTGCCGCCATCCTGATCGTTGGCAAAATTGGCGCTGTTTTGTTTATGCGCCTCCAAAAAGATACTGTCACCCACCCAGGCATTCACACCCAGGTCAAAGAAACTGAGCGCACTGGGAGGACGGAACGCAAAGTGACCAAAATGCGCCACCCGATGAGGGTGCCTGTCTGGTTGTGCATTCCATTGTTGCTCAACAATTTCCTGCGCTTTGGTCTGGGTATGTACGCTGTGTTGGTACTGCTGCCAGCCGGTAAATAAAGCAATTGCCAGTAATAACTGGATCATAAAGAAGAGCAGCCACAGGCTGGGACTTTTGCGTTTACTGGCCAATTCATGGCGACAGATCTGCATTATTTTATTATTCATAGATAAGACAATTCCTGTTTAAACATCGACGTTACAGCATTAGCTGGCTGCACGTATCGCCGTTTTCCCTGAAATAAGTTCGTGGTAGGTAGTTTCCAGACTACTCAACGGCAGCTTGTTGTTATCCAGCAGGGTCAGCAGTTTGCCTTTATCCATAATGCCGATTTTGTCGGCCAGTGTATGCGCGCAGTAAAAATCGTGCGTCACCATCAAGATAGCTGCGCCCTTTTTTGCCAGTCGCTCGATAATGCGGATAAATTCCAGCGTCGCACTGGGATCCAGTCCGGATGTCGGCTCATCCAGCAATAACACTTTGGCCTGGCGCATAATCGCAAAGGCGATACCAACCTTTTGTCGCATGCCTTTTGAGTAGTTTTTCAACGACTGTTTACGGGCATTTTGTTCCAGACCGGTTTCATCGAGCGCCGCATGGATCTGTGCCTCACTCACGGATAATCCCGACAGGCTCGCCAGATATTTCAGGTTATCAATGGCATTGAATTCCTGATACAAATTAACCTGCTCGGGCAAATACACCAGCTTATCTTTACAACTGGGGCCCTGGTGCACATCCACTGAATCGATCAACGCCTGACCACTGTCGGGCTGTAAAAAATTTAGAAAGATATTCAGCGTGGTGCTTTTCCCCGCGCCATTGGCACCCAGCAGACACATTATCTCGCCCTGCTCGACTTTAAAGCTCAGCTCGCTGATCACCTGTTTATCTGCAAATGATTTGGTTAACTGTATGGCTTCTAACACAAATAGTACTCCCTGATACAATAAAAACCGCGCACGCCGTGTTGTCTCGATAGAGACCTGAACACTAAGCATGGGCGGTTTGGTAAGACGTAATCAACATCACGTTTGGTTATAACATAACACCAAATAACTAAATAGGAACAGTTTTTATTTCCCTGAGGTATTAACCTATTGGTACCAAAAAGCTCGCAGTCCCTGTAAAAGCGCCGCCTTCAACGTGGATCTGACCATTCTTGTAATACACAAGATTATCCGACAAACGCTTTTTACAGTGCTTAGGGAAGAAGCCTTCAAAGCGAACCTCTTCGGTTGTATTGATAGTGCGCTTGAACTTAATGTCCAGATCTCTGAGGTAAACTTCTCCCACTTTCTCGGTCAGCTGGTTGTCCCAGCAGCCGTAGATAATACCAAGCTGAGAGATCCAGATCATGGCACTTTGCGCACTGAAATGAAAACGGCCATCTCCGGGCATTTGAAAATGCTCAACATTAATGCGACCGTCGATATAACCGGGCTCTAAAGAGACGGAACTAAAAGACATACGCTCCTCACGCCAGCCATTTTCGAGATAGTCTGACATATAGGCTCGTTGCTGCGCTTGAGTAAGTTGAATCATGGTTAATCCTTACTTTGATGTGTTTGGGCTGGTTGTTTGAATTTGGGTATGAACATCGTGTGTTGACATAAACAGTGTATTGCATATGGCAGTACCTAAGCCGATCACGACCAGACAATACCAGGCCAGATCGTCACTTACGCTGGCATAATCGAATGCCACTCCCACCACGGCGCTGCCTGCTATCAACCCGATTCCGGCAAATAAATAGAAAAATCCGTAGTGTGTGGCCACCGACTTATCCTTTGCCAGCACAGAAATCTGGCTCATGATAAAAGGGAAACTCACCATAGTGCCAAGCGTAAACAGGACGGCAAGCAAGCTCATTGGCAGGTAATACAATACACCGCTCTGATAAGGCCAGACCGGTATTAAGGTGGCAAAAGACAGCCCCATTAGTGCTATACCTATGCTGATCCACTGATCAGGAGAAAGATAACGCTCGCACAACCGCGTGACCGGAAATTGAAAACAAATAGAGATAAGTGCACACAAAGTTAGCACCCAGGCGACATCTCCCGGGGTGCCTGACTGATTGACGATATGTAGCGGAATAGCAAATGAGATCTGATTAATCAGCATAAAGTAGCCCGACATGATCAGCGAAAAGGTGATGAATGTGCGGTTCCCCAGCACACCAGCAATCATGGCTGATACGCCGCCTTCTTTTGAGGTTTCCTTTGCTGGCGCGTTGCTCGTTTTAGCCTGTTTACCTGGCAACAGCACGGTAAACAGTAACGCAAACATTGCAAAGGGTAACGCTGAGACCACACATAACACGTCAAAGCTGACACTCAGAAGCAACAAACCACACACCGGGCCCAATAGCTCTCCGCCATTTCTGGCCACGCCTACCAGCGCAAACATTTGCGCACGACTCAGCTCGGTTTGTTTGGAAAAATAAGACTGTGCAGCAGGCGTGAACAAGGCACCAGCAAACCCGGTCAGAAAAGCAGCTAAAAACAGCACCTCTGTGATCTGAGAGAACAAAAACAGGCAAAACCCAAGTGCCCGAAGTAAACACCCAATCACTATCAGCTTCTTCACGCCAAACAAGTCGGCCAGCAGACCGCCAACCAAAAACAATCCTTGCTGGCAAAAAGAGCGCACACCCAAAACCAGTCCAACCAGGGTGGCGCTCAGCAGCAAGTCTTGTTTGAGGTAACCCGCTAAAAACGGGATCAGCATATAAAAACCAAGATTAAACACAAAGGCTGCGATGAGCATCCAGCGATATTCCGCGCTGAGCCTCAGATAAGAGGTAACAATCGACATGACAACTAAACCGGCTTGTGAGCAATCAAAATAGAATGAAAGTTATCAGCATAGGTCTGGATCTTCAGTTTCAACTGAAATGGTGCCAGTCCGGCCTCATCAACACTTGGATATAACAGGGTACGCAGATTAAAGGCAGTGCGAACCACCAGTTGCGCGCCCGGACGCATTTGCTCATACAAGTGCGCAATAATTTTATCTTTGAGCTGCGCATCTCCAACCAGGGCGGCGAGCCAGATCACATCGTACTGGGCCAGTTCGGCCTGTTCACAGATATCATTGTGGATAAAGCCCATCTGATTGTCAGCCGACAAAGCACCGCAGACTTGCTTGCCAAGCAGCAGGTCATCCTGCTGAATATCAAGGTTATCAACCTGCAACCCGGCGTTATACAGCGCCATAGAAGTCAGCGGTAAAGCACCAGAGCCGACCATCAGGACCCGCTTTACCGGCTCAATCGCGAGCGAATTAATGGCATTAATTTCAAGTCCCGTGGCACGTTGATAGTGTTTGAAGTACGGATACTCTTCACGCAGTACCTGCTCAGGCGTATCGCTGTTAACAAGACGCTCCGCCCAGTGTCGCTCGTACATACTGGAAGCCAGGCTAAACAAGTGCTGGATCTGAGGTTTAATAGCCTTAATTTTGGCTTGTGCCAGAACCTGCTCAGCAAACTCACTGCCGTGTTCATTGGATAGTAAACCCAGAAAACGATCAAAGACGGCCATGGTTTGGGCGTTGATGGTCAGCGTTTCCATGCTATGAATTTGTTCATAAACGTCCACAATTTGCGAGGCGTGGATCCCTACGTGATTCGCGATAGTCATAAGTAAGTCACTGCTGTACTGTTCCGATTTTATGTTATAACATAACTTACTGGTTATTTATGTGTAAACCACTTTATTCAACAATTTTTAGTTAAGTGAGTCACTTAATAAAATTAAAAAACAAATAATTTACGATGAAAGTTAAGTGACAAGCAGGGAAATTACCATGGACACAAATAAAAATAAGTCTTTTTATCATCTACTTAAGCATCGTTCTGTTGCCCTGCTCCTGGTCCTGTTTATGGGCAGTTCAGCCTGTGTTGCTTTAGTTACGCTCGCTAAATCCCCTAAAGAGGATCAGGTTCAGCAAGCCGTGCTGCCAAAAGTATCGAGTACAGCCTTGATACCCACAGATCATCAAACCACGTTAAACTTGTCAGGGGTCTTAAAACCAGCCGAGCAAACAGACATTGCCTTTGAACTCCCGGGCAAAATTGCCTGGCTCAACGCCGGATTCATTGAAGGTGGGATTATAAAAAAAGGGGACGTGCTGGCCAGACTTGACCCATTTGATTATCAAACTCAGTTACTCAATAAACAGGCAGAGCTTGCACTGGCGCAGACTCGTTTGTCTGAGCAAATTGCATTGGCTGATGTGGCAAAGAAAGAATGGGCTGCCAGTGCACATGTCACCGATCTTGCACTCAGAAAACCTCAGGTTGCCAGCGCCCGGGCGCACCTAAAAGCAGCGGAAGCAGAATTGGCACAGGCCCAAAAGAACCTGGCACGTACTCACTACTACGCCCCTTACGATGCATTGGTTGCAAAACGCGATACCGGCCTTGGTCAGGTTATTCAGGCAGGTCAGCCACTTGGCCTGCTGGTCAACCTAAGTTATGGTGAACTGCATGTGCCCGTCGCTCAGTTTGACCAGCCTTTTTTGCCACCCCTGCCAATAGCAGATGTCAGGATAGCAGATGGAAACAACCAGCGCACCGGCACACTCACGCGCCATACCGGCCTGCTCAGCGATACCACCCGAATGGCCTACTATGTGATCAGAATAGACGATCCTTATGCACTGCACAGCACTTTGCCAGCCGTACACTTTGGGCAGTTTTTACAGGCTGAAATAGCCGGTATCACACTCAAAAACGTCCTGAAAGTACCTCAGGAATGGGTTAAAAACGACACACTTTGGTTACTGAGCCCAGAGCAAAAGCTACTGAAATATTCCGCTAAGGTGCTGCGCAGAGAACACAGCAGTGTACTGATCAGTGCCCCCCCCCACTCAGATTATCAGCTGGTCACTCAACTACCTGATTATCCGCAAACGGGTATGCAAGTGCGCGCCCCTGCCCCACATACCCAGCTGGCTGTTAAAGGAGACAAGCAATGAGCCAGCCAAGTAAACTGATCGGCTATTTTGTTCATCACCCGGTCGCCGCGAACCTGCTGATGCTGTTTATCGTTTGCATGGGTTTGCTGAGCTATCAGGGGATCCAGAGACAAACCTTCCCTGTCTCCGACAACAATAAAATTATTGTCACTGCCACCGAGCTGGGCGCATCGGTCAAAGAAGTCGAAGAAAATATACTGCTTAAGATTGAACAGGCACTCAAACCTCAGGTCGGCATTAAACGCCTCACCAGCCAGGCAACGCCGTCGCGTGGGCGAGTTGAAATAGAGCTGGAACACGACCAGGTTTTAGCCCATCGTCTTGATGAAATCAAAATGAAGCTGGATGCCATTGCCACCTTTCCACCCGCCATGGAGCCACTGCAAATTGTTGAGCGCGCACAGCGTCAGCGCGCGCTGAGCGTTGTGTTATCCGGTCCGGATAACCCACTCGAACTGAGAAAGCTCGGAAATGAATTAAAAGAAGAGTTACTGCAACTTGACGGGATTGCACACGTCGATCTCTCGGCCATTCCCGATTATGAAGTCGCGATTGAGCTGTCACCACTTCGATTACGAGAATACAATCTCAGCCTGTCAGATGTAGTGCGTGCAATTCAGACACAGGCCGATAATGTGTCAGCTGGTGAAATAAAAACCGCGCGCGGTAACATCTACCTCAGACTGGCACAACGAGGCTATCAGGGCTCAGCACTGGCCAGCACACCCATTATCACCGGCCCTTTAGGTGAAACTGTACAACTACGCGATATCGCAACCATCAAAGATGGATTCCGTGAAACTCTGGATGCCGGGCGCTTTAATGGTGAGCAGGCCGTGTACATCATGGTCCTGGCGGCCAAAGAGCAGTCGCTCACCGATGTGGTTGCTCAGGTTAAAGCTTATGTTGACTACAAACGTGAGGTACTGCCTGAACACATCAACATCTACGAGTTTGTTGATGTGACCTTCTACTTGCAGGGTCGCCTCAATATGATGCTGGAAAACCTCGCTCAGGGGGCCATTCTGGTGTTTATCGTGCTCGCCGTATTTTTGCGTACCCGGCTTGCTATCTGGGTGATGCTGGGTCTGCCTGTTTCCATGCTGGGCGCTTTCTGGCTGATGCCGCTATTCGGGATCACCATGAATCTGGTGTCCTTATTCGCTTTTATCATGGTGCTGGGTATTGTTGTGGACGACGCCATAGTAATAGGCGAAAGCGTCTGCGAGGAAGTTGAGTCAAATGGCCACTCTCCACAGCAGGTGATAAAAGGAGCACAAAAAGTGGCTATGCCGGCCACCTTCGGCGTACTGACCACCATCGCCGTCTTTATGCCCTTTATGTTCAGTAGCGGTCCTAATTCAGGACAGTTCATAGCCATCGCTGGTGTGTGTATTTTATGTCTGTTTTTCAGCTTGATTGAATCCAAGCTCATCCTGCCTGCACACCTGGCAGCAACCCGTTTACCGCCCAAGCCAGCTGATCACTGGCGCAACCGCTTTAACAGCAAACTTCAACAACTGCTGAACAACCATTATGCCCCGTTACTCAAGCACTGTATTCACTATCGCTATGCGGTCATCGTTGGATTTATGTGTTTGTTGGTTCTGGCAATTTGTCTCATCATCAGTGGCTTATTGCGCTTTACGCCCGTTCCAAAAGTGCCTCATGATTATCCGTCAATTAATATTCAGATGGATCACAGTGTGTCCGAAGCACACACCCTGGCCGCCGTTGAGCAAATAGAAACCCTGATTAATCGTGTTGAGCAAGATATCCGAACCCAGACTGGTAAGCCAATGATGGATGTGATGTATACCCGCATCGATCACCTGACCGAGGCCGAAGTAGTCGTTCCTCTGGTGCCAGAAGCAGAGCGCCCGTTTGATACTTTTGAACTAGCCAGACGTTGGCGGGAACAATTACCAGATATACCTGGTGTAAAAAAGCTGACTATAGAATCCGATGTGATCGACATTACTGAGAAAACGGATCTGGAGTACCGCCTGTTTGCCAGCGATGCTGAAACCCTTTATCAGGCCAGCCGGGCAATGGTCGACAAACTGAATAGGATCAGCGGTGTTCACAGCGTCTACTCCTCACTTGATAGTACGCAGACTGAATATCAGATCCAACTTAAACCACTGGCGCATCAGCTAAACCTGAGCGCAAAAGACGTTACCCGACAAGTGGGGGCGCGATTCTATGGGCTTGAAGTGCAGCGCGTCATGCGTGAAGGTCAGGAGGTCGTGTTCAAAGTGCGAGGTGCACAGGCCGACCGTCAGCAATTGAGCGCTCTCGACCACACGCTGATCACTTTGCCAAATGGCGAACAGGTGTTCTTTGGCGATGTGGCAAGCACCGTTGAAGTACCTGGCTTTTCGAGCATCAGTCGCGAGCAGGGCTATCAGGTCGCTACCATCAGTGCCAATGTGGACGAACAATACACAAGTATCGCCCACGTAACCGAACACATAGAGTCACAGCTGCTGAGCGAACTGACTCAGGCCCACCCGGGACTGACTACTCAGCCCGGCGTCACACTGCAAGCACAGCGACAAGAGCAAAGTGAGGTACTGGTATTTGGTCTGGTTGGGTTACTGGTCGTCTATTGTTTGCTTGCACTACCGCTGAAAAGCTACCTGCAACCTGTCCTGGTTATGTCTGTGATCCCCTTTTCCGTGGTCGGCGCACTGTGGGGACATTACCTGCTTGGCTATAGCCTCAGCATGATGTCAGTCTTTGGTATTGTTGCGGCGGCAGGAGTGGTGATCAATGACTCTCTGGTCATGACAGATGTGATCAACCGCCACAGATCAGCAGGCCTGGATATTAAAACTTCGGTTATCCGCGCTGGAATTGGCCGTTTCCGGGCCATCTTGCTCACCTCACTCACCACCTTTTTGGGACTGGTGCCGATTATGTTTGAGTCGAGCCTGCAGGCACAGTTTGTGATCCCAACAGCCATATCACTGAGCTTCTCGGTGTTGTTTGCAACCGGGGTAACATTGATCATGGTGCCTTGTATGTATGTGATGCTCGAAGATATCAAAGGGGTGTCTGGCTCCTTACTGAGACCAATCAGGCGTCTGTTGGCCTAGCATCAAAAAGCCCGGCAATCAGTGCCGGGCTGTTTCTATTCAGGCTTTAAAAGAAGCTGAATTTTAAACAAAAAAATGTGCCCAGGCAGGGAGCACCAGGGCACATTAAACGACTCAAAAGGTCTGTGGGCTAAATTAGAACTGATATGAGGTCGACACTAATACCTTACGCGGCTCACCCGGCTGTACCCACATCTGAGAGTATGAGTTGGTGAAGTGCTTGCGATCAAAGGCGTTATGTACCTGCGCCTTTACTGACCAGCGGTCGCTGATCGCATACTCTGCAAACAAGTTCACAGTAACGTAGGAAGGCAGGTAGAAGTCAGTACCACGCTGGCCCAGTCGCTCATCCACATACTGAGCCCCTACACCCGCTGACAAGGCATTACCAAATACCGAATATTGCTGGCTCAGCTGAATACTGGCTGCGTTCTCTGGGATATTCAGCAGGTCGTCGCCTTTTTTAATGGCCACACCCAGACCGGTATCAATGGAATCTTTATCAACCTGTGCATCCAGGTGAGTAAATGAGAACTGGATCTGCGCATCTGCCGGTAACTGACCCACCACGTCCAGCTCAATGCCCTGGCTTGTAGCCTGGCCAATGGCAGCACTAAAGCCGGGGTTATTGATATCAGCAACGATGATGTTGGTCTGCTCACTGTCAAAATAGGCCAGCGTGATGTCCAGGTTATTGTCGAGCAAAGACCACTTACTGCCGAACTCAATTGACTCACTCTGGTTCGGATCAAAGCCGTCTCCTTTGTAGTCAGTACCAAAGTTCAGACGGTAACCTTCGCCATAAGTTGAGTACAGTGACCAGTTATCACTGAACTGATATACCAGACCCAGCTGCGGGCTAAAGTGTTGCTCAGACTGATCTGCGCTCTGCATTCTGATCTTGTCGTCTGTAGTTTGTTTCAGCCAGTCAAAACGACCGCCAATACGCACCTGGAATGCGTCTGTCAGGGCTATCTGATCCTGGATATAGAAGCCGGTTGCCCATTGGTTTTGCTGGCGCACAATCACCGGGGTTGGCGTTGGCGGTGTATGCTGACCATACACTGGCTGATGAATATTAATGGCATAAAGCTGTGCATCGGTTGGGTTGGTGCTTAGTGCTGGTGCGCGGGCAACCCGATAGTCTCTGTCAAACTCAAAACGGTCATAGTCAACACCCACAATGATGTGGTGTTTGATTGAGCCTGTCGTGACATCCCCAGCCAATTCAAAACGTGCCACATACTGATCGGTATCATAAGCGCGCTGTCTGTGCTGACGCGTCAGGGTCTGAAAATCTAAGTAAAGCTTTTGTCTGGACGGCGCAATATCAGCGTCGCTAGACAGGCTGTCCAGCTCAGTTTGTCTGTATGCCAGTGCTGAGCTAAGCTGCCAGTCACTGTTCAGGTCGTACACCCAGTTAAGCTGGTGACCATGTACCATAGTCGTTGTCGGGCCATCGCCCGGCTCGCCCAGGAAACGTTCGATAGGCATAAAGTCAAAGTTGCCATTTGGCGCGATAATACCGCGGTCAAACGGGATTTCCTGCTCGGCATACTCAAAGTCATAATGCCAGGTTGAGTCGGCACTTTGGTCGAACACGAATGATGCCATCACACCATGCTTTTGCGTTTCTATGGTGTCACGGAAGCTGTCTTCTTCCTGATAAAAGCCAATAAAGCGACCAGCGACCGACTCAGACAACACCGCATTCACGTCACCTTCCAGGCGGCGGTGGGCGCGGCTGCCCGCTGTCAGTTCAAATTCGCTGGAAGACTGGAAAGTCGGCTTTTTGGTCACCAGGTTAATTGAACCACCCGGCTCACCACGGCCAAATAAGGCCGCTTTTGGACCCTTAAGCACTTCAACCCGCTCAATACCCGAAATATCACGAGGGCCAGAGAATCCACGCCCCGCATTAAATCCATTAACCAGATAACCACTGGGCACATTCTCATCACCGAAGAAGCCGCGGATCGCAAAGCTATCCCACAGGCCACCCAGGCTATTTTGGCGACTGACCGACGCCGACATATCCAATACCTGAGTTAATCCTGTCACACCGGTTTGTTCAATTAATTCAGAGTCAAATTCGAACAACGATTCTGGTGATTGCAAATGCGTAAAGTCACCACGGTAGGCCTGGCGCTCGCCGGTTACTTCAATTTTTTCAATAGTACTGTCAGCAGACACAGAAAATGCCGCAGCGAGAGACAAAGAGAGTACACTTAAACGACACGCAGAGTGTAAGGGTTTCATTATCAGTCCTTCATTATGATATATTATAACAACTTAAGCGCGAGGACTGTACCACGAATGCAGCCAGGTGTTAAGGAGTAATCAATGAAGTTTTTATACTGATTATTACTTTCATTTTTATTAATTAAATTGCAATAAATAGCGTAAATTCAGGTACATCCTTGCACCCAGTGCGTCCTCCCTGTTTATGAGTTTTAACCAGCCTTTTGCTCAGCCTCTTCAAAACGCTCAACACTAAACGGAGTCAGATCCAATGACGGTGTTTTGCCCATAATCAGTTCGGTCATCAGCTGACCCGTGATAGCCGATGTCAAAATGCCGGTACGGAAATGACCACAAGCATTGAGGTAACCTTCTACCCCCTCGACCGGACCCAGGATTGGCAACTCATCCGGAGTGCCCGGACGTAACCCAGCCCAGCAACGCTTAATGCTCGACTCTTTTAATATCGGCAAACACTTCATCGCTCCCTGCGACAGCTCCTGAATTTTGTCCAGGCTATTGGTGGTGTCAAAGCCTTTCTCTTCTGTCGATGAACCAATCAGGATTTCACCGTTGTCCTTTTGTGCAATGTAACAGTCACTGGTACTGATACAGCCGTTCATGATCTTTGGCATGCGCTCCGACAGCACGATTTGTCCTTTCACCGGATACACCGGCATAGTACGACCAGTGGCTTGCTGATATAACTCGTTAGCCCAGGCACCGGAGGCATTGATCAGGGTATCGCAGAAAAAGACTTCATCGCTCGTTTTCACTCCTTCCACAACATTGCCGTTGCGGATCACCGAGGTGACTTCAGTATTCAGATACAAAGACACCCCATTTTGACGTGCGCCTTCCAGATAGGCGTCGACCAGTCGATACGGGTTTACCTGGTGATCACAAATAAAATCAATGGCACCGATGGCATCGTCGGTCACATAGGGCTCTTCTTTTTTGAGTTGCTCAGCGTCCAGCCAACGTACCTGATCAGCCAGGTGAGGGATCCCCTGAGTGATCTGCTCTGCATACAGTCTGTCTTCTTCGTTATACATGATAAATTTCAGCCCAGTGCGCTCAAATTTAAAGTCAACACCGTGCTTCTCCAGCATCTCCTGGTGCAATGCCGGATACATGTTGTTAGACGTTAATGCAAACTCAAAAAAGCAATCCGGCAACTGGTGCGGACGCATTACCGGCACTTCCTTACCTTGTGCCTCACTGTGCAATTTAGACAGAGTTTTAAAGAAAATGACTCCGCATCCAAGACCAACCGACTCACCAATGGCCCACAATCCCCCGGCTGACGCGCGCGACGCATTGCCAGGCTTCTTTAAATCAATTAATGCGATTTTTAAATCTGTATCGCGACTCAAAAAGTATGCGCACGCCGCACCCACTGCACCGCCACCAGCGATGACAACATCATATTTTTTCATTGTGTTCATTCCATTAAGGTAAAGGGGATAGGATCAAGAGGAAAACGTGGCTTGATCACGCCAATGTTCTCTGTCAGACCTGCCTGATGCAGGTAATCCAGCGCGTAGGAACTACAGGTTTTCCCCTGGCAGTCTCCCATACCAATGCGGGTTCGCATCTTCAGGCTGGTGATGTCTTTAACGCCTTGCGCAATGGCCTCATCCAACTGCTCCTTGCGCACTTGCTCACAGCGACAAACCACGGTCTGTGGCTGCGCCAGAGACAATAAGCCGGGTTGACGATCTGAGAACCGGTCAAAGCCAAAACGGAATTTTTTAATCCGCGCCAGCTTGTTGTTAACTTTTGTAGCCCGCGAGAACAGCTCAGATTCTGTGATCTTTCCGCACTGCCAGGCCAGACGTAATGCCGCCAATTGACCTTCACAAATGGCGGCATCAGCCCCCAGCAAGCCATTACTGTCACCCACTACAAAAGCACTGTGATTCTGGCTCTGATGCCACTCATCCAGTGCAGGCACATAACCACTGACTTTACTGTAGGTGTGTTCCAGGCCCAGTAACATAGCAAGCTGGGTCCGTGCCACGAATCCGTACCCCACCCCAATGGCATCGACTGCCACCTGCTCAGCCAGGTCACGTTGAGGTCGCCACTGACTATCGTATGGCGCAACATGAATACTGCTAAGCTGTTCCTCGCCCTGCGCACTGACAATGCCCCAACCATATTTGAACGGGATTTTGTGTTTTTTGAGGTAACTCATCATGCTCATGCCCGACAGCGTTAACTTGGGCTTATTCAGCAAGGCAACGGCCTCTTTCGCCAGCTTGGCAAATGGGCTGGCTTCATATACACCCACCACATCGACACCCGCTTTATGCAACTGACAGGCAACCAGAGGCAATAAAGGTCCGGTGCCCACCAACGCCATACGCTGTCCCGGCCTGACCAAACCACTTTTCAGCTGCAATTGCACTCCGCCCAGTAACATAACGCCGGGTAACTGCCAGCCAGGAAAAGGGATACTGCGCTCGTGACAACCGGTTGCCAGGATCAGATGAGCATAGGGCTGACGACTCAACCCCGAGTCATCACTGAGTAAAAGTTGATTACTGCCTTCCGGACCAAGCACCCGGGTCTGCGTTTTGACTTCAATGGACTCTCGGTGCGCCTGATAGCGGGTTTGCAATGCCGTCATGGCGCGCTTCAGGTTGTCATCCAGGTGCGGCAATGAGTCAGTCTTGCGCAGTGGACCGCGATATATCACCCCACCCAGCTTAGGTGCTTCGTCAATGATCACTGACTTTAATCCATGACGTGCTAATTCAGCTGCCGCAGCAGTCCCCGCAGGACCGCCACCAACGATCACCACCTTGTCGTGCGTCTGGCTAGTCATGTTTGATCCCCTCTTCTTTGAAACGGTTGGTCAGGGTTTCAACCGACATGTGTGGCTTAACTAAAGTCTGGCAGGCACGTTGCTTGTGCTTAGCATTGATCTTCACCTGGCAACAATGGCATACCCCCATGCCACAGTAGGCACCTGATGCAACATTGCGGTCGTTTTCCATCACTTTGGCATAGTTGGCGGCAAGTAAAACCGACAACACGGTTTCCCCTTCACAGGCCTCAACAGATTGATCATCGACGGTAATTTTAAAATTGCGCGAAGGCAGAGGCGTAATGTCTCGGGTGCGCTTAAGTGGTTTCATAACTTGTCTCTCTCATGTAGTGATACATCATCGAGCGCAGCATGTACGCTTGATATACAGGACAGGTAAGAGCCAGTGACGTTGAGGGTAACTTGAAATGATAATTAAAAGTTAACTACTAAAAAGTGTACAACCGTTTTCCCGGTTCCTTTCGCTCGTCTATGCCCTATTTCAGGCACATTCAGCTCATTTCCTGTGAACGAAAGAAGATTAACCCGGAATAAACAATTAAGCTATATTTATTTACATTGAATAAACAAAAATTGATCTGGATCCGGGCATGTCGCTTTTTTACGCACTCACTGGTGACTTGCTCATCGCCAGTTCATGCTTTTCTCTTAGTCGAGTTGATGAGACTCGGACCAGACTCGCAGCTGCTCCAGAATATGCAGTGCTGAGCGACCAAACTCGGTCAACTCATACGTGACAGCCACTGGCCGTTCATTAACGACCGTACGTAATACCATGCCCTGGGATTCCAGCTCCTTGAGGCGCTGATCGATCATCTTTTTACTGGCACCGCCGAGCATTCTGGCCAGATCGTTAAACCTCACCGGTTCATCTTTAAGGTGATAAATGATAGATCCCGTCCATTTGCCGCCGATGAGGCGCATGCCCTTTTCGATGGCACAGGGTTCGAGACACGCATTTAAAACTTTTTTTCTTCCCTTACTATCTGTTTTAACGACACTTTCCACAGTCAGGACTCCAAAATCAGGGTGGTTACCAAAAGTAAACTAATTGAATAAAGGTCACAGGTTACTATTATAAACCACGATAGCAATTAAGCCTACCGGAGAATCAACATGAACAAAGCCCTGATCATTAACGCACATCAGTATTACCCCTTTTCTGAAGGGAAACTCAATGCCACGCTGGTTAATAGTATGGTCTCTCACCTGACTACCAGGGGGTTCGAGACCCGGGTGGTAACAATGGCTGAACCACTCGACATTGAGCACCAACTGGATCTGCACCGCTGGGCTGATGTCGTGATCCTGCAATCTCCAATTAACTGGATGGGTCTGCCATGGTCATTTAAAAAGTATATGGACGAGGTGTATACCGCAGGTATGGGGGGTGCCCTGTGCAATGGCGACGGACGCTCAGCCGACCAGCCTAAAGCCAATTATGGGCGAGGTGGCACGCTTGGCGATACGCGTTACATGCTCTCAGTCACTTTTAATGCCCCGGCGGAATCGTTTAATGACGTAAATGAGTTTTTTGAGGGTAAAAGCGTGGACGATTTGCTGCTCCCGGCACATATGAACTTTAAGTTCTTTGGTATGCAGTCTATACCTACGTTTAGCTGCTTCGATGTGATGAAAAATGCAGACATAGAGGGCGACCTTGCGCGCCTCAACACCCATTTAAACACCTACTTTTAAGGACGCACCATGAGCCACACTAACCAGTACACTCAAAAACTGCACCCCGGCAGCCCATTTCCGGACATCCAGGTTAATCTGGCCGATGGGAGTACACGTCAACTGGCACAGGCCAACAATGCTGGCAGGTGGCAGCTGGTGCTGGTTTATCGGGGTCGCCACTGCCCGTTATGCACCCGTTACCTGAATAAGCTGGAACAATTCAAGGATCAGCTGGCTGATATCAAAGTCGACATAGTTGCGGTATCCGGAGACAGCCTGGCACAACTGCAAAGCCACAGCGAGCAGCTTAACGTGTCGTTTGCGCTGGGATATGGTCTGCGCCTTGCAGACATGAAAACCCTGGGCCTGTTTATTTCTGACCCCCGATCAGCACAGGAAACAGATCACCCCTTTGCCGAGCCCGGGCTCTTTGTCGTCAATGAAGCCGGAAACATTCAGGTGACAGATATTTCTAACAACCCCTTCGTTCGCCCGGATCTGACTTCCTTGGTAAATGGTCTTGGCTGGATCCGGGACCCGGACAACAACTACCCCATTCGCGGTATGCATAACTAACCGCCTTTTAACAGGAGCAAACACATGTTTACCTATTATGAGCCCGACACTGCACCACAAGACTCTAAACCGCTCATGGCGCAATCACTGGCCGGTTTTGGCATGCTGCCCAACCTGCATAAAGTGCTGGCAGAGTCGGCCGTGACCTACAAAGCCTATAACGATACCTTTAGCGCTTTTATGCAAGACACCAGTTTGTCGGCCGTTGAACAGCAGGTGGTGTTTATGACCGCCAACTACGAAAATAACTGTCACTATTGTGTTCCCGGTCATACCTGGATGATGAAATCTGCCGGCATGCCCGATGCTCTGATCACCGCACTGCGCGAAGGCACCCCCTTGCCAGACAGTAAACTTCAGGCACTGCAGGATTTTGTAAAAGCACTGCTGGCCAAACAGGGGCATATTGGCGATGACGCGCTGGCAGCCTTTTTGAATGCCGGATACAGCAAACAGCAGGCACTGGAAGTACTAACCGGCCTGGCTGCTAAACTCATCTCCAACTTTACCAATGCGCTGGCCAAAACCGAACTGGACCCACCGATGCAAGCCTATCAGTGGACCCATCCGGATTCACGATAATCGTCCGCCTCGACTATGCAATTAGATTCACCAGGCACATTAAAACAGTGTCTCATAAGTCAAAGGCCACTCCAGGGTGGCCTGACCCACGACAATACCTTACTGATCTGCGCCGACGGCAGCCAATGGGTATGTAAACGCTCACTTGGCCGACATCAAAGTGGACTCGCCACCGAAGCAAACGTTTATTCGTTGCTCGTAAACACGCGTTTTGCACTACCAATCAAGCTAGTACACTTAGATATCGCCAGCCAGATGCTGCTTCGCCCCTATATCGAAGGGACAACCACAACGAGCTGGGCACAACTCAGTATTGAGCAGGCAATCCTCTTGCTCAAAGCTATCCATCAGATCACAGCAACACACCATGGTAAAGTAAGCTCCCCCACCAGCCTCACTCTGAACCCGGCCAACCAACTTAGGGTCATCTGGCGATATTTCCGCAGCCGCACCTCTCAACGCGCCAAAATGATGGATATCTATGGCAAGCTGAGCACAATTTTGCAAAATCGCCAGAGTCTCTTTAATACCCTCAGCACTTTTACACTCAACCATGGCGACTTCCACCCGGGCAACCTGATTGCGACACCCGCTCAGCAGCTTGTTCCGATTGACTGGGAGCGTGCACATTTCGGCGACCCGGCTTTTGACTTAGCCCTGATCAACTGGCATGGCCAGGATCCCATTGTTAACTCTGCCCTGCAAGCCCGTGCAATTGCGCTCTACACTCAGTGTCCGGCGGAACAAGTCGCGTTACAAAAACGCGTGGTATGTTGGAGTTTAGTGCGCCTGTTCAACGATTATTTATATCTCACCAGCAACGGGCTGAAGGTTGATAAACTGGCGCACTTTGAAGAGACCACAGCAATGCTTCTGAATGCGGCCAGCTGAAATCACATGGCCGGTTTTACACACAGAATCACGTTCGGGCGTTTTTAAAGGTTGGAATATCTGCCTGTAGCGAACACCAGTTCGCTTTGCTGCTGGTAAATATCTGTGCATCCACTTTCACTGGAATATCTGTGTCGAATGTGGATATGGCGATTTCTATGTCTTCTGGTGGCACGCCTTTACTTCGAAAACCAAGACTGGCGCCACAGATATGACAAAAAGTACGCGTGGTGCCATTGGGCGCTGTGAACTCTTTTAAACATGCTTTGCCCGATAACCAGTTTAAATCAGTCACGGACACTAAAGTACCAAAAGCAGCGCCGTGAAATTTACGGCACATAGTACAGTGGCAATTGGCCACTCTGGTGCTGAAACCGGAGACAGAGAAGGTAACTTGTCCGCACAAGCACGAGCCATGATATTGATTTTTCATACGTTTCAGTTTCCCCCAACCAATCACAAATTTAAGCTCAGACAATACCACAACACTCAAGGTTACACTGCGAAACAGTCAGTTAGCTTAGTTAGTGCAGAGGGTTCACAGTGTAAGTGCTTTGCATGCTCTGTTTGCCTGACAACTAAGCGGTAAGTATCGTATTAAACCCACCATAGATTAGGCGCTTGCCATCAAATGGCATAGGGTTATTTTCCGCAGACATTCTTGGATCTTCCATAATGGCACTCCAACCTGCGTCACGTGCCTCTTTAGATGGCCAGACTACCCACGAAAAGATCACCGTCTCGTTGTCCTGAGCTTTAACCGCCAGAGGCAGAGAAGTCACTTCTCCTTGCGGTACATCATCACCCCAATTTTCTACAATTTCCAATGCACCGTGCTCTTTAAACACCAATGCAGATACTTCTGCGTGCTCAATGTATTTTTCTTTATTGTCATTCGGTACTGCTGCGACAAAACAATCTACATATGACATCTTCTTCTCCTTTACCTTGGTCTTTCATATACCGTGAGCCTAATCCAGATCTGACGCCAAGTTAAAGCTCGCACAACGCGACTGCACAGCCACACCCAGCCTATCAAGCATAACAGGCCAGAATGAATGGCAGAGGAAATCCGTTCGTCATTCGCCGACTGAGATGATTAACTCACGCTCCCATCAACACATAAGTACCAACCACACCAACTAATACACCAAATACACAACCAATGGCGCCACATATAAGCCCGCGTTTATCAAACAAACGCTCTCCTATCACTTGCTCCAGGAGGATCCTGCCCGAATCATCTTTGACGGCTTTCTCAATTACGACCTCGCGATAACTGACCTCTTTACTCTCAGTAAGCGTTTCTCCGGGCACTGGGCTTCTCAAATACATGGTGATTTGCTCTGGCTCTGCGTGAGACCCCAGACTGATATTCAAACCCTCGACAACACCACTGTGTGGCGCTTCAACTTCTAATATCACTTTGTCGGTCTCCACCTCAAAAAGTGCCTGCCCTGCCTCAACCCTCTGACCTTCGTTCACATTTATGTGTGAGATTTTCGCCAGCGATGAGTCCTCGGGTAATTGCGGTATCTCTATTGCGGTTTTCAAGGTGCCTCCTTTGCTATACATTCAATTTACGAAACATCAGTCTCAGTCTAAGCGCGAAGCCTCAACCCGACTTAATGACTGGTTACGTGCTTCTAACTCTAACAACAAGCGCTTAAAATAGGCCGGATGAGTACTTCTGTTGTTTGCAACTATCAGTCTGATAAGTTCAAGCCCTGTGCGCCCACCATGCGAATGAAAGTCAGCATGTTTAATGGGCAGATTAACATCAGCACCAAGCTCAATCAGTCGCATCAGATAGTCATGATCTAAATAGCCGGATAACAAGGCAGAATGAATGGGCGCCAATCCATTTGCGGGGTGATGCACGTTTAAACTGCAACCTTGCTCTTTGAACATTAACACAAGTTGTTTAGATACAACTTTATCCAGCTCAAACGAGTCCAAACGAAAGGCATCAAATATGATGTCGACAAGGATTGACAGGTAACTGATCCTTTGCCCATCAATGTAAAAAAAGCAATCGCTCTCTAAATGTTCAATTTTAAATTTGGCTAAATCCCTTGGTACCAATGCAACCACATACTCAATAGGTGACTCAGGTTCTGGCTGCTTTTTTGTGAGCCCTTTAATTAACCACACAGAATTTGGCAAAACGGCCAGGGACACACTCCAGAATAATAAAACAACCAATATCACTGTGCCCAAAACAACTCTAAACATGATCAGCCCATAGCAGGTTATTTGAAAGCTTGCTGGTTTCACGCCACTGCTTGAGCAAGCATACACCACCACTGCAATAACGCATTGTAAGTATAAAATTCAAACTAACACCTGCTGTACCACTCTTCAAGACTGTTTTGATTTTGAGAATGCCGCTGATCTTACATTGCCACACCAGCAAGAAAGGCTTAATAGATTTAAGGTACATATAACAGAAGACCAGAAACACCAGCAGATTGCGGCGCTCAGCATAACTACATCAGGTCGCACACGTTTGACACAAAGAAAAAAGCATACCTCACTGCTGAGATATGCTTTACGTTGGACTATCGTGAGTCACCACGAATCTTGCTCATGCATACTGATTAGTTGATTGTCCACGCTTGTTGCTGCTGAGTGCCATCAAATTCCCAGCTGTACACAAGCGGCTCAACGTCAGTACTGTAATACCAAATTTCGGCTTTTAACTTTTGCTCCGAGTGCGGCAGTTCAATCTGAACCGTTAATCCGGTGCTATCAACTGGCGCTCTCAAAAAACACGTCTCTTCGTTGATGAGCGCGGCATCTTGCTGACATACATTGATGTAGGCGCGACCATTAACCACATCGGGTGCAACTGAAACAGTGACCGGCACATCCGTCTGGAAATCAAACCCGCCATCTACAACCACAGCCTCCATACCTTCACCAACCGGGGCCTCTTCCGCAGGTTGCTCCTCAGCTACCTGCTCTTCGGTACTACTCGCTTGCTGTTCGGTTACATTATCTTGCTGAACCTGATTATTCGATTGCGTTTGCGTCGTATTCGTTACACTGGCCTGGGCCGTATTGCCGGTCGACTGGCTGTTGCTGCTGCCTTCAGAACCACCACCACCACATGCTGTCAGTAAAAGTGTCATTAGCGTTACGATTAATTTGTTCATGATGCTCTCCTAGTTTTGCGCTGCGTTGCTGATGGTGTATTGATAGTCGGATACTGGATTCTCAAACCAGGTTGCGTTCTGTGCGCCTGCTGACTGGGCGAATTCCACAAATTGAGGATACGCAAGTGACATATCAACGCGCTCCATTGGGTGGTCCCACTGAGAGTTAATGATAAGTGCCCAGGGCAAACCCGTTGACGTTTGGAAGTAACCGTTGGTTGATGAAGTGTCATCGCCCTGGTCCAGGTAGCTGCTGTCAAACGCTTCGGTTGGCGCATGATTTTTAAGGTGGACTTCCCAGCCTCGACCGTTGTTCTGGTCTACGAATGGCCCATGGTAATGACCATCTACCGCGAAGATAAACGGGTCAACTTTGCTGTTGGTCGCCACATTCGCGTTGTAACTGGTCGCGAGCGGAATGCTGATTTCAAACGAATAAGGCGCTCTTTGGATGTCACTACAGCCGGTTTCAGTTCTGAAGAACTTGCAGCCTGGCTGCACTGGCACCATCTCTCTGGTATCGGCAAAGATAACGACAATGGCTTCATTTCGGTTGGCTTCCAGCGGACTGCCATCCTGTAACGTGCCGTCAACGGTCAGTTCAACCTGGGCTTCATCCACATGCTTACGGGCAATGTCTTTTAAACGAATGGCAAAGGCATTGTGATAACCGGCCCCAACTGCGATCAGCGCGCCTTCAATGTTGTAGCGCACAACCTGGTTACCAATCTGGCTGGTTGTCACACGATATCTCACTACCACGTCATTAAAGTCATAGTCACCTTTTTGCGGCCATAAATCTTCAAACGCAGCGGTTTTCCACGAGGTCGAGTTCTGGAACAGGCTGCTGGCAACAACAGAGACATTCAAATCTTCCACTTCACCGTTATCAATCCCGCCCTGTGGTGCAATATCACTGGTGTTCGAGACCCGGAATCTGGCCCAGGTGCTGCCCGCAACAGCATCAACAGGCACAGGAATGAGCACACGGTTTTCACCGGCAACCCCCTGGTACTCACTGATCACACGCTCTGACTCCTGGAACTGGCCATCACTGTTCCAGTCAATCCAGGCATTCACATATCCGGATTTCGATAGCGTGAACGAAACCAGCGTTTCATAGCCTGTTTCAAGGTTAGTTAAAAAGCTAATGCCGTTGTCGTCGTCTGTGGCTTTGGGTACGTATTCTGCGCTGATACTCTGACCAAAAAATAAGTCACCCACATTATGACGCGCGCCGTTAGCGTTAAGCGAGGTGCCATAGCTATCCGGTGCGTCGCCGTAGTCTATGGTTGGATCTTCTGTATCATCAATGATCGGGGCTGTTGCACAGCGTGCGCCGTCGTTAGTATTGGAAACCGGACCGTACGCGAAAAGCTGGGTATTATTTGTATCGTTTATATCTATTTTATAAACATGCCCATCCTGATTTCTGCTGATGTAAAAGTTGCTCTCCACATCAAAATAGACGGCACCGAAGGTCCCTGACTGGCCCACATTACCAAGATTGGTGCTGGTGCCGTTTGAAACATCAATGCGGTGCAGATTACCATTGCTGTCTACGCTGTACGCCAGGCTGGCATTTTCATTTGGTGCAAACGCCATATCAAAGATATTCAGGTTCAGCGCGCTACCATCAATGATGCGCTCTGCCTGCAAATAATCATCGCTGTTTTCATCGAGCGATACACGATACAGGCCTAAGCTACTACCTTTCTTGTAAACATAAAATGCATTCTCGTGAATAGCGACATCACCCACGTAAAAATTGGTATCGGGGAATCCCGACGTCATGATGGGCTCGAGAACGTAATCTTTTCCCACCCGACCGATGTCTTTGTTGCTGTAATCCCAGCCGTAAATGTAACGGTCGTGAACACTAAACCCGATGCCATTAAGCTTGTTGTTAGTACCCACATTTTCAGCAAACGTAGTGTACGAACCCGAAACCAGGTTAACCCCATACATAGTTGCTGTGTTGCCCTGCACCAAAAAGGCTTTTGACGGGCATGTGTCGAATGGGGCGGCTGATAGTCCTGCGGAAAATACGCAGGCTCCGAACAATATCTTTTTCATGTGACTCTCCAACGCTTTGATTTTCTGTTAGAGAGATTGCAAGCATGAGGCCAATTTTATAACACTGATTTTAAAGGGGTTTTGTTTTTCACAATTGCGTTATTGCAATACGCAATGCAGGATGAAAATCACAATAAGAAAAACGAAACTAAATAGCACGCTCTGCGCGTGCTCAATCAACCGCCATGAATCACTGAGTGCATTATCACTGAGTGCATTGACACTGTCGATCACAAGTCATGACTTATAGACATCTTTGGTCTTGAGCATGTCGTAAACTCTGTTTTCACGTGTTTCATCAAAACCAACCTGCCGGATATACGCTTTTGGATTAGAAAAAGTGCCGAACAACAGATCCCAGATAGCTAACCCGTAATTTTGCTTATGATGCATATATTTATGATGAACTCTGTGCATTTCAGGGCGTTGCAACACAAAACCCAGCCAGTATGGCGTTTTCAGATCTGCATGTATGTAAATGTTGTACAAAGCCGCAATGATCAGGCTTACAGCAGTCCCATAGGCATCCAGGCCCAGAATAAAATAACAACACAAGGCATTCAAAAACGTGGCAGCAACGCCATCAAAAGGATGCATATAAAAAGACGTGAGGGCTTCAATACGTCTGGGGCTGTGATGCAGCTGGTGAAAGACACGCCACAACAAGTCAAACTTGTGCATAGCTCTGTGCCACCAATAGGCAACAAAACTGGTGAGTAAGAAACCAAGCAAACCCTGCAGGAACATGTTTTCGCTGCTAAAACTCAGTAAAGACACAGTGCTGAATAAATCAACAAAAATCAGGCCTGCACCGACCGTACTGATCGATTGAAATAAACTGATACCCGAGGCAAGGATCATCCAACGACGATCACAGCTGTTTTTAGACGCGGGAGCAATGACCTCAAGAGTAAAAATACAGATAAATGCGGTAATAACTATGGCTAAAGTAAGTAGTTCCATCCTGACCTGACTCTTTAATTTTTACCTGAACAACGAAAACCCAATGACTGGTCCAAACTAGCCAATCTCAATTAAAATAATACAAGCAGCCAGCCAGGCCGAGCGCTTTACGCATCTCAACTCAGTTTGGCTTGTCGTTCGCGCTTATAGCACGCTGCCCATGCACCAAGTACAATCGCTCCCCAGCCAACCGCGAAAAAGACCATATCTTGCCAGAGGGGATAGACGATATCGTCGGCTGGTAAAACATACATGACAAGCACATCAATCACTTCGACCACAATAATTATCAACACCGCAGACTTTACGAAATTGCCTTTCAAATAGCCTGCCACTAGATAAGCGGTGAGCATATTGAAAAAGCCAACAATGAACAGAAGGACACCAATGATCAAAGGAGAGCTAATGATTGCCTCATCCATTTCAGCGTCTGTAAAGTTATTGGTGTACATAAAGTCATATGCCGCTATCCAGAAGAATACCTCAGCAATGGCACAAGTGAAGTAAACAAGGAGCGGTATAAAGATCAGCACTTTAAGCTCTGTGAAATCAATAAAACGGTTCATATGGCCCTTGTAAACATCAGTACTCAGCTGGCTGTTTTATATCTGTGCGTTTGGCAAACATGCGCAGCATAATCGTTCCAAAATTAGCCACATCATTATGTGGAACTTTACCCTAAACTACAACCGCGCTAATGCGCGAGAAGCAATTCAGACACGTTAGAAGAGCAGTCACCTCCGCGTGCGAAGAGGTGACCGGGGTGACTACTGCACCAGCTGATAACTATTGCCTAATTCATCCTGCAATACATAAGCAATGCCCTCTGCGGGCGTCATATCCAGCGGTTCCGTCAGGATACGACTGGAAAACGTCCAGCCTTCAGGCAGCGTGAGCCGATCTCCCAGGTTTGCCAAGTCATCCATTTGCAATGAAGCGTCCGAAATGCGGCTGAACGACTGCATCACAAAAACCTGACCTGTGTTATCGGTCAGCTCATAAATGCGTCTGCCTTTATAGAAGTGCCAGGTATTGCTTCTCGACACCTCACCGGCAACGTAAGGAAGTTGCTCGCCCTGCGCAGCGCTCAGATCAGCGGTGGTTAATAAACGCATGTTTATCTCACCGAACTGACGAATTTGCGTTTCAGCCTCTTGCGCTATCACCTCCGCGCCGCGACTTTCGTCCACCACAAAAAAACGTGGACCGTTAGGGATCGCAGTCAGTGCGCCGTATTCTGCGACAACGTCTTCAAAGTCAATGGCATCCCACTGAGCCTGACGACACATATCCACGCCCGGCGTACCCCACACCTGAGCAACTATTTTGTCATCTTGCAGATAAGGCAATAAGATCTCACAATACCGCATGTTGTAGCTTGGCCCACCCGTGACCAGCGGTGCCTGTGGCGCAGTCGTTTGCAGAAAATCTAACACATGCAGCGCCAGGTCCTCACCTACATCATCCTGGATAAAGTGCCCGGCCTGAAAGCGTCTGTGATCTACCCCGTCAGAACCTGGTACATGACCCACCCACTTGCGCTGATTGGCTTCGCTACCGAGTCCTGTGTCATATTCGCCTGCATTGAACATGAACGGGTTATGATAAGCGCCCAGCGTTTGCCATGCCGGTAAAGTTTGCATTTCTATGCCGGAGAGCATGGAAGGAAACGCCCGGATAGCCGCTTTGTACTGCACATTGGGATAAGGCGCATTGTATGCGGTGACTTCGGCCTCAGTCAGTTCAATTGCAGAGAGCTTTTGCACCACATCCCCCGCCATCAGCTCCGGCACACTGGCGGCATAATCGATCCATTGCTGAAACCCTTCGACGCGATCGCTTGAACGGTTATCAAAAAAGGTGCTGGCATCTGCTGGTTGAGACTCATCTATCTCAAAGCTAGGCACGTGATAAGGGTTAGTACCAGTCGGAATTATGGGCATATCCCCATTTGCGACGACGATTCTGGCAAAGCGCTCAGACATATTCCCTGCCACTCTCAACCCGATCAGGCTGCCCCAGTCTTGTACAAACAAATTGATATCGGTGAGTTGTAGCTGATTAATAAACGCCTTGGTCCAGGCGACGTGATGTTCGTACTGATGCACCGCCACATTAAGAGGCTTATCTGACTTACCCATACCCATATTATCAAGCGCAATCACACGATAGCCGGCCTCAGCCAGTATCGGGATTATTTTCCGATATAAGTACGACCAGCTCGGCTGGCCGTGCAGCATGAGTACCACTTCACCGTCTTTTGGTCCCTCGTCAACGTAATGCAGCCTCAGCCCTTCAATATCCAGATAATTCGCTGCAAAGTCATAACCAGGTAACGCATCAAAACACGCATCCGGAGTGCGGATAAACTCCACGCCTTTGCTGGTGGTTGAAGGCACCATTTCTGCCTCCAGACAGGCCTCGCTGAGCGGTCCGCTTGCCGGCCGCGTTTCTGCCGGAGTGTCTGCGCTGACCGTTTCTTCAACACTGGCCGTGTCATCATCGTTGTCACTACAGGCCACCAGTATGCTACTGAACAGGCATACGCCAATGACCTTACGCAAAGTCATAACTGACTGCTTTAATTTGAATTGTGATGATCGGATGTTGTAAACCATGTTTGTTTTCCTTATGTATCAGATGACAATGACTTGTCTTACCGGGACATAGGAATAACACCGCACAATTGGCCGCCCCAGCCTGTTGCGTGCAGATGGTGTAAAAGTCTGCGCCAATGGTGTCGTGGCAACGTTTCATCCAGGCAAATTTGCTTGTACCATTTACCCTATCAACAACGAGTGGATCATCGAGTGAATACAGCACCTACCACAGCGAGCCAGACCGGGCTTTATAACAAAAGCACCACCCAGGCCTGGATATTTTTACTGATCTGGCCCTGGTTCAATATCTTGCTGCTGTCCTGTGTGTTGTTGCTGCTCGATATATTTACGCTGACCCTGTTTGCTCAGGTGATAGTGAAAATATGGAGCGGGTTTTGTGCAGGCTACCTGCTGTTTAACCTGTGTGAGTCAATCTGTGCGCGGTTTTTGCCCGCCCAGTTTTTACCTGCGTGGTGTCGTCATAACATCTGGCTGCTCAGGCCGTTTTCCATCATTCTGCTGTACATCCTGATTGGCCCTATCGTCAGCTTGCCCACCAGCAATGCAGTGACCCAGGTGACCTTTTTGCCCATAGTGATTATGTTACTTGAGACCCTGGTCTACATTGCGGTCATGCTAATGCTCAAGCAGCAAATCTATCACTTTCAGTCGCAGCTACAGGCACAACAAGCTGAACTACAAATGCTAAAAATGCAGTCGAATCCACACTTTTTGTTCAACACGCTTAACCTGATCGCCAGTGAAGTTACTCAAGACCCGCACAAGGCAAAAGCGCTGATTTACGATTTGAGTGATCTGCTACGCCACACAGTTGAACTGGCCAAGCAGCAATTCGTTATGCTTGAGCAGGAACTCAAACTGGTGGAGCTTTACCTTGTGTTGCAACAAAAACGGTTCGCCGATCGACTAACATTTGATCTGGACTGCCCGGGTGAACTCGACCCGCTGCCGGTCCCCTCTTTGCTGTTGCTGCCGATTGTTGAAAACGCCGTGAAATATGGCATTGCCCCCTACGCACGCGCAGGCCATATCAGTATCATTACTGAAACGACGGAGCATAGCCTGCTGATTGAAGTGCAGGATACGGGCGCACCTTTTGATGACACCCAGCTCAGTCAGGGCGAGGGACTGCGCATTATTCGTGAAACCCTGAATCTGCATTATCGGGGCGCTGCCAGTTTCAGACTGGTTTCCTGCGATGAAGGCACCAGTGCTTTTATCCAGCTACCCCGATAACCAAACCGAGCCGTGTATGACTAAGAAAACCGTGATCATCGTCGACGACGAACAGGCAGCCAGACAACAGTTGAAAGAAGTGATCAGTGGCTTTGATGAGCTCACCCTTGTTGCCGAGGCAGCCGATGGCAAATCCGCCATTGAACAGATCATGCTTAAGCGCCCGGATATTGTGTTTCTGGATATTGAAATGCCAGAGCTCAATGGCTTTGATGTCGCCAAAGCGACGCAGGATTTACAGTATCAGCTGGTTTTTATGACCGCGTACGAACAATACGCACTGAAAGCCTTTGACACCAATGCCATCGATTACTTAGTCAAACCCGCCAGGCCGGAGCTGATTGCCAAAAGCATAGGCAAAATCATTCGTCAGCAGACTCAGATTAAGCCATCGGGCTCCACAGCGTGCCTGACGCTCAGTGATCATGCACAGCAAAAGATCATTGAATTTGACCACATAAATTACATTGAGAGTATTGGCCGCTATCGGCGGGTGCACCTGACCCAACCCGGGGCAGAGATTCACAACACCGAGACTATTATTTCTGAGCAAACGCTGGATGGCTTTTGCAGTCACTTGCCCGAGTCACAATTTTACCGGCTGCACCGCAGCTACATCATTAATGCCGCGCAGCTATTAGCGCTTAAATACCAGGCCCGCAAACACTTTGTGCTGCTTGCGGGAACAGATGTACAAATTCCTGTCTCACGTAGTTTTATCCACACTTTAAAGGAGCGGATAACCCACCGGGCAAAGCGTGGGAGATAAATCTCGAGTGTGATGTGGACAACAGCGTAGTTAAACCAACCCATGATTGGAGCAACCCCGCGTAAATCAACCAAAAATCGGTACACAGATTAATGTCAAAAAAGCGCAAACAGTTTCTAACTTAGGGATAAAATTACGAATCACTCGCTGTGCTGTGCCTCTTGAAGTCAGGCCTTTCTTTGCACGTTATAAAGAAGCTAACTTCTTTCTCTGAATTTCTTATAAATAAACCTGGTTGTTACGACCAAAGCTCCAATCAAAATAGAATACAAGGGCATCTCAAAAAAGAGCATATTCATTGCTCGTTGACCGTCATGACTCGCTTTTGAAGCCCAAAGTAACCCAGACAGGCAAAGCACTAGCCAAGGTGCAACCGCAACACTAAGGCGAAGCTTGAAACAACCGAGCGCAAACTTAAACTGAAACCAAACGGCGATTGCAGGAATAACTAGCAGCCCCCCAAACCAAAACAAAACACCACCCAGTTCGATGCAGTAAGCGCATAAGATAGCCAATGTTGAAATTACTAGATTAACGACATTATGTTTGAATATTCCGTCCATATTTCCTTTTTTATAGCATCGCTGCATCGAACCTACGTATGCCTCTAGCCATATCGGCTCTTACCTGAAAACACGTTCAGCAGGCTTACCCACACAACCGTTATATTGCACATTATTAGGCCTGGCTATTTCCTACTTATCAAGTATCCATGGTTTTAGAGCAAATGGGTTCGACACAGACTTTAACCCTTTTCTGGTTGCCTTACTTTATAAAATAATCAAAGCACTCTTGGCAGATCCAATGACCGTTTGCACTATATGCGAAGCCTGAAGCCACATCGTGAGTTTTAAAAATAGTCCAATAACAAATTGCACAGTGTTCATGGTCATTTTCTTTTCGGTATTGTTGGTAATCCCAAACCAAGGCTTTACACCAAGATACTTCTTTCTCAATATCAGAACAAAGCCATACCTGCCCATGGATCATAACTTTTTCATCAAGCATCCCACAGCCTTCTCAGTTAGAAATAACGATTATGCTCTTTTAAGCACACACTGTGCCGTATATATTGAGTTTTTCGTACTAATTTTTTATAACGTACCACTGACCAAAAAGGTGCTCTACACAGTGAGTATTGGGTAAACAAACATCTTTGGGGTTTACGTTACCAAACGCATACATACCTTCACCTATACCGTTTTCACCTTTGTATGAAAAAGCTTTCCTAACTAACCACGCCCCTCTATAATTTTGTAGCCAGAGAGCATGAATAGCTGAATCTTCAAATGGCTTGACAATTCTGCTTAAGTCCGGCTTGTCCACTTTTTTGTATTTAGGTTCTCCGGCTACCCAAGCTAGCGAACTCTCTTCTCTTAGTGAAGATTTACCCAACCATTGTATGGAAACATATCCTTTTTTCTCAACTTCCTTCATTGCATCAATATATTGATGTGAGTAAATGTAAACATAGACTAAATGTTTCACCTTAGTTTCAGGCCAATAAGAAGTAGTCTTAAAGAGTGCTGTAATAATTATTGAGAGAAGAATTAAATAAAGCAGTAGCTTTTTCATGAGTCTAGTACCATCCAGGCAGAGAAAGCGTTTGGGCAAGTTTTAACTTGGGAGCATTTGAAAATAGTGTAAAAGCTAGTCAGGAGGTAAATATTGATGCCAGCAGCTATCAACTCATCACGGCCAACAAGGCAACTATTGACCCTCCTTTTACTCAACTGATTGGGGCCCTGTAACAGGTTTTTATGTGGCTATGAGGCCAGCCATTCAATCCAACCTCGTTTTCAAAGCGTAATATGATAAACAGGTCATATTAGGAGAACCAAAAAAGCGGCCTAAGGTATGTTAGGTTCATTGATCAAAAGAGTGCTCAACAAATAAACTGTTATCTATGAGCCTTAACAATAAACCATAAGGAACACCATCGTAAATGTACTTACACATAATCACACAGTTGTCTGGATCATGGTTTTGTAAGACCTCGATATGACTCACTTTTTCCCAAGTATATAACCTGATATTAGAAAACCAATTTGGCTTGTAATATTCCGATTGGTTACACCAATACTTCTCGAAAAGTAATTGATTTGCGTCTCGAATCCTTTGCTTATGAGCTTCATCTTCTCTATCACCATTGAAATACTCCTCACACATATCTTCTACTTCACTGTGCTCTTTGAAGTAAGTATAAAGCCATTCGCCTACAATACGCTCCAGGCTGTCTACACGTGCAGACCAATTCTCTATTCTTGAAAATATTTGTTCAAACTCGGACATTTCAAACATATGTAAACCTGCAACGTCGATTCGTCTGGTTCGTCTGGAGAACACAGTCCCCCAATACTAAAGGAACCATAAGTTTAGTATTAAGTCAAAATGATAGATACACAGCACTGTTTTGTCTAATCAGTTGCACCAACAGCCAAGCTATTAAAAGCGCCGAACCCGATGCACAAGCGCCATACCGAATAGCAGACAACCGAATAGCAGACACCCAACCAAATAGCACGAATAGCAGACACGAATAGCAGACACCCAACCAAAAGCACGAATAGCAGACACCCAACCAAAAACTTGTCTGTCATCCCCCCCATCGCCTATGCTGTTAATCTGCTCCAAGGATAATGACGAACTCAATGCCAGCGGCACGGAAAAGCCAGGTCAGCTTAGTTGACACGAAATACTACCATTGCATCTCTCGCTGCGTAAGGCGTGCCTTTTTATGCGGTGAAGACCCATTAACAGGCCAATCTTATGAACATCGCCGTGAATGGGTTGAAGAAAAACTACTTCTGCTGGCACGTATTTTCTGCATTGATATCTGTGCTTACGCTGTGATGAGTAACCATACTCACATTGTTATGTATGTTGATGACACAAAAGCCAATCGACTATCTGACAAAGCACGAATAGCAGACACCCAACCAAAAACTTGTCTTTCATACCCTCCATCGCCTATGCTGTTAATCTGCTCCAAGGATAAGGACGAACTCAATGCCAGCGGCACGGAAAAGCCAGGTCAGCTTAGTTGACACGAAATACTACCATTGCATCTCTCGCTGCGTAAGGCGTGCCTTTTTATGCGGTGAAGACCCATTAACAGGCCAATCTTATGAACATCGCCGAGGGTGGGTTGAAGAAAAACTACTTCTGCTGGCACGTATTTTCTGCATTGATATCTGTGCTTACGCTGTGATGAGTAACCATACTCACATTGTTATGTATGTTGATGACACAAAAGCCAATCGACTATCCGACAAAGCAATCGCTATCCGATGGCACAAGTTGTTTAAGGGAAATCGGCTGACACACAAATTCGTGGAAGGTAACGAACTCACCCCGTCAGAACGCATTATGCTCGACGATATTATCGACAAATACCGCGAAAGACTTGCAAGCATCAGCTGGTTTATGCGCGTACTCAACGAAGACATTGCCCGCCGAGCCAATAAAGAAGATGGCTGTAAAGGTCGGTTCTGGGAAGGCCGGTTTAAGTCTCAGGCATTGCTCGATGAAGCTGCCCTTGCCGCCTGCATGGCCTATGTTGACCTCAACCCTATTCGGGCCAAAATGGCCAACACACCGGAAACTTCTGAGTTCACCAGTATCAAAAAACGCATTGAACACGCACAGCATGGCAAACAACCAAATAGCCTTCTGCGCTTTGCTGGAAACCCAAGACAAAACATGTCTAAAGGACTGCCCTTTGAACTTAAATACTACATTGAACTGGTTGAGCTCACTGGTCGATGCATTCGCGCAGACAAGCGAGGCTACATCTGCGATACCCAAGCTATCCTCGCCAGATTGCAAATAGAGCCTGAAAACTGGCTAAAGCTCACCACACGATTTACCAAAGTATTCCACGGTGCAGTCGGCAGACTGCAAGCTGTGACTGAATTTTGTGAACACCTGCAAAAAAAGCGACGACCTAATCTGGCTAATTGTGAACGCTTATTAGGTTAATATTGCCATTGTCCTGACTTCAAGTTATGACCGTCGCACTCTGGCTGCACTTATCTGTGCCCCAAAATACCAAATAACTACGGTTCGAGCTGAAACTCCTCACCTATGAGTGCCAACTCTCGTGGTTTATCACTTCTTTACTCTACATAGCACTCGCAGTCACCCACTAAAGACCCATAAAAGGAACGTATAATGCTGGGTGTCTGCGTATTTGTGCGCCTATGAGTGCCAACTCTCGTGGTTTATCACTTCTTTACTCTACATAGCACTCGCAGTCACCCACTAAAGACCCATAAAAGGAACGTATAATGCTGGGTGTCTGCGTATTTGTGCGTATTTTTGATAACTACGGTTCGAGCTGAAATTCCTCACCTATGAGTGTCAACTCTCTTGGTTTATCACTTCTTTACTCTACATAGCACTCGCAGTCACCCACTAAAGACCCATAAAAGGAACATATAACGCTGGGTGTCTGCGTATTTATTTATGCGTATTTATGCGTATTTATGTGCGGTATCACGGAGTTTTGTACAAACATTGAAGGCGCGGATCGCTGAACGGACGCACACTGAGGACTGAATCACACAGATTTAAAGGACAAAATAGCCATCCAGAATGACGCCTTCGGGATGGCTGATGTGGTTTAGGTAAAATGCGTCCCCACGAAGAGCCGCAGGCTGCATACTCTGGTCATTGTTCTTTTGGATTAACCAGCCGAATCTGGTTATCACATTGCCTAAATTACAGCAATTTTGACAAAATGGCGCCCCACTTGACTCCTAAAGTGCCAAGTGTAGATAGAGATCCCTGGCAATCACCATCTGAGTCTGAAAAGTCCGAACCATTGTAGGTTTTAATTTTAACTGCCAGATTATCACTGACGATAAACTCTGTTGAGCCATCCCCGGGCGTTCGACACTCCTTGTAAGGGGTAACAGTTGTCACGCCCGTTAACACATAATGCGTGTCATCATCTTCAAACTGAACGATTAGTCCCCAATAGTCCCCTAACTTGCCTACTTGCACCTCTACTTCTTTAGATGATTTCTGCTTGCCTACCGCCTTAAACTCGCCCACAACCATTGGTGTATCAGGCACTGCGGGCAAACTAGAGTTATATGACAACAAGGCCGACGTAATGGCTTTAGATGATTTGTTGGTTACTTTGACCTGATTTGGAGAACTCAGGATATCTGCACTGCACGCAGCAGAAAAGGCAATAGACATAGTTAAGAGCGTGAACTTATTCATTGTATACCTCGTTAGATTGAGTATTTCAAATATGGCTTTTGACTTCAACGATATCCTGACAAACAGATCAAAACTCAAAGTTAACTTGTACCGGGTAGTGATCTGATAGTTCGTTATAGTAGCCATTGTGATAGTAACGGCCGTCGCTTAAACGTCAGTTGCCACGCAGGTAGCTCCAGTACCAGTTTTGCTCTGCTTTCGGGTAACGTACCGCCATGCTTGGTGCGTTAGTTGGCTGCTTGTGGTCGCGGTGCCAGAAAACGTAGTCCAGCGTGTCGTTGTAATCCAGACTGTAATCAAAGTAGTACGCGTTGGCTTTGGTAAACCAGTTGTATTTTGCCGGAAATGAGCCAACCTCAGGCGTCTCAAAATTTAACTCAGCACGTGAGGTTGCAAGCATATCGGCCACTTCATCTTGCTTACTCCACTCAACATTCATGTCGCCGCCAATGATAACCGGCTCGCTGGCCGGAATGTTTTCGGCACTGATAAACGACTGAATTTCACTTAACTGACCCATACGCACACGGTGCTCCTGAGCGGTGTCGCCGTCGTGGGTTGCCTGCAAGTGCGTGCCGATCAGGTGATAGCGTTGACTGTCTTTCTCGATTTCGACGTAGGCAAAACCTTTGTTTGACAGATAATCCCAGCTGCCATTCAGACTGTTTTCAAACACATGGGCTTTTTGCGTAACAATCGGGTATTTAGACAAAATCACCACGCCGCCACGGATCACAAACGGACTGTTTGAGCAGTTACCGGTCAGGCCATCCCAACCGCTGCCACTACAGTCCAGACCCACATTAGGCGTCTGATAAGGGTAAAGTGCAGAAAGCTCAGCCAGTGCCTGTTCGGCATCGCTGTTAAAAGCTTCACTGATCAAAATCACATCCGGGCTATCGCTCATAGAGGCCAGTACAGAAGGCAAACGCTCCGCCCGGTTCTCCTGATCCCAGTCCTGCACATTGAGCTGCATAATATTGTATGCCATTACTTTCAGTGAATCGGCCATGCTGTGTGTACTGTTCAGCACCAGTGCACATAACAGCGCATGCTTAGCTTTCATTTTACGTCTCCGAAATCTCATTATTGTTTTTGTCTTTGTTAATGATTTTTTACACCCGGGATCCGCACAGACAGACCTGTGAGTAAAAAATTTCGCAGCACACATTAGTGATAAAAAATGACACCTGGATTTCGACAAACCTTTATTTCAATTAAGGTTTTATTGGAATGACATGACGCTTTTAAGGCTTTTTAATGACCGGGAGAGAAAAACCCAAAGCCAGACAAGCGGTTGCTAAGCTTTACACCTCAAGCGTAATTAACTTCGCATTTACTCAGGCACTTAGATTGATCCACACAGAAAAACGCAATACAATAATGATTCTCATTTGCACAAAAGGAAACATTACAAAATGAAAATACTCTCTGTCCTGTTGCTTTTGCTGTGCTCCTTGCCAGCCTTTGCTAAGAAGCCAATCCGTGTGGTTGATGTGGGTGTTATGGGGCTTGCCTCTCACGACTTATTCCAGTGGAATACCGCCACCCGCGAAAATGAAGAAAACGGCCGTTTCGACCTGAGCACGATTTTTGATTACGCCGATGGCACCCGCATTCATCAGGGCGGTAACCCTAAAAACTCGTCAAATGCCGCGGTGTATTCAATCACCCAGAACCTGGTCAGCTTCTATACGGGTAAAAAAGCGGCATTACTCATGTCCAGAACGGTCACCGAAGAACAGGCGCACATCATCGCCCGCCAGCAAACGGTTGCCTTCTTTATGGGTATGGTTAAAGAGTCTTATGAGCGTTTCACCAATGCCCGATTCCCTGACTACGCACTGGCGCAAAGCGTCACGGATGATGAGCAAGGCGTAATGCGCGCATTGCATGATATTTTGCCAGGCAAAATCCAGGTGAACCGTAATCTGACGCGGGAAGTGTTCGAAGTCACCGACTACAGACTTGCCATGACTCAGTTGTCACCAACAGAAATGATGAAAACAGTGAAGTTTTACGACGGTCAATACGATGAAGAATACCTGCATGTCGTAGTCCCCGGCTTCCCGGATCCAACTATCATCAATCTGCAAGCCATTGATCAGGGCTTTATCGCAGAGCAAACGAATTACAACCTCGACGACATGCTCGCCGAGCTGAAATTCTACGGCCAGTTCCCCTTCTTTGGCAACCTGGTCCACTTCACCAGCTTTGGCTATCATCTGGAAAACCTGTTTGCCAAAGGCATTTGTAACAAATACGTCGACGGCAGCCCAAATACCTGGAATACCGTTGCGGTCGAGTGTTATTGATCAGCAGGTCTTGCTTAGCTTATAGCTAGATAAACAGCCAATTCCTTACAAAGCGCGATTTGATTCTGGTTGAATTGCGCTTTCGTTATTGCCTGAAGGTTTTTTACCAACCCTATGCGCTCACAGGCACGACGTTGAAGAATGACAGATCCATTTTCAGAGTCGATATTTGCGAAACTTGTGACCTGTTTACCCGCCAAGTGCAGCTTCTGTGAGAAAATCTGACAACAAATTTGCCATCACTGTTCAATGGTATTGTTCAGCAACGACTGCAGCTCAACGTCACTCGCCGGGCGATAATACAAAAAGCCCTGAGCCAGCTTAATACCAAGCCGCTGGCACAAAGCGGACTGCTCTTGGGTTTCTATACCTTCAGCAATGATGCTGATGTTTAACTGACTTAATAAATACGTCAGCCCTTCCAGCATATTCTTATGCTTTGAATTTGGACAAGTAATATTCTGGATAATCGATTTATCGATTTTGACTATGTCTATCGGACAAGAGAGCAAGTGTGAAATAGAGGAAAAGCCAGTTCCAAAGTCATCTAAAGCAATTCGAATACCCAGCTCATGCAAGCTGTTCAGAGTATTCAGCGTAACAGTATCTTCACTCAGCAGCGCAGTCTCTGTAACTTCGAATACGAGCGCTGAAGCCGGCACTTTATATTGCTTTATAAGAGACTCTACATAAGAAAAAAAACTGCTTTCACACAACTGGCATGGAGATACATTAACGGAAACATACGTAGAATCACCTTCTCGTAGTCTTTTTTTAAGGTCTTTAAATGCCTGCTGAAGCACCCACTTACCAATCGCTTGTATCAGCCCTGACTCCTCAGCGACAGGAATAAACACTCCCGGATTTTTACTTGTTAACGCTTGTGGCCAGCGAATGAGCGCTTCTGCGCCCGCCACTCTCTTGCTCTGCATATCTATAATAGGCTGATAATGCAACACAAACTCATCATGCTCAATCGCGTGT
Organism: Pseudoalteromonas rubra; assembly: GCF_000238295.3. Lineage (NCBI taxonomy): Bacteria > Pseudomonadati > Pseudomonadota > Gammaproteobacteria > Alteromonadales > Pseudoalteromonadaceae > Pseudoalteromonas > Pseudoalteromonas rubra. Next base: position 170,438 of record NZ_AHCD03000034.1, read on the forward strand.
CTGAGCTCTGACTCTATCTTATACTTGCTCAAAAAAGCTTCCTGCATATTGTCTTCAAAGAAGCAATACTGTAGTTGAGGCGACCTTTTAGCCCGATACATAGCGATATCAGCTAACTTGAGTAGCTCTTCACTAGATTCGCCGTTTGCCGGCGCGATAGCCACTCCTACGCTACATGAACAAAAAAGTTCATGCTTATCAACAACAAATGCTGTTTCAAATGTCTTAAGTAACCGCTTAAGGAGACCCTTTACGTGTCTGATTGAACGTAGCTGAGAACACGCAAGCACAAATTCATCACCGCCAAAGCGTGCAAACAGCGTATCTCCCCTTAGCGCTTTAAGTAGCCGATCAGCGACAGCAACAAGCAGTTTATCCCCCATCTCATGACCAAAGGTGTCGTTGATATGCTTAAACTTATCGAGGTCAAACAACATGACCGCGGTGAGTTCATCGGGATGACGTTTTTGATGTGCCAGCATTTGAACCAGTGCTTCATCAAAGTAGTAACGGTTATGCAGACCAGTGAGCTTATCCCTTTCAGCCAGGTTTTTAACCTCCTGATAGCTTTCATAAAGCTGCTGCTCCAGTTCATGACGTTGCCTGGACTGCAAAATGGTCCGGGTTAACTGACTTTCTGTCACTTCTGATTTTAATAAAAAGTCCTGGGCTCCTGCATTAATGCACTCAAGCATGAGTGCTTCATCACTGTTGTTGCTTACCATGACAATTGCCGTGTGTTTCAACGTAGGCATATTGCGCAAACGAATTACGGCCTCAATACCGCTCACTTTTGGCATATGGTAATCAATAATCACGACATCAAACGTCATGTTGTCTAAGTAAACGAACGCCTCTTCCGCTGTCGAGGTTTCGACAACGTGATACTCGCAGCGGTTAAGTGTTAGCTCTCTTTTAAGTGACTTTCTTTCAATCACATCATCGTCTACCAACAAGACTTTGATGTCTTCCATTTTCATTGCTTTTCTCCCGGCATATGGACGATGCGCCAATACCCATCAAGCAGTGAAAGCACTTCTAAAAACTCCTTTCCTACTTCATCTTTAACGAAGTAACCTGCTACATTGTGTTGATAACTATCAAAAATATCTCGTTCATCTGCTGACGTGGTCAGCACAAACACCACGGTGTCTTTTAACTGCGCACTGTGGCGTAACTTTGCAAGCAGCTCCAAACCCGACAATCTTGGCATTTGCAAATCCAGCAACATAATGAATGGCAGGCGGATCATATTTGCCTCAAGTTGTTCCAGCGCCTCCTGCCCATCTTTCGCTCTGACTAATGGGTTTACAATTTTCATTTTCTTAAAGCTGCGCTTAATGGTCATAAAATCAATATCGTCATCTTCCACAACAAACAGAGTGACTTGATTGGCGTCTATCGTCATACGGTTACCCCAACCTGTTTACAGAGATTAAAAGTATTGTCTTTAGATGGCCAAAAAAGTGCGACCTTACAACCAGCCACATAATTTGTATCAAGCGCAACTCGGCCGGAGTAATATTCCACCACCTTTTTGACCATAGCCAGCCCCATACCGCTGCCTTCCACTTCGTCTCTGGGCTGTAATGTTTGAAACATTTCAAAGACTTTGTCTGCGTATTCGGGTGCAATGCCTGGCCCATCATCAGTAACTGTGAGGTTGTACCCGCCGGGACAAGGAAGGATGTCAATTTCAATCTGCCCAGTTGACTTGTCATGGTGCTTAATGGAATTACCAATCAGATTCATCATAACAAGCTGCAATGCAACCCTCGGAAGCTGTACCTCAACCTCAGGCACCTTCAAAACAAAATCGTCATTAAACTCATTCAACCCATGTAGGTAGTGACAAATCTCATGAAAATTAACAGACTCGTTATCAGAGAGTTTGGTATTGACCCTCGCATATTCCAGTAAATCCGTCAGAAGCCGGCTCATACGGTCAACTCTGCTCTTTATCATCGTAAAGTGCTGTAAGGCTTCTTTAGATAGCTCGTCATGATGATCTTCTTCAATCCAGCTCACCAGCTTTTTAATGCCATTGAGCGGTGACTTCAAATCATGAGATGCAACATAGGCAAACTGTTCAAGGTCATAATTGGACTTTTGTAATGCCCTTAATGTGGTTTCTCGCTCTGTTACATCATTTGCAACCCCGAGTATAAACACTTCCCCTGATGCGTTTTCAAATCGCTTTTTCTGGGTAGAAAGAATATGTACTTCTCCGTTGGGAAAAGTAATGGTTTCGAGTGTTTCGCTGAAACCCACATCAAAGGCCTCCCGATCTTTTGCCAAAAAAGCGTCAGCCTCATCCTCTGGGTAATCTTCTACTGTTGTGTAACCAATAACCTTACTTTTATCAGGGTATAAATCCAGAAACGGCTGATTTGCCCGCACAATCCTAAATTCATGATCTTTGACAAAAACATAGTCAGGTAATGAGTCAAATACGAGGTCCTGAAATGCATAGGCATCATTGAGTTCTTGCTGCTTTTTTGTCAAAACCCGTTCTTTTTTTGATAATTCATGCTCCAGCTGTTTCTTGCGGACTGCCGCTGTGATGTTTTTATCTAACGTATCCGCATCAAGCTCTGATTTAATCAGGTAATTTTCTGCTCCCCGTTTCATTGCTTCTACGGCAATCAGCTCATTACCCTGCCCCGTCATAATGATGATGGGAAGGTGCGGATAAACACTCAGAATTTGCGGAAGAAAGTCAACTCCGGTGGTACCGGGAAGTGAATGATCTAATATCACGCAGTCTGGCAAAAACGTTTCTATCAGTGACAGCCCTTCTTCACCTGAAGAGGCACTCTGATAACGATAACGTTTGGATTTGCGCTTAAGGCTGCGTACACAAAACTCTATGTCATCTGGGTTATCATCTATGATCAAAACATTACACTGAGTTCCCGGTAAAAGGTTTCTCGGAGACGCAGTCTGAACACGGGCAATGGCTTCAGATATCACCTCATGAAGGCGCTGGCCACTGATGCGGGCTTTATTAATGTAATCCTGTGCACCCGCCTTAATCAGGTTTGCAGCTTGTAACTCATTGGCTTGCCCGGTTAACACAACCACAGGCAAACAAACGAACTCCTTCCTGACACTTTTCAGAATTTCCAGGCCAGAGGTTGATGGCAGGTGGTAATCAATGAGAAGGCAATCATAGTGTGACTTTTTAAGGCACTGCCACAGCTCATCAGGTTGGGTTGCAGAGTCGATTTGATAACATAAATCTGCCACTTTCCCGAGTGACCTTTCTATCAGCTCAATATCATCAGGGCTGTCATCTATAATTAGGACATGGCGTTTATCCATTGTTCGCCTCATCACTTTTTGGCAACAGAGCAATACCAAACCAATAATCTTTCATTGTTTGTATGGCCTTTGTTAGCCCTTCAAACTCAACCGGTTTTTGAATAAAGGTGCTTGCACCCAGGGTATAACACTCTTCAATATCTTTTGGGTCGTTGGAAGTGGTTAGAATTATCGTGGGGATCGCGCACATATCCCGATCTGCTTTTAATTCCCTCAATAATTGCCTTCCATCTAACCCAGGCATATTGAGATCCAACAGCATCAGCGTTGGGCGACGCACAGAGTCATCATCTGTGTATTTACCCTGATGATATAAATAATCTCTGGCATCTCCCCCAGACTTGCACCAGTGAACAGGGTTCAGTAAATGGTTTTTACGTAAGCTGCGGAGTGTGGCTTCATAATCATCCTCATTGTCATCCACTAACAAGATCAATCCCAAATTCTGGCTCATTCTAGCGCTCCAGTTTTAATGTAAAGTAAAAGCAAGAGCCGCTACCCGGGGTAGACTCAAGCCACACATGACCGTTGTGCCGCTCCACAATTTTTTTAACATACGTCAGGCCAACCCCTGTGCCTCTTACTGAGTCATCTTCCTCATTTAAGCGCTTGAAAATACGAAATATGTCTTCAAAAAAACGAGATTCAATCCCTATTCCGTTATCCTTCACGTAAAAAATCAGGGGCTCGAAAGTACCTGTTAGCGGATTAATAGCCTGAGTTGCTCCCACTTCAATATGCTTTACTTCACTGTGGTTATATTTAATTGCATTTGAAATGAGGTTACGAAAAAGCTCAGTGACTCTGGGTACATCACAGGTGATTTGAGGCAACTCGGCAGGTAACGACAACACAACATGCTCGCCGATTTCTTCGGGCACGGTGAGCTCTTTAACTTTCGCAACGAGTGTGTTCAGATCTGTGACTTCAATCGCTAACTCTTGCCTGCCCAGGCGAGAGTAATAAAGCAAACTGTCAACGAGCTGCTCCATACGCCCACACAAAAATCGAATGCGCCCTAAGCGCTTTTTACCATCGTCGCCGAGTGTTTCCTCATAATCTTCCTGCAAAAACATGGCATTATTCGCCAGTCCACGAAGCGGCTCTTTCAGGTCATGAGAAGCAATATAGGCAAACTGATCTAATTCCTGGTTACTGATTTTTAGTTTACTGATATACTCTTGGATCTCACGCTCAGCCGCTTTACGTTCAGAAATATCGCGGATGGTGCCCACAAACATCTTTTTTCCTTGCACTACCATTTCGTTCACGCCCAGCTCCATCGGAAACACAGTGCCATCACGCTTCAGTGCTTTGATCTCGCGGCCCAGGCCGATGATCTTTTTTTCTCCCGTTTGATGGTAGTGATGCAAGTAAGCATCGTGCTCTGACTGATACGGCTCTGGCATCAGCATTCGAACATTCTGGCCAACCACCTGGGATTTGGAATAACCAAAAATAGTTTCTGCTGCTAGGTTAAAACTGTGAATGGTGCCTTCAGAGTCAATCGTTATTAACCCATCTAACACCGTATTCATCATGGTCTCAATGTACTCTAAGTAGTAACGGATCGATTGCTCTGCGCTTTTCCTTTCTGAGATATCGCGAATGGTCCCCAAAAACAGTCGACGGCCCTCAAGCTTCATTTCGTTGACGGCAAGCTCCATGGGAAAGCAACTCCCATCTTTACGCTGTGCGATGATTTCCCGGCCAGTACCAATGATCTTTGGCTGCCCAGTCTCGCGATAATTAACCAGATACTGGTCATGTTCATCCTGATACGGGGCAGGCATTAGCATTTTGACGTTTTGGCCCCTCACCTCAGCAGGTTCGTAGCCAAAAATTTTAACGGCCGCTTTGTTAAAACTCTGAATAACACCCTGTTCGTCAATGATGATGAATCCGTCCAGGACCGTATCCATGACGATTTCTAACTCAGGGCTGTGAAATGTCCCTACCATATTTTCTGTAAGCTCATACCTTTTGATTACTAAAAGCTAGTTCAAAACCTGCGAAAAGCAATGTGAAAGCGGCTACTGGTGAGGTTTCTACTAAGATGTGTACTTCAGATAGGTTGGGCTCGGAACCCTTGGTTAGTCTCTAAAATCCAGGACTTTTTCACAGTCAGTTAGTAGTTAACAGCTGATGAATGACTGAAATAAAGTGTCCACTTCCCATAAGCTGAGACACTAGAGTGGAAGTGGACGCTGGTAAAACCGGTTTGTTGTTTCTTCACCGGCTAAGGCTCAAAGGTGCTGAGGCGGACCCTCGAATCTCTACATCAATAGCGCCAACTTCAGTAACAATGGCTTTATTGGAGTAGCCATTTCGGCTGTTTAGAGAAGTCGGTTTACCATTTTTCGATAACTCAAATGCTCACCCAGTTCAGCATTGAGGGCAGCCTGTACCAATATAGTATTAATAACAGGCAGTTACACAGTTTTTATTACAGTATCATGTTTTAAAATAATGTCGTTGCCTTCACTTAAGCTCATTCGAAGTATACTACCTTCGATTAAAGTGCCCTAACTAACCAGCACCATTAAGGCTGAATGCAGAGCACTATCCTTTTATACAATACTTTGGTTTAACCACCAGCAATTTTGGACTTCACTTTTTTGATTAAGTTTTCCTTCGTTAATGAAGAGTCTAATCCGAAGTGAGCTTTTCGATGATCATTAGGACATAACGCAATCACATTTTCATAGGAATCATCACCGCCTTCACTTAAAGGTACAATATGATGTGTCTCTAGGTATTTATCACCACTTTTGGTGGTAAAACCATCTAATGAACAAACCTCACACTTCCCTTTGGCTCTTAGCAATACCTTTCTTCTTATAACGCTTGATCTGGTATATTCAAAACTATGCCTTTCAGTTTTGTGTGTTTTTTCGGCAATACCATCTACTTCAAATTGATCGAAATATCGTTCATCAGACTTGTTAAAACCTCTTTCTATAATACAAGCCCCTGTATCTTGATCATAACCGGTAACAGACCACTTCTCGTTGTCTAGTTCTCTTTTAAGAACCCCATTGGTATTTGCACTTCTTTGACATATTACAACGTTAAGGAGTAACTTCGTCTCATATGCCAGCCTTATTGCATAATCAATTTCAAGCGACCGTTTCTTTCTACCCTTTTCTTGCTCTTCTGCATATTGTCTAAAGCTGTGTTCTTGATAAATCCTACCATGGAGAGTTTCCATTTCTTCGTACCATAAAAAGAGTACGATCACTTTTTTATCATCGCGAACAAACGACCAATTATAGCAATACTTAGGGTTTGATGAGGGACTACGTTCTTTATCGGCAAGTGATTCCGTCCAGTCGGCCATATCAAATTTAAGCGCGTTTAATATATCGTAAACGCGCTGCTTGCTAGATGGCTTGAGTTCTTCCAGGCGAACCATAATACTTCTCTCCTTATTCCAAAAGGTTAGGTACTTCAAGGTCAGGACTTGAGCTTGGCAACATAATTGAGTATTAACATTCTCAAAGTAGCATCTCATCCTCTTCTTTATTTTTCCACTTATTAAGAGTCGGACTGTTGATCTAGGTAATTGCTTATCGATTTAACTGCGATTTCCAGCGCTTGATTAATCTAATTGTCACTTAGCTAAAATCAGGCTGAGTTTTACACACCTATTGTTGTAGTTTTCCCATAAGTGAATTCAAAGCGTATGCATAGCTACAATGCCTCCTACTAACGGAATATCGCTAGCACAGCTTGAAAGCAATCATTCCGGGGCTTCTAGACACTAAATCGCGCAGAGCTTGTTTAGTCTAGATGCTAACCGCACAATTGCCATTCGCAATAAGATGTTCACCGATTGATTCGATGTAAAACCTTACCAGATGGTATACAGGATTAAATTATTTAGAGAATGATTGAGTATCGTATTAAAAATCCGAATTGTAATCTGGATGATATATGAATTTTATGAAGTGAATTCTGACACCGCAAACTTTGGAGTTTGGGTGGCAGTCTTACCAGCCACATCCCGGCACACGAGTCATTCGCTGTGGCTGCTTCCTTCCGGACCTGACCAGGTTCACGAACTATCGTTGCGAGAGGACCAATAAGACTACCATTGAGGGCCTTGTTTGGCGCGGGAGGGATTATCGCGAGTTTCGCGTCTGGTTGCAAGGGGAAATGTTAAAAAGCCCGGCTAACTGCATAGTGAATATACAATTAGACGAGCTTTGCTGTTTTGGTTGGTTTTTTTCTTCGGTTTTAGCTTACTTTGCCAGCGCGACTTTTAGGTCTTGCAGACGTTTCTTCATCTTTTTCATGTTTTCCGGGCCCATGCGCAGGAAAAGTTTTTGCGCATCGGATAATTGCTCCCATTCTGCATAGGCATATTTGTAGGTCACAGACTCTTGTAGCAGCGGCAGGCTGGTTTCCGGGATTGGGGTTTCCAGCAGCTCTCCCAGCGCTTCTTGTAACGTCAGGTCGAATTCGCCGCTGTCGTAGCCTATTTCTTCATAGGCTTCCCCTATCAAGGGTCTGAATTTGTTGTACGTACGCACCAGTTGCGCAGTACTCATGGCATTAAGCATATTCACATAAGGCGTGTAACGTTCGAAGCTGTTTGGATCGGTGATGATGATGTCATCTTCAATAACCATAAAGCTGTCTTTGGGCTTGCTGACCGGGAAGTGCTTTTTAGCCACTTTACCCTGTGCCAGGTTATCGACAAACACCACGCTGCGGCGGATCATGTCTTCGGTTACCACTAAATCCATTGCGGTATCGTTCAGGTAATTCGAAATTTGCTCGCTCAGGGCCACGTCACTGTCGTCCAGTGATGGCAGCGGTGCAACAACAGGTTGCTCAGGCTCACGCTGTGGCAGCGGCTCTGGCTCGGGTTCAGGCATAGGTTCAGGCTCAACAACCGGCGCGGGTTCAATGGTCTCTTCGACTTCCTGCACAGGCTCCGGACGGGCGGTATTAACCACTTCCGTCGGGGTTTTCTCCGGTACGACGACATCCTGTTTAAATTTGGTGTTTTCCTGCTGATTATCCCGGTTTGAAAGCACAAATATGGCCACGATAACGAGGGCTATAACCACGCTCACGGCAAGCAATAAGTGGCTGTTAGACGGCTTGCTTTTCCTTGGTTCTGCTGAGTTGTGCTCTGACATGGAAGCTCCATTAATTTTTCTAAACGAATAAGTTGCACATACGGTGATTAAAATGCCATCAAGGCGTATCACCGCATAGTAAGACAACAAAAATAATCTATAATATACAAAAGATTATAGCTTATTGCTGGCCGTTATTACGACCTTTGCAGCTGCAACCTATGGCATTTTTAGTCTCTTTAAACGCGTATACTCACAAATGCATCCAATATTGGTGAGTATCCATTAAAAGATATCGCATCCGTGACAAGGTGCAATACCAATTCGTGCTTAGTGAGCATATGGACTCAATATGAATCGCCTATGAATTTGGTCACAAGCCGCGATGTATTGCTATTTTACTAAGTTAAACAAATCGTTATAGTAACAATATCCAGCCAGTGCAGGCTGGCAAATAATTCTCAAATCAACCCAAACCTAGTAAGCGGTTAAGGAAGCATATGAGTAAGCATCACAGTTCGCGTTCATGTCCTCGTTCGGCACTGCTGCTAACCGGTGGCGGGGCCCGTGCAGCCTACCAGATTGGGGTGTTGAAAGCGCTGGCACACAGCCTGCCCAGAACCGCCCCGCTGCCCTTTCGCATTATTAATGGTACATCGGCGGGCGCCATTAATTCCGCAGGCCTGGCCTGCTACGCCTCGAATATGCATCTGGCGATACGCAAAATTGAGTCAATCTGGAAGAACTTTCATACCGATATGGTCTACGAGAGCGGCTTTGTGGGAGCATTCGGTCATATTCTGGGTAATATGATGCGCAGCTTTCAGGCTGAATATATCAACCAGCCTCCCGCGAGCCTGCTGGACAACACGCCGCTACGTCAGCTGCTGAATGATGTACTCGACCTGTCCCGTATCGACCGCCACATTCAGCGTGGCTACCTGGATGCGCTGTCGGTGACGGTATCCAGCTACTCAACCGGCCGCTCGGTGGCATTTTATCAGGCGAAAGATGCACGCCCCTGGCAACGTGCCAAGCGCATTGGTGTGCCCGACCACATTACGCTGGACCACCTGATGGCCTCCAGTGCCATTCCCATGGTATTTCCCAGTGTGCGAGTTCGTCACCATTATTACGGCGATGGCTCTATCCACCAGCTGTCACCACTAAGTCCTTCAATCCACCTGGGCGCCGAGAAAATTTTTGTCATTGGTGTTGAGCAACCCAAGATCCCCACGCCCATTGGCTATGAGCCACACTTTCCCGGCATGTCCGTGGTTGCGGGTCATTTGCTCGATAGCGTGTTCAGCGATACGTTACAGTCAGATCTGGAGCGCATGGAGCGGGTTAACCGCACCGTGGGATTACTGCCGGCCAGAGACAAGCACAAAGAGCTTAAACACATCCAGACTCTGGTGGTTAACCCCACGCATAATTTCAATGAACTGGCGCTGCATTATTACGATGAACTGCCGCTGGCCATTAAGCTCTTATTGCGCTCCATCGGGGTTAAACGGCATTCTCCGTCGAGTTTAACCAGTTATCTGTTGTTCGAAAAAGCCTATACCCGGGAGCTGATCGAGTATGGTTATCAGGATGGACTGGCCCGACTGGATGAGATTCGGGCATTTCTGGAGCTGGATTAACTGTGGGCCTGCGTTATGGCAGGCCATCTAACAAAAATTGCTCCGCGCGTTCTACCCGGCGCGGCTTGCCTTTGAGCAGCAATACATCGCTGGCACACAGGGTGATCTCTTCATCGGGCATAGAAATTTCTTCACCGTTGCGCCGCAGCGCTTTCACCACCACCTTATGCCGTGCCAGATCCAGCTCAGCGATTGATTTGTCCACCGCAAAGGCCTCGTCCGGCAAGGCTATGGCGTGCAGGTATTCAAGCCGGTCTGAACTGTAACTTGATCCTTCAGCCCCCGAGTACTCTTTCATTTCCTGGCTGTCCCCGGTGAAAAAGCCGTGCAGATATTCGTAGCGATTTTGCCTTTCAATGCTTACCCGTTTGAGGATCCGCCGCATGGGTACGCCAGACATATACAATACATGCGATACCATCATCAAACTGGCCTCCAGTGACTCTGGCACCACCTCAGTGGCTCCTAGTTCTTTGAGCGCCTCAAGATGGGTATCGTCCTTCATTCTGACCAGAATTTTGACCTCGGGCGCAAAGCGTTTAACCGCATCTATCACCGCCTGCGCTTTATCAAAGTCATTTAATGACACAATTACCAGACGCGCCTCACTGACATTGGCCGACTTAAGCACTTCGTGCTGGGTCGGATCACCAAACACCACAGGCTCCCCGGCGGTCAGTGCCTCCTGAACAATGGCCGGATTACGCTCCACGGCAATATAAGGAATGGCTTCAGGGCGCAAAAAGCGGGCTATGGTCTGGCCGACGCGGGCATAGCCAAAGATGACCACATGATTTTTAATTTTACTGGAGGTAATAAAACCCTGTTCGTGTGGTTCTGGCCGACCTTCGCTGTCTATGCGTAGCAACTTAATGAGCCTGTCTGTTTCGCTGATCAAATACGGGGTTAACGCCATAGACAACACCCCCAACGCTATCAGGAACGACGCCACTTCTGCACTGAGCAATTGGTGCTTGCCGGCCAGAGCAACCAATACAAAACCGAACTCACCCATCTGCCATAGTAAGATCCCGGCTGCAAAAGCGTCTTTGCGACGCTCTCCCATCAATTGTGCCAACAGGAAAATAATGGCCAGTTTAAGAACAATGAGCAGCGCCAGCACCAGCACGATATAAATAAAGGACTGGATCACGTAAGACACATCCAGTTGCGTGCCAACGGTGACAAAAAACAGCCCCATCAAAATATCGCGAAATGGCCGGATCTCGGCTTCCAGCTGGTGCCTGAACTGGCTTTCGCCCAGCATCATTCCCGCCAGAAATGCCCCTAACGCCATAGACAAGCCAAATGCATAAGTCAGTGCACCCGCACACAGCGCCACCACTAAGGTGGTCAGTACGAATAGCTCATCGGTGCGTGCCATGGCCACTTCATTAAATACTTTGGGTAAGACCCATTTGCCGATGGCCCATAACAGCATACACACGAATGCGCCTTTGGCGAGTGCCAGGATCAGGGCACCCACCAGCACCTGGTTATCAGACTGACTTAATAAAGGAATGGTGATCAGCAAAGGTACCACGGCAATGTCCTGGAACAGTAACACCCCCACCGCCAGCTGGCCCCGACGAATATTCAGTATTCCCCGTTCTTTAAGCTCTTTAACCACCACAGCCGTTGAAGACAGCGCAATTAAGCTGGCGATGATCAGTGCCTCTATCCAGTTAAACCCCAGGTACTTTAATATCACCGCCAACACCACAGTGGTGACCAGCACCTGCAAGCTACCCAGACCAAAAACCACGCTGCGCATAGCCATTAATTTAGGAATAGAGAATTCCAGACCAAGACTGAACAGTAAAAAAACGATGCCCAATTCGGCAATCAGCTGGATCTCGTGACTGTTGCTGATCCAGCCAAAACCATAGCTGCCAGCCAGCAGGCCGGTTAGCAGATAAGCCAGGATAGGCGGCAGCCCAACCCGCTTAAATGACCACACCAACACTACGGCGCAGAGTAATAAGGCTATCAACCCGGCAAACTGACCTTCCAGGGCGGCAACTAGCGTACTGGTGACATCCTCACCTAAAAACCCGGCAAAATTTTGCTGCAAACCGCCTCCCAAGCGTCAATAAAATAGTGTTGAGCAATTTTTATTCACTATTAAATATAGCAAGCAGCTGTTTTTCAGCCAGTTTAAATTTTTGGCATGAAACTCGCTTAGAACAGTTCGAATGTTGTACTTTAGGGGAATACTAGATGGAAAATGTCCATATTTTGACTCAACGGGCGCCGACGCGCGGGGATTTTTTGCCGTTTAATGCGCAAATGCAAATGTCGCACGTCCCCGAAAACCCGATGAGTTTGACTGAAAAATTACAAACAACGCTGGATGTTAACGGGCTGCTCGACATCTTTGCAGGTTACATCAAGCGTATTATCAACCTGGCCGGATTACAGTTTCACTCCAGCGAAGGGGTGTTTCAGATGCAGCAGAGCAACAATCAGCTCAGCCCGTATACCTTTGATCTGGAGTTAAACAGCCAGCATCTGGGTCAGATTGTGTACTTCAGTAAATATCGTCTCAGCGAAGCATTGCAGGCCCGGCTTATACAGCTGCACACTTGTTTATTGTATCCGCTGAGAAATGCGCTGATGTATCAAAGGGTGCTAAAACTGGCAACCAAAGACTCACTGACTGGCCTGTCGAACCGTAGCCAGTTTAATGAGTTTCTGGCCAAAAAGCTGGAGCGCAGCCGCCGTCATCACAGCAATTTTAGCCTGATGCTACTGGATCTCGATAACTTTAAACAAGTTAACGACCTCTATGGCCACAAAATGGGCGACAATGTGTTGATTGAATTTGCCCGCATTCTGGAGTCTTCGGTACGTGCGACCGATACGGTCTTCCGCTTTGGTGGCGATGAGTTCGCGATATTGATAGACGACCCGGCGTTTACCACCAATAAGGTAATTGCAGAGCGCATTATGGCGTCCGTCAGAACCTGTACGATTATGAAGAATCATGACGTGACCACCAGTATCGGCTTTACACTGGCAACCAGCAAGGATTGCCCTAATGAAATTTTCTCGCGGGCAGATAAAGGCCTGTATCGCGCCAAGGACGCCGGTCGAAACTGCGCCCGTACAATCTAATCCAGACAACCTCGCCATATTGCGTCCCCTAACGCAATATGGCCTTTATCCTCTCCTGCTTCAGGGGATCAATTACCTTACTAACGATGTCAAAAACCACCTCACAAGGTTAGTAAAAGGATTTCTCCACCTGACATTTGGCGTGTATTGCGGGTAATTTTATTTACGCAGCAAAACCCATTTATACAGCAATAACAATACAGAGAAGCCGCAAAAGAAGCTGTTGATCACCCAGGCAAGTGATAAAAAGTTTGGCAGATCACTGAAAATGATTGCCAGCATGGGCGCACCCAGACCAAAGATAAAAAAGCTGCCACCTTTGCCGTGCCAGTACGCCAGCAGCAATGCAGCACTGAGCGCGCCGACACTCAGACTGAGCGCAACATTACCAATGTTCAAACCACCGTTCATCACCAAAATAAAAAACAAGGCACCACAACCCAGTACTGCCCAGATGGCCTTATTTGCCAGCGATTCACCGATTTTTTGTGTTTCTTGCATCTTCTAACTTCCAGCTAAGTCCCTGAGACGATGCATACGCCTCATTGACGAAAAACCCAACGACCTGCACCAGCTCGTCGTTATAATAAATCAAAGGCACGCGATTGCGCTCCCAGGTGGGCACATCATAGTCTTTGAGCCAATGTTTAAGCGTATTACGGCCACTGCGCCCGGGCGGTTTAACTTTTTCATTCAGGCAATTAAACCGCACTGACACCTGCTCATCTGCAGTCGGGTGACGAACTCCCTGACCTTCAATCACACTTAAGGTTGTATTGTCATCCAGCGCCACCTTTTTCAGGCCAACATTACACAGTACCTGTCGCGGCGGCTGTTCGGTCACCCAATGCAACTGCTCTCTGAAGCGCCGGACCTGCCCGCCAGACAACGAAACGGTCATTTGTGCGTCAGCCCGTGCGTTAAGTGCCTGGCTCAGGATCTGATCAAGTTGTTTCTGCGACGGCATCTGGACACCCTGCTCCGCCAACCAGGCCCGCACCAGATTTTTTTGCCGTAATGGGGCAAACTGTGCAAGGCGGCTGACAGATAAACTCAGCTCACTGCGACATTGCGCCAGATCGGCCTGGGTGATTTCGTCCAGTAAGGCCTGCTGCCCCTGCAACAACTCAACGGTGCGCATAACGCTGGGAATAAATCCCGAAAAACGGGATTTTAGCAAAGGCAGTACCTGATTACGCAAGAAATTGCGATCAAACTTGTCACTGAGATTTGATTCGTCTTCGATATGGTCAATGCCAAATGTTTGCGCATACGCCTCTATGTCGGCACGCTCTGATGACAACAAAGGCCTTAAACAGACGCGCCCAGATGGCAGCATACTGTGCGCGTGCATGGCACCAAGCCCCTGCAAACCTGAGCCCCGTTTCAGACGCAGTAAAAAGGTTTCAACCTGATCGTCACCATGCTGACCCAGCACCAGCGCATTTCCCTGATGCGCCCGTTTGTCCAGCGCGTCATACCGGGCTGCGCGGGCCTGAGCCTCCAGACTTTGGCGGCTTTGTGCCAAGACCTTGACGGAGACGGGGGTAAACTCAACCGCCAGTGCATCACACTGTGTCTGACAAAAGGCCTGCCACTGCAAAGAATTAGGCGACAAACCATGGTCAACATAAATCGCCTGCAGGGCCAGATGAGGATGGAATTGCACATAATGGTGACACAAGTGCAGCAGTACCATTGAATCGACACCACCCGAAAGCGCGACGGTGAGGCCACGTGGTGCCGTATGCGTTACCGTATGCGTTTCTTCACGTGCTACCTCGTTTGCCAATAAGGCGTCTAAGCTGGCAGAAAAACGTTTATAAAGCGGAGTCTGAGTCATAATCACGGACATTGTAGGTACTTAGGCAGTATTATCCCGATTTCGCAGGCACAAAAAAAGCCGCGATGCGGCTTTTTTCGGTGTAGCTGTGTCGCTCTGGTTTAGCAGTAACCAAATGACATCAGGCGCTGGTAGCGTTGTTCCAGCATTTCTTCTGTGCTGAGCGCTTCCAGCTCACCCAGGTCACGCTTAAGCTGCGCCTTAAGGTTTTTCGCCATCGTATCATAGTTACGATGTGCGCCGCCCATAGGCTCGTCAATAATAGTATTGATCAGGTCCAGCTCTTTCACGCGCGTTGCCGAAACACCCATAGCTTCTGCCGCTAATGGGGCTTTTTCAGCGCTCTTCCACAGGATAGACGCGCAGCCTTCCGGCGAGATAACTGAGTAAGTGCTGTATTGCAGCATGTTAACGCGGTCACCCACACCAATGGCCAGTGCACCGCCTGAACCACCTTCACCAATGACAGTACAAATGGTTGGTACTTTCAGCGCAGCCATCACTTTCAGGTTACGTGCGATTGCTTCACTCTGACCACGCTCTTCAGCGCCAACGCCCGGGTAAGCGCCCGGCGTGTCGATGAAGGTGATGATTGGCATTTTAAAACGCTCAGCCATTTCCATCAGGCGTAATGCTTTACGATAACCTTCTGGCTTAGGCATACCGAAGTTGCGTTTGATTTTTTCAGCGGTATCACGGCCTTTCTGCTGACCGATAATCATCACTGGCTTATCATCCAGACGTGCTACACCGCCCAGAATGGCCGGATCGTTTGCGAAGGTGCGATCACCCGCAAACTCATCAAATTCAGTGAAAATACGCTCGATATAATCGCGAGTATATGGACGAAGCGGATGACGCGCCAGCTGAGATACCTGCCAGGCACCCAGGTTGTCGAAGATCTTTTTCGTTTGCTCTACGCTTTTTTCCTTGAGGCGGCTGATCTCTTCTTCAAGGCTGAGATCAAGACTGCCAGAGCGGCTTACGTTTTGTAATTCATTGATTTTTGCTTCTAATTCTGCGATCGGAAGCTCAAATTCAAGATAATTGAGGCTCATGCTCTAAACTACCTGTTTAATTAAATTCTAGTTCTATTTCCTGCGCCGCCATCTTGGATAATCGTCTGAGGAGATCATCACTGGGCGTCACACACCATTGCATACCTAATGTCACTTCCGCTATCGCGTCTGGGCGCTGATATTGGATTTTTACCGGACACGTTCCGAATTTGTACGGTTCCAGTACTTTTTTCAGATTATCTATGAAATTCGCGTCTATTTGCACCATATTCAATGTCATTTTTATCGCACTGATCCGCTTTTCGCGGGCCTGAGCTATGGTACAGACTTCTCTGGCGGTCATTGTAATGCCGCCGGAGAAGTTATCAAAGCTGACCTGTCCGGATATTACCAAGATTTGGTTCATTTGCAGCATATCTTGGTACATTTCAAACTGTTCAGGGAATAAGCGTACATCAATTCGTGCGCTCTTGTCATCTAAAGTTATCAGACCCCAGCGTTTGCCCTTCTTATTGATCAGCACCCTTGCATTGATAACCAGTCCGGCAGCCGTCGATTGCACATCGCGATTCGTCGGCTGTAATTCTACTAGACGACCAGAAGTGTAATTTTTTAACTCTTTTCTGTACTGATTGATCGGGTGACCCGTCAGATACAAGCCTAAAGTATCTTTTTCACCCTGCAACCATTCATCGTCCGACAGCCCAATGGCTTTAACAAAAGCTTGTTCTACTTCGTCGGGTTCAACGGCCAGCAGACCGAACAAATCACTCTGCCCCAGCGATTCTGCCTTGTGATGCTGCTCGGCTGACTTCATGGCATCTTTAAGGCTCGCAAGTAAAGTGGCACGACCTGGCTGCGTCTTCTCTGGTCCCAGCTGATCCAGCGCGCCTGCGTAGATCAGTTTTTCAATGACTCTGCGATTGAGGCGTTTCAGGTCAACCCGGGCACAGAAATCAAATAAGTCTTTAAACGGACCGCCCTGTTCCCGGGCTTCCAGGATGGCTTCTACCGGGCCTTCACCCACCCCTTTGATGGCACCGATACCGTAAACTATCTCACCCTGACGGTTTACAGCAAACTTGTAGACACCCGCATTGACGTCTGGTGGGAGCAGCGTCAACTTCATGTTTTCGCATTCATCGACCAGGGTCACGATTTTGTCGGTGTTATCCATATCCGCCGACATTACCGCAGCCATAAACTCGGCCGGATAATGGGTCTTCATCCACAGCGTCTGATATGACACCAGTGCATAAGCCGCAGAGTGAGATTTGTTAAAGCCGTAACCTGCGAACTTCTCTACAAGATCGAAGATCTTCATTGCAAGTTCGCCATCAACTCCGTTGTCTTTCGCACCGTCTTCAAAGGTCGTTCGCTGCTTCGCCATTTCCTCGGGCTTTTTCTTACCCATGGCTCGACGAAGTAAGTCCGCACCACCCAGGCTGTATCCCGCCAGGACCTGGGCAATCTGCATTACCTGTTCCTGGTATAGGATGATCCCGTAGGTCGGTTCCAGGATGGGTTGCAGGCTCTCGTGCTGGTATTGCGCATCCGGATATGAGATGTCTTCGCGACCATGCTTACGGTCGATAAAGTTATCTACCATCCCCGATTGCAGCGGACCCGGACGGAACAAGGCTACCAGTGCGATCATATCTTCGAAACAGTCCGGCTTCAGACGGCGGATCAAATCTTTCATCCCCCGTGATTCCAGCTGGAATACCGCGGTGGTTTCGGCTCTGAGTAATACTTCAAAACTGGCCGGATCATCCAGTGGGATGGCTGCAATATCTACCGGCTCAATGCCGTCACGCGCCAGTCGCTCGTTGGTCATGTCCAACGCCCACTGCAAAATGGTTAAAGTACGCAGACCCAGGAAGTCGAACTTAACCAGACCGGCCGTTTCAACGTCGTTTTTATCAAACTGAGTGACCGGGAACTTACCTTCTTCATCACAATACAATGCAGCGAAGTCGGTAATGCTGGTCGGCGAGATAACCACCCCCCCTGCGTGCTTACCGGCGTTACGGGTACAGCCTTCGAGAATACGACACTTGTCGATCAGCTCGCGAACTTCCTCATCGCCGTCATACACTTCAGGCAGTCGAGGCTCAACCTCAAACGCCTTGGCCAATGTCATACCCGGGTCACCAGGGACCAGCTTAGAAATTCGGTCAACAAAACCGTAAGGGTGCCCAAGCACCCGGCCTACATCCCGGATAACCGCCTTGGCCGCCATCGTACCAAAGGTGATGATCTGAGATACCGCCTGACGACCATACAGTTTAGATACGTGGTCGATTACTTCATCCCGTCGGTCCATACAGAAGTCGACGTCGAAGTCAGGCATCGAGACACGCTCAGGGTTAAGGAAACGTTCGAATAGCAGGTCGAATTCAAGTGGGTCCAGATCGGTGATCTTCAACGCATAAGCAACCAAAGAACCCGCACCGGAGCCCCGCCCCGGTCCAACCGGAATATCATTATCCTTACTCCACTGGATGAACTCCATTACGATCAGGAAGTAGCCCGGGAATCCCATCTGGTTGATTACGTCGAGTTCAATTTGCAGACGTTCATCATAAGGGATACGCTTTTCGGCGCGATCCGCGTCATCCGGGAATAAGAATAGCAGTCGCTCTTCCAGGCCATCACGGGATACCTTGACCAGGAAGTCTTCAATCTTTAGCTCACCGGTTGGGTAATCAGGCAGGAAGTAGGTCCCCAGTTGCACCGTGACATTACAGCGTTTGGCTATCTCAACGGTATTTTGCAACGCCTCAGGAATATCACTGAATAATTCCTGCATTTGCTCAGGGGTTTTCAGATACTGCTCTTTGGAGAAACGTCTGGGCCGGTTTTTGTCTTCCAGTGTATAGCCGTCGTGGATGGCCACACGAATTTCATGCGGCTCAAAGTCCTGTTCATGCAGGAATACCACTTCGTTGGTTGCAACAACCGGCAAGCCTCTTTGTGTGGCCAGTGCGACTGCAGCATGCAGATATTCTTCTTCTTGCTCACGGCCGGTACGGTGTAGTTCAAGATAATAATGATTGGCGAAATGGGTCTCGTAAAACTCAACCGTATCGGCAACCAGCTGCGGATTACCCTTGAGCAGGGCTTTACCGACATCGCCATCTTTGGCACCAGAGAGTAAGATCAGGCCTTCTTTATACTTAGCAAGCCATGCCTTATCTATAACCGGCCGATGAAATACATGTCCGCGTAAATAAGCTTCGGAGATCAGTAACGTAAGGTTTTTATAGCCTTCATTATTTTTTGCCAGCACCACAATGCGACTCGGCTCATCGGGAAACTGATCGCTCTTCAGCCAAAAATCCGCCCCAACCAGAGGTTTAATGCCTGCGCCATGCGCAGTACCGTAAAAACGGACCAGGCCACACAAGTTCATCTGATCGGTAATTGCAAAGGCTGGCATGCCCAGTTCAGCAGCTCGCGCCACTATGGGTTTAGTTTTAGCCAGCCCGTCAACCATAGAAAAGTCGCTGTGTACTCTTAAATGAACAAACTCAGGTGCTGCCATAACTACTGCTTCTCCGCCAGAATGCGCTGTACAGGTTTAAAGCTGGTTCTGTGATGCGGTGTTGCACCAAACTCACTCAGTGCCGCAAAATGGGCTTTGGTCGGATAGCCTTTGTGTGCGGCAAAACCATACTGAGGATACTCTTTGTCCAGGTCGAGCATTTCCTGATCGCGCGTTACTTTGGCCAGTATAGACGCAGCACTGATCTCTGCAACCAGGCTGTCTCCTTTGACCACGGCCTGCGCAGGGACACTCAGTTCAGGCAAACGGTTGCCATCGACAAACACAAACTGTGCTTTAACGGCCAGGCCTTCAACAGCACGCGTCATAGCCAGCATAGTGGCATGCAGGATATTGAGCTCATCAATTTCACTCACAGTGGCCCGTGCAACATGATAGCACAGCGCTTTTTGCTTAATTTCTTCAGCCAGTAGCAGGCGTTTTTTTTCAGTGAGTTTCTTGGAATCTGCCAGCCCGGCTATCGGGTTGGCCGGATCTAAAATCACGGCTGCTGTTACCACGTCACCTACCAGAGGGCCACGGCCTACTTCATCTACGCCTGCAATATACTGCACATCAGGACGTTCAATTTGCATTCATTAACTCCACTACTGCCTGCGCAGCCTGTTTACTGGCGTCGCGGCGTATATTCTGGTGAATATCATAAAATCTTTGGATCAGGGCTGAGTTATCGCCTCTCAGCAGAGGTAGCAAGGCGTCCGTGAGTGCATCTGGATTACAATCCTGCTGTAAAAACTCTTCAACCAGCGCTTCATCTGCCAGCAAGTTTGGCAAAGAAAAGTGCTTAATGTTGAAAGTAAAAAAGGTATTAAATATCCAGTAGCTCATTGGCTTGAGCTTGTAGCCAACCACCATGGGCTTTTTGTATAGCATGGCTTCGAGTGTCGCTGTGCCAGATGCCAGTAACACCGCAGTGGCCGCGGTCATCGCTAAGGAAGACTGACCATCCAGCAGAATGGTTCTCAGCTCGGGGGCCACCTGCGCTTTGATGGCCAGAAACTGTGCCTTGCGCTTTTCGTTTACCAGGGGCACCAGAATTTTCAGGTTGGGGATCTTTTCTGCCAGTGCTTTGGCTGTGAGCAAATAGGTTTCACTTAGCTGGCTTACTTCGGAGCCACGACTACCGGGCAACAGGGCCAGCACGGTATCAGACTCCTTTAAGCCCAGCTGCGCTCGCGCGGCTGCGACATCCACATCCAGCGGGATCTCATCTGCCAGCGTATGCCCGACAAAGGTGCACGGTACTTCATGCTTATCGTAGAATGCTTTTTCGAATGGCAAAAGAGACAATACCAGGTTGGTCGCTTCTGCGATTTTAAAAATGCGCTTCTGCCGCCATGCCCATACTGAGGGGCTGACGTATTGAACGGTTTTAATCCCGGCTGCTTTAAGTGGTTTTTCCACGCGCAAGTTAAAGTCGGGTGCATCAATACCAATATAAATATCCGGCTTTTGAGCAATGAAGTGTTCGACCAGTTGTTTACGTATTTTCAGTAATCGTGGCAAACGCCCCAGGACTTCTACCAGGCCCATCACGGCCAGCTCTTCCATATCGAATAAGGTTTCACACCCGGCATCGAGCATTTTTGGACCGGCTATCCCGATAAACCGTGCATTAGGATAATGTTCACGCAGTGCATGGATCAGACCTGCACCTAAGATGTCACCAGACAGCTCGCCGGCAACAATCCCTATCGTAATTTCTTTTTCGTTGGCCATGTGATTCTTTTAGAATAAAAAAACGCCATACAGGCTGTATGGCGTTAGTATATCAGATACAGATATGTGATGTAGAAGGGTTATCGACCGTTATATAAATTTAACGTACCAACCCTCTTTCAGAAGTCGCAATAAAGTCGATCATTTGCTGTACGCCAGCAAATTTTGCCGCATCTTCACGCATGGCTTCCAGTGCTTCGTCCAGCTTGAGGCCTTTACGGAATAAGGTCTTGTAAGCACGACGGATAGCCATAATCTCATCTGACTCATAGCCACGGCGTTTTAACCCTTCTGAGTTAATTGCCGCAGGTCGTGCGGGTGTACCGGTCGTTGTAACAAATGGGGGTACATCCTGATTCACGCCGCTATACATGCCAACAAAGGCATGTGCACCAATTTTGCAGAACTGGTGTACACCAGAGTTACCTGCCAAAATCACAAAGTCACCGATGTGAACGTGCCCTGCAACGCTTGCGTTGTTGGCGAAAATCACGTTGTTACCTATGATGGCATCGTGCGCGACATGGGTGTATGCCATAAACAGGTTATTGCTGCCTATCTCGGTAATTCCTTTATCCTGGATGGTTCCACGGTGGATGGTGGCGCACTCCCGGATAATATTGTTGTCACCAATCACAAGCTTGGTTGGTTCATCCTTGTACTTTTTATCTTGGCAGGCCTCACCCACTGATGCGAACTGAAAAATATGGTTCCCGGAACCAATCACGCTAGGTCCTTTGATAACCACGTGAGATTCAATTTTACAGTTGTCTCCGATAACAACATCATTACCGATATAGCTATAAGGTCCAACCGATACGTTTTCGCCCAGCTGAGCACCTGACTCAATAATTGCAGTAGGATGGATCACGCTTAAAACTCTCTTCTTGCACACATTAATTCAGCGCTACAGACGACTTTACCGTCGACTTTTGCAACACCAGAAAATTTCCAGATATTACGGCGCTCTTTAACAAATTCAACGTGTAAATGCATGGTGTCACCAGGCACAACAGGTTGTTTAAAACGCGCATTATCAATCGCTGCAAACAAGTATAGTTCATTATCGCCGCGATTCTCGACGGTCTTGAAACCCAGCAGGCCGGTAGCCTGAGCCAGCGCTTCTAAAATCATCACACCCGGAAAAATAGGTTGATCAGGAAAGTGGCCTGTAAAAATAGGCTCGTTTGCAGTTACATTCTTAACTGCATGTAAGTATTCGCCAGGTTTATGATCAATGACCTTGTCTACCAGCAGCATCGGGTAACGATGCGGCAGTAGCTTGAGGATTTCTTGAATATCGAAGCTATTTAATTCGTTGGCCAAAATAACATCCTTTAGTTATCAGTATGTTTAAGCTGTTCTGTGAGGCTTTCCAGCGCTTTTAGTCGCGCTTTAAAATCCGAAAGGTTTCGTAGGTGAGCAATGTTCTTACGCCACTCTTTATTGGTGGTGTGAGGCATACCTGATGAGTAAATCCCCGGCTCGGAGATCCCTTTTGTCACCATGCTCATCCCAGTAATGACGACTCCGTCACACACTTCATTGTGTCCATTGACAGCCACCATACCGCCAATCTGGCAATATTTGCCGATTTTCACGCTACCGGCCATAACGCTACAGCCTGCAATCGCTGTACCGTAGCCAATTTCAACATTGTGTGCGATCTGAATTTGGTTATCCAAAATCACATTATCATGGATCACTGTGTCGTCTAACGCACCACGGTCTATCGTCGTGCTCGCCCCGACTTCTACGCGGTTACCGATAATGACGCTGCCAAGCTGAGGAATTTTAACCCATTCTCCACCTTCGTTGGCATAACCAAAGCCATCACTGCCGATCACAGCGCCAGACTGGAATAAACAGGATTCGCCAATCACGACTTCATGATAAATCGTGACATTTGCCCACAGCTTAGTTTTTGCGCCAATGCGCGTGTGTTTACCAACAAAACAACCTGGGCCAATCTGTACGTCATCACCCAGCTCAACGCCCGCTTCTATCACAGCATTGGCACCGATACTGACATTGTTGCCAAGCTTCACTGACTCATGGACTGAGGCGCGCTCATGGATCGCCTGAGCTGAGTCAGGTGTGGTATCCATGTATTGCGCAAGTTTAGCGTAAGCAACATAAGGGTTGTCACAGACTAGCTTATTGCCAGAGAAGTGTTCAGCCTCAGAAGGTGCCAGGATCACGGCACCCGCCTGCGTTGATGCAAGCTGGCTACGGTACTTTTTATTCGCCAGGAACGCGATGTCCTGACCACCCGCACTAAGCAAGGTGGCAATTTTCTCAATTGGCTGAGCCGGATCGCCTTGTAATTCGGCGCCCACAGCCTCAGCCAACTGCGACAAAGTGTAGTGTTTGGTCATTACTTTTTACTGACTACTTCAACAATTTTATCCGACAGGTCAGAAACTTTATCAGGGTTGAAGTAAATTGTCGTATCTTTTACGCGAACTTCGTCGTATTTTCCTTTTTTGGCAACTTCTTCAATCGCATCAACGATCAGTTTCTGTACTTTTGCCAACTCCTGATTTTGACGCACTTTGATTTCTTGCTCAAGAGGACGACCTTTTGTCGCTAATTCTTGCTGCATGCCCTGAATTTTTTCACGCAATGCAGCTTGCTGATCTTCACTCATTGTCGCGCTTTCACGCTTGAATTTTTCAGCTTCGAAACGAATGTCACCTTGTAGTTTTTCTAATTCTTGGCGACGCTCTGCGAATTCTGATTGTAAAGTTTGCTCAATCTTGGCCATTTGTGGCAATTTTGAGTAGATGTTTTGCATATCAACCAGGCCAACTTTGTGTGCAAACGCAGACGCAGAAGCCCCCATCATGAGTGTAGCCATCAGCGCCATGGCCGAAGTTTTAAAAAGGTTTTTCACAATTAGCTCCTTAGAACGTATTACTTATGTTAAAGCTGATGAAGTCAGTTTCATCATCTTCTTCTTTTTTCAGTGGGTAGGCAAAACTGATCAGCATAGGTCCCATAGGTGAGATCCACTGAACAGATAAGCCTGTAGATACCCTGAACCGGCTTGGATCAGAGTAATCAGATAATGTTTTATACACATCAGGCGACAAGTTCGTGTAACGATCGGCATCGAACTCAGTATCCCAGACGTTCGCAGCGTCAATGAAGAAGCTGGTACGTACTGAGCTGGTATTTTCTTCTTCCAGGAAAGGTGTTGGTACAATCATCTCAATACCTGCAAGCGCTTTTGCGTTACCACCGATACGACCACCCTGGATCAGGTTATCAAACTGTGGATCGCCGCCAATCGAGC
This sequence comes from Pseudoalteromonas rubra, assembly GCF_000238295.3. Classification (NCBI taxonomy): domain Bacteria; kingdom Pseudomonadati; phylum Pseudomonadota; class Gammaproteobacteria; order Alteromonadales; family Pseudoalteromonadaceae; genus Pseudoalteromonas; species Pseudoalteromonas rubra. Next base: position 195,062 of record NZ_AHCD03000034.1, read on the forward strand.
CTGGTACTGTACCATCCGGTAGTGGCGTGCCGCCAATTGAGGAAGGTGAACGCTGCAACGCACGTGGCAGGATCGTATTACGATCAAAGCCGCGTAGTTCCATTTCTGTGATGCGATAAAATTCCTGGAACGGCAAGGTTTGCTCGAAGCCATTGACTTCACCGTAACCGTTACCATAAGCAAGACCGGTACGCGCTGAGAATACCCAACGATGGTCATTACTGATTGGCCAGTAGAAACGCGAGTCGTAATTCACTTTGAAGAAATTCAGATCTGAATTAGGTGTCGTGATCCTGAACGTGGCGCTTTGACGTGAACCGTCTGTCGGGAACATACCACGGTTAACTGTGATCCGTGACCAGCCCACGCTTAGCTCATACTTGGTAAAGTCAAAACCGGCATCCGGGTTTTCCGGGTCGGTAAAGGCCAGTCGCATCACCCGTGACTGTTCATAATCCGGGATACGATCCAGCTCTTCTTCAATCCAGCGTACACCAAAGTTAATGCGGTTAACCGCATCAATTGGGAAACCGAAGTTGGTACCAATACCATAGTTGGTCTGGTCATAATCAATCAGGCCCAGCTTAGAGCCATCAAAGTCGCTGTAGAAAATACTGCTGCCCTGTGACACACCATCTGGCGTAAAGTAAGGGTTTGTGTAAGAAACGGTGTAGCGCTTCGACCCCCGGCCTGTATTAATGTTAAACGCCAGCTGGTTACCTGTTCCGAGGAAGTTAGACTCACTCACGCCCACGTTAAATTGCAAACCACCATATGAACCATATGCCACACCGGCCTGGAAACTACCTGCTGGCTGCTCTTTAACTTTAAAGTCAACATCGACCTGATCGTCAACACCCGGAATTGGCTTGACTTCAAAGTCAACGCTTTCCATATAAGGCAGACGCTGGATCTGTAACTTTGAGCGCTCAAGGCTTTGGTTAGATAACCAGGCGCCTTCAAGCTGTGTCATTTCACGACGAACAACATGGTCAGCAGTCACCTGGTTACCATTGACCGCAATACGGCGCACATAAACACGTTTGCCAGGGTCAACTGCCAGGGTCAGTTTCACTTCTTTGCTTTCGTCATCAATGTCAGGCACGGTACGCACCTCGGCATTGGCATAACCAAAACGCGCGAGGTAACTTTTGATAAATTCTTCGGTGGCAGTCACAATTGAGCCGTTATAAAGCTCACCGCTTCTTAACGGCACTACGCTGCGGATCAATTCTTCCCGACCCAGCAGGTCCCCGATGAATTCAAAGTCTTTCACCATGTACTGCTCACCTTCGGTGAGGTTAGCGGTCACATAGACAGACTCTCGCTCCGGGCTTACAGACACCTGAGTCGAGTCAATATTGAAACGCAGGTAACCACGGTCCAGATAGTAACTGCGGATTTTTTCCAGATCGCCTTCAATGGTTTGTTTCTGGTAGCGGTCGCTCGACAGGAATTTCCACCAGGGTAAATCTTGCTGCGATTCAACCAGTTTCAACAACTCTTCATCGGAGAACAGTTCGTTACCAACCAGGTTGATCTGTCTGACCGACGCCGCGTCACCTTCATCGAAGTCCAGCTTCAGTCTTACCCGGTTACGTGGCAGCTCAACAATGGTCATCTCAATCTTAGCGTTGTACTTACCGATACTATGGAAGAACTCGATAAGGCCTTTCTCAACGCTATCAATAACCGTTCTGTCTAAGGTTTCACCGGCACGGATATTTTGCTGATCTAAGCTTTCCTGAAGCTGCTCATCTTTGATGTCTTTGTTACCATCAAATTCAATTGAGGCAATCGTCGGACGTTCTTTAACCTTGAAAATAACCTGATTACCATCACGATATGCAGCGATATCATCAAAGTGGCCTGATGCAAACAGCGCCTTAATCGTCTTCGACACCGTATAGTCATCAACTTGATCACCCACGTTGATAGGAATGTGTGTTAACGCAGCGCCCAGCGCAACGCGCTGCAGGCCTTCAACTTTCAAATCTTCTACGATAAAGGAGTTTTGCCCAAGAGCAGCAAAGCTCGCGCCCAGTAAACTCGTTACAGCTAAATGTTTTTTTATAGGCATTTTATTATCTTTATCCTTTACAGCTTACGGCGAACAGTGCGCCTCAATTGCTATCGCACCTTGCGGCCTAAAGCCTCGATACATCGTTAAGTAGTGCAAAACAAGTTAGCGCCAGGAGCACAACTGCACCCACCTTGTAGCCTAACTCTTGTGTCTTTTCAGAGACCGGTTTTTTGCGAATAAGTTCAATAAAGTAATACATTAAGTGCCCGCCATCTAAGACCGGCAGGGGTAAAAGGTTGAAAACCCCCAGGTTGACGCTAATTAATGCCAAAAAGCCTAAAAATGCGACAAACCCATAACTCACACTATTTCCGGCCCCAACAGCAATGCCAACCGGCCCACTGAGATTTTTAACCGACACCTGACCGGTCAATAAATTACCAATCATCTCAAAACTGAGCGCAGTTAAGTCGTAGGTCTTTTTAACGCCCAGCACGATACTATCGAATACCCCGTATTGTCTAGTTTCAATATACCCTTTCGGCCAGGGCTCAAGCACAGGGACTACGCCCAGGTAGCCAATTAGTATCCCTTGATTGTCTTCACGACCCTGGGGCGTCGGGTAAAGGTCAACCTCAACACCCGCTCTTTGCACAACTAAATGACTGCGTTGTTGCGCTGAGGTTTGAACGAGCTGAACAAATTGTTCCCAGGAGTCGAGCGTTTCATTGTTATAACGCAGCAGTTTATCCCCAACCGCTAAACCGCCTTGCTCAGCAGCAGAGCCTGACGCTATTTGCGCAATTTCCAGTTTCAGATTAGGACGATACGGTTGGATACCCACTGACGTCAAAGGCGGCACATCTTGCTCATCCAGTCGCCACTCACGGGTATCTAGCTGACGCAAGGCGAGCTGGCCCTGACTGTCCTGAACTTTGAGGATAACTTGCGATTCACCCAGTCCACCCATCAACGCAAAAGTGACTTCCTGCCAGGACTGAACGACCTCGTCATCGACACTGATAATCCGATCGCCCGGTTGTACCTGAGCCTGAGCCGCAATGCTACTGTCGGTTACCTTCCCGACAACGGGCTTGGCATTCTGAACGCCAACCATATACATCAGAGCGAGGGCAAAAATAGCGAAAAGGAAGTTCGCAAGCGGTCCGGCGGCTGAAATGGCAATTCTGGACAGGACGGGTTTGTTGTTAAATGACAGATGGTGTTCTGAAGCCGGCACCTCGTCCACACGTTCGTCCAGCATACGAACGTAGCCGCCCAAAGGAATGGCAGCAATGACATATTCAGTACCGAGCTTGTCATACCAACGGATCAAAGGTTTACCAAAACCAATTGAGAATCTGAGTACTTTCACGCCGGCTTTTCTGGCAACCCAAAAATGGCCATATTCATGTACAGCCACCAAGATCCCCAGTGCGACAATGAAAGAACCCAGGTTCCAGAAAAATTCCAACATAGTGACTCCTACTTACTGATCAGTTCCCTGGCAAGTCTGCGGGCTTGCGCATCCTGTGCCATTATCGCGTCCAAAGAGTGTAAAGGTTCGAGGTGGCAACGTTCAAGCACTTCAGCATTTATGCGATAAATATCACAAAAACCGATTTGCTCATTCAAAAAGGCCGCGACGGCAATTTCGTTCGCCGCATTCAGGGTCGTTGTGGCCGACTGGCCGCTACGACACGCATCGATTGCCAGTTTTAAGTTGGGATAGCGGTTGAAATCAGGTTTGGTAAAGGTGAAATCGACAATATCCGCAAAATCGAGTGGCTTAACGCCCGCTTCGATCCGTTCAGGGTAAGCCAGACCATAAGCAATGGGAGTCCGCATATCAGGCTGACCCATTTGCGCAATCACAGAGCCGTCTATGTATTGCACCATGGAGTGGATCATGCTCTGTGGATGGATAACCACTTCAATGTCGTCAGCCTGGCAATGAAACAGCCACTTTGCTTCGACAAACTCCAGCCCTTTGTTCATCATGGTCGCGGAGTCTACAGAAATCTTCTGTCCCATTGACCAGTTAGGGTGTGCGACAGCCTCAGCCACGGTCACATCGGCCAGTGTATCAATGGCACGATTCAAAAAAGGGCCGCCGGAACCAGTGAGCAGGATTTTACGGATCCCCTGAGCATCAAGGGCCGTGCTAGTGCCCTTTTGCAAGGCATCAGGTAAACACTGAAAGATAGCATTGTGTTCACTGTCAATGGGCAGCAACGTCGCACCGTGGTGCTTTACTTTATCCATAAATAGCTGGCCTGACATGACCAGAGATTCCTTATTGGCCAGCAAGACCTTTTTGCCCTGCTCTACCGCCGCCAGTGTTGGCAACAATCCCGCCGCACCGACAATGGCCGACATCACAATGTCTACGTCAGGATGAGCAGCAATGTCACACATGGCCTGAGTGCCACAGAGCACTTCAGTCTGTTGGCTGTTGAGGGCTGCGCTTACTTCTCTGGCAGCGTCCTCAGCACCCATAACAACATAACGAGGCTGATGCTTCAGCGCTTGTTCGATAACCCGTTGAACATTACGTCCGGCAACCAGCGCAAAAACCTGATACTGTTCGCAATTTCGCTCAACAACATCCAGCGTTGATGTGCCAATAGAGCCCGTAGACCCCAAGATCACCAGGTTTTGCTTGTCACTCATAGTGTCACCGTCCAGGCGTACAACAAGGCAAAAATCGGGGCTGCTGCTGTTAAACTATCGATACGGTCAAGAATACCGCCATGTCCTGGTAGACATTTGCCCGAGTCTTTTAACCCAGCTTCACGTTTAAACATGCTTTCCAGCAAATCACCGACAGCAGAAAACAATGCAATCACAACGGTTAACCCTGCATACAATAGCCACTGGTGTTGCGCTACGTCGCTGCAGTAGCAGAAAATAACCACAAACACGACAGACGTCAGTAAACCGCCAATCAACCCTTCAATCGTTTTATTGGGGCTGACGTTGGGCATCAACTTGTGTTTGCCAAAATTCTTACCGGCAAAGTAGGCGCCTATGTCTGCACTCCAGACAATGCCCAGCACCACCATGATTAACACTGAGCCATATTGCTCTGCCTGATGATACTCTGCACTGCGCAGCACATTCAGTGCCAGCCAAAGTGGAATTAAGGTCAAGAAGCCGGCGATGGTACGCATGATCATACCTTCATTCCAGGCTTTCGCCATACGCGGGTAATTCATAACCAGCACGGTTGCAACCAGCCACCAGGCCGCTGCAAGGGTAAAGACGTAGTTTGCATCGGCGACCAGACGTCCCTGGTGCCAGAGCTCTGTGATTGGCCAGTGGGTATGAAGAACCGCCAGAACCGCGGCCATCATGACAACATAAATGCCTTTATGCAGGCGATTAGTCAGGCCGATAAAGGCCGCCCATTCCCAGGCACCCATCAGGATAATGGCGCCGGCAATCACGCTAAATAAATTCAGCGGTGTAAAAAACACCAATAGTAAAGCCAGTGGCGCCAGCACCACCGACGTCATAACACGTTGTTTTAACAAATTTTGTACCTTTAACTTGTTGTTTTGCTCTCGGCGAGTAATTGTTTTATTTGTTCGCCGGTACAACCGAAACGTCGTTCTCTCGAAACGTAACAGGCAAGCGCTTCAGAAAACGCTTCTTCATTAAAGTCTGGCCATAATGTTTCGGTAAAGTAGAGCTCAGCATACGCTGCCTGCCACAGTAAGAAATTACTAATGCGGTAATCTCCACCGGTGCGGATCAATAGATCAAGCGGGCTTTGGTCCGCCATGGTCAGCTGTGACGAAATCGCCTCTTCTGTAATATCGCTCGCCTGGATGGCGCCTTCAGCGACCTGCTCAGCCAAAGATTGAGCAGCCTGCACAATATCCCAACGACCGCCGTAGTTAGCCGCGATGTTCAACTTGAGTCCCGAATTGTGCTCGGTTAACTGTTCTGCATCGACCACTTTTTGCTGCAACCCGGCTGGGAAGCGCGAGATATCTCCGATGATTGACAGCTTCACATTGTTTTTATGGAGCTTCTTAACTTCTTTACTCAATACAAACAGGAATAATTCCATCAAAGTGCTGACTTCGTCCTCTGGACGACGCCAGTTTTCACTACTGAAAGCGAACAACGTCAATGACTCTATCCCTAGCTTAGAGCAAAACTGCACAGCATTGCGAACTGAATCTACCCCTTTTTTGTGTCCATATGCACGGGGACGCTTACGCGCCTGAGCCCAGCGGCCATTTCCGTCCATAATGATAGCGACATGTTTGGGCAGAGATTGCTGTGAAATTGCGTCAGCGGTTAAAATCATAATGCCTATTTAAGTAAAAAAAAACGCCGTCTAGTATACCTTAGACGGCGCTGCAAACCTAATAAATTTGTGGCTGCTTAGATTTCCATCAGCTCTGCTTCTTTAGCGCTCAGCTGAGTGTCCATCTCTTTGATAAACTTATCAGTTAGCTTCTGGATCTCGTCTTCTGCCTGACGTGCTTCGTCCTCAGAAATCTCTTTATCCTTCAGCAGTGATTTCACGTCACCGTTGGCGTCACGACGAATGTTACGAACCGCAACACGGCCGCCTTCAACTTCGCCACGTACGATTTTGATCAGGTCCTTACGACGCTCTTCCGTCAACGGAGGAAGTGGTACACGGATAACCGTACCCGCAGACATTGGGTTAAGGCCCAAATCAGACGCCATGATCGCTTTTTCTACCGCTTGTGCCAAAGACTTGTCAAATACGCTGATAGCCAGTGTACGTGAATCTTCTACTGTCACGTTAGCAACCTGATTAAGCGGCGTGTCAGCACCGTAGTAAGATACAGAAATGCCATCAAGCAATGCCGGGTGTGCACGGCCAGTACGGATTTTAGATAGCTGGCTTGCCAGCGCAGCTACGCTTTTTGTCATGCGCTCTTGCGCATCTTTTTTAATATCATCAATCACAGTGCTATCCTATTCTTTACTGTATTAATCGGACTCAGCTTGCAGGTTAAGTTGCTGGTGTAGCCAGCCAATGCGCCAGAGCGCTTACTCTGCAGCTGGTTGTGTACTGATTAACGTACCTTCTTCTTCACCCATGATAACCCGCTTTAATGCGCCAGGCTTGTTCATGTTGAATACGCTCAAAGGCATGTTGTGGTCACGGGCCAGCGTAAATGCCGCCAGGTCCATCACCTTTAATTCTCTTTCAATCACTTCATTGTACGTCAGGTGACGGTGTAATTCTGCATCCGGGTTTTTCACTGGGTCATCACTGAATACGCCGTCTACTTTGGTCGCTTTGATAACAGTGTCAGCTTCAATTTCAATACCGCGCAAACAAGCCGCTGAATCAGTTGTGAAGAACGGGTTACCGGTACCCGCAGAGAAGATAACCACACGGCCTGATTTCAGTAAGCTGATTGCTTCCGCCCAGTTATACGCATCACAAACACCATTCAGAGGAATGGCAGACATCAGACGTGCATTCACAAATGCTCTGTGCAGCGCATCGCGCATTGCCAGGCCATTCATCACAGTTGCCAGCATGCCCATGTGATCGCCCACTACGCGATTCATGCCCGCTTCGGCTAACGAGCCGCCACGTAAGAAGTTACCGCCGCCGATAACCAAACCCACTTCTACGTCGAGTTCTACAAGTTCTTTTATTTCTTGGGCCATACGATCCAATACTTTAGGATCGATTCCAAAGCCTTCATCTCCCATCAAAGCTTCGCCGCTAAGTTTAAGAAGAACGCGTCTAAAAACAGGTTTTCGATTGATAGTCATAATTTCCGGGCCAAATTAAAAGTGAGATACAAAATAACCGCGCTTATGAAAGACATAAATGCGCGGTTATTTTAGAGAATTTTGTGCAGTGACGCAAAAGCAAATCTCATCTCGAGGGGGCTTTTGCATCACTTAATCACCTAAGCGTGATTATTCGCCTTTAGCAGCCGCGATTTGAGCAGCAACTTCAGCAGCGAAGTCTTCTTCTTTCTTCTCGATACCTTCACCTACTTCAAGGCGAATGAATGAAGAAACAGAAGCACCTTTTTCTTTCAGGTACTCACCAACAGACTTCTTAGGCTCCATGATGAAAGCCTGACCAGTAAGAGAGATCTCACCAGTGAACTTCTTCATGCGGCCAACAACCATTTTCTCAGCGATTTCAGCAGGCTTGCCTTCGTTCATTGCGATTTCAACCTGAACCGCTTTTTCTTTCTCTACAACCTCAGCAGGTACATCTTCTGGGTTTAGGTAGTCAGGCTTAGAAGCAGCAACGTGCATTGCAACGTGCTTCAGCGTTTCTTCGTCAGCTTCACCAGTTACAACAACACCGATACGGTCGCCGTGACGGTAAGCAGAGATGTTTGCACCATCGATGTACTCAACGCGACGTACGTTGATGTTTTCACCGATTTTAGCAACTAGTGCAACACGCGTTTCTTCGAACTTAGCTTTCAAAGTCTCGATGTCTGTCTTAGCTTCAGTAGCAGCGTCAAGAACAGTGTTTGCAAAACCCAGGAAGTTTTCGTCTTTAGCAACGAAGTCAGTTTGACAGTTAACTTCAAGAAGTGCAGCGAAACCTTCACCTTGCTTGATAAGGATTGTACCTTCAGCAGCAATGTTACCAGCTTTTTTAGCCGCTTTAGCAGCACCGCTCTTACGCATGTTTTCGATAGCTAGATCGATGTCACCGTTAGTTTCAGTTAGTGCTTTTTTACAATCCATCATGCCAGCGCCAGTGCGCTCGCGAAGTTCTTTAACTAGGGCAGCAGTTACAGCCATTAGAATATCCTCAATTCTGAATTCGGTTTTTTGATAAGCGAATTACCGCTTGTAAAGAATATCAAGTCTTCGGAAAAATAAGATGAAGACTTGATGACAGCTTAGTGCGTTACAACCGGCCACCCGCACACATTGTTGCCAGTGGCACGGTTTGTAATCTATTACTCAGCTTCTACGAAGTCGTCGCTTTCAGCTTGAGCAACGATGTTGCTTTCACGACCTTCAGTGATAGCAGTTGCAACAGCACCAGTGTAAAGCTGGATAGCGCGGATCGCATCATCGTTACCAGGGATGATGTAGTCAACGCCGTCTGGGTTAGAGTTAGTATCAACAACAGATACTACTGGAATGCCCAGGTTGTTTGCTTCACGGATAGCGATGTGCTCGTGGTCAGCATCGATGATGAAGATAGCGTCTGGAAGACCGCCCATATCTTTGATACCACCAAGGCTCTTTTCAAGCTTTTCCATTTCGCGAGTTTTCATCAAAGCTTCTTTTTTAGTCAGCTTCTCGAAAGTACCGTCTTGGCTTTGAGCTTCAAGGTCTTTAAGACGCTTGATTGATTGACGAACTGTTTTCCAGTTAGTCAACATACCACCTAACCAACGGTGATTTACGTAGAACTGCTCGCTTTGAATAGCTGCTTCTTTAACTGCTTCGCTTGCAGCGCGCTTAGTACCAACGAAAAGGATTTTACCTTTGTTAGATGCAACGTTCGAAAGGAACTTAAGTGCATCGTTGAACATAGGAACAGTCTTTTCCAGGTTGATGATATGTACTTTGTTACGTGCGCCGAAGATGAAAGGCTTCATCTTAGGGTTCCAGTAACGAGCCTGGTGACCAAAGTGAACACCAGCTTGAAGCATATCGCGCATTGAAACGTTTGCCATTTGTATTTTCCTCTAATTTAAGTAGGGTTAGGCCTCCACATATCCCATAACACCAACAAGTTCGAAAATTCGGTTACCCGATAATCAGGTAAACCGGTTATTAGTCCCGAGCCTGCACCCAAGTGTATGTGTCGATATGTGTGTGTGTTAAAATTAAATTTCGTGTTGTCTTCGTTACAAACAACCTGTGAGCCTCACCAGGCCGAAAGATTTATTTGTAAAAAGACGGCGCGCTTTATACCATATAAAAGAAATTAACTCAACGTTTGGGCTAAAAATCGTTCATAAACTAGCCCGGTGTTGTTGCGTCGAAACTATGACTTGGAGTCTCAATGAGTGCAGTGATCAAAACCCCTGAAGAAATCGAAAAGATGCGTGTTGCCGGTAAGTTAGCCGCTGAAGTCTTGGAAATGATTGAACCTTATGTCAAACCAGGGGTGACGACCGATGAGCTAAACACCATTTGTCATAACTACATTGTAGATGTGCAGCAAGCAGTGCCTGCTCCACTTAACTACCACGGTTTCCCGAAGTCGATTTGTACCTCAGTAAACCATGTCATTTGTCATGGTATTCCAAACGACAAGCCACTCAAAGATGGCGACATCATCAACATTGACGTGACCGTTATCAAAGATGGCTATCACGGCGATACCTCGAAGATGTTTTTTGTTGGCAAACCCAGTATTCAGGGCAAGCGCCTGAGCGAAGTCACTCAGGAAGCGCTGTACATAGGTATTCGCATGGTGAAGCCTGGTGTACGCATTGGTGATATCGGGGCTGCTATCCAAAAATATGCAGAAGGCTTTAATTACTCTATCGTCCGTGAATATTGCGGCCATGGCATTGGCGCAGAATTCCACGAAGAACCGCAAATCGTCCACTATGGTAAAGCAGGCACCGGAGAAGCCCTTGAAGCAGGTATGTGCCTGACCATTGAACCTATGGTCAATGCCGGCAAACGCCACTGCAAACTGCTGAAAGACGACTGGACCGTGGTAACCAAAGACCGTAGCTTATCTGCACAGTGGGAGCATACGCTGCTGGTCACAGAAAATGGTGTAGAGATCCTGACATTGCGCAGCGACGACACCATTGAGCGAGTGATTGAGCACAGCGCTTAATTCTTGCCATACCAACGCCACCATCGCGGTGGCGTTGCCATCCACCCGCTATGCTGCCTTTTCATCCAGTTGAACGCCCTTCGCCAATCACAACCTCGCATTTTTTTGTGACTTAGTGTAAAACTGAGCTGTGAGTTTTGCGCGCAACATAGGGAGCCCAGGTGGCACTACCAAACAAAGTAAAAACGCTTCTCGACGAAGCGCAAACCTTGAATGATTACAAAAACTGCCAGGCCTATTTTTATAAATGGCTGAACAACCAGTTTTCCAAGCAACCCGTCAGACAGCTGATCAATGCCCGGGCCGAGTTTATTGACCGACTGTTGATAAAGCTCTATACCGAAACCGGGCTGGCCCAATTCCCCGATCTGGCCCTAATTGGTGTGGGGGGATATGGCCGCGGCGAATTGCATCCGTACTCTGACATTGACTTTCTGTTGCTGTGCAAGCAAGAGCCCGGACCTAAGCTGACAGAGTCTCTCGAGTCATTCATGACTTTGCTGTGGGATCTCAATCTGGATATTGGCCACAGTGTGCGAACTCATGATCAGGTGCTTGAACAAAAACGCGAAGATGTGCACTTCACCACCAGCCTGCTGGAAAGTCGTTTAATTTGCGGCAATCACGTTGAGTTTGAACGACTGAAAAGCCACATTGTCGAAACGCCCATCTGGCAGTCAGATGAGTTCTTCATCGCCAAAATCAAAGAGCAACGTCTGCGACGCAGAAAATGCCATGGTACGGCTTACAATCTTGAACCGAATATCAAGGAAAACCCGGGGGGCCTGCGCGACCTTCAGACCATTTTCTGGGTTGCTAAAAAGCACTTTCATGCAGAAACACTCGAAGAGCTGATCAGTCATGGCTATCTGACCCACGAGGAGTATCAGGAGCTGCTGGAATGCCTGGAGAACCTCTGGAATATCCGCTTTGCACTCCATCTGGCAGCCGGGCGCAGTGAAAATCGCTTGTTGTTTGATTACCAGCCGCATGCCGCTGAGCTGCTGGGATTTGGCTCCGAAGGCAAGGCGTCCGTTGAGCGCATGATGAAACGCCTGTTCCGGATCATGAGCCGGGTGCGTGAAATGAACCAAATGCTGCTGGCCTACTTTGAACAGAGCATTTTGCCCGATCAAAGCGAACAAACAGTGATCCCGCTCGATAACCACTTTGAGCGTGTTGGTAATAAAATTCGGGTGAAAAATCCGTCGGTGTTCTTTCGCCGGGAAAATCTCATTTTATTGTTTGAACATATTGCGGACAACACGGAAATTACCGACATCGATCCCAGCACCATTCGCACCGTTCGTCAGGTCAGACGACGCCTGCTGGGTGACTTGCAAGATTATGCCGCGTGCCGTGACGCGCTCATGCGCCTGCTAAAGCACCCCAACGGCATGGGCCGCGCATTTACCCTGATGCACAAGCATGGGATCATCGCCGCCTACTTGCCACAATGGCGAAATATTTTTGGGCAGATGCAGTTCGACTTGTTTCATGCCTATACCGTAGATGAGCACACACACAAGCTTATCAACAATATTTATCGCTATTTTAGCCACGAGCATCAGGGCGAATTTCCGCTGTGTACTGAAATCGTCACACGCATGGATAAACCTGAACTACTGTATCTGGCGGGTATCTTCCATGATATTGCCAAAGGCCGGGGCGGCGATCACTCTGAGCTGGGGGCCGTTGATGCTTCTGCCTTTGCACAAATGCACGGGTTCTCTTCCTCAGACTGTAAACTTGTTGCCTGGCTAGTTGAAAATCACCTGTTGATGTCGGTTACAGCACAGCGTAAAGACATCAATGACCCCGACGTGATCAATGAATTTGCCTCGCGCATTAAAAACGAACGCCAGCTCGACTACCTCTATTGTCTGACCGTTGCCGATATTCGAGCAACCAACGATAACCTCTGGAATGACTGGAAAAACACCTTATTGCGAGAGCTTTATTTGCTCACGCAGCGGGCATTGCGCCTGGGTCTGGAAAACCCCATGGATATGCGTGATCAGATCCGCGATAAGAAACAACAGGCAAAACAGCGACTGATCAATAAAGACTATCGCGAAGACCTGATAGACATGATTTGGGCGCGCTTTAAAGCCAACTATTTTACCGCATTCAGCGAGCAGCAAATTTCCTGGCAAACCGAATATCTGCTCGGACGCGATGACTTAAGCAAGCCTTGTGTGGTTGTATCAGAACAGCCTATGCATGGCGGTACCCAGGTGTTTGTTTATGCGCCTTATGAAGCCAGTTTGTTTGCCAAACTGGTGGCGGTCATTGGCTCTAAAAAAGCCCAGATCCAGCATGCTCAGGTACTGACGACCAAAGATGGCTATGTGGTCTTTAGCTTTGTCATTTTAGAAGTAGACGGTCGCCCCATCAGTGGTACCCGCGCTAAAACTCTGCGCCGCAGCCTGGAAGTGATCCTCACCGATCCGAAGAAGAAAATCCGGCTGAAGAAGAACCGCTCGCAGCGTTTTAAAGACTTTAATATTAAACCTAAGGTCGTGGTACGCCCCCACGCCCGTAGTGACCGAAACCTGATAGAGATCCAGGCAGTGGATATTCCCGGCTTATTGACTAAAATAGCCGAAGTTTTTCAAGTCCATTCACTGCACATTCACGCCGCACGTATTACCACAGTGGGCGAACGCGCGGAGGATTTCTTTGTGGTCTCGGACAAAGATTATCAACGTCTCAGTGAAGATGCCAAAGCATCGTTACATCGCTCACTGATGAAAAAACTCAATGCAGAATCTGAATAAATGAGGACACTATGTCGGATTTAAAAACCACAATTGAACAAGCCTGGGAACAACGCGATACCATCACACCCAGTGATGTATCACCTCAGGTTAAAAATGCCATCATTGATGCTCTGGCTTTACTGGATTCAGGCGCAGCACGCGTTGCTGAGAAAGTCAGCGGCGAATGGGTTGTACACCAGTGGCTGAAAAAGGCGGTTCTGCTGTCATTCCGTATTCGCGATAACCAGCCTATGAATGACGGAGTAAACCAGTTTTTCGATAAAGTGCCACTAAAGTTCAGCGACTATACACCTGAGCAATTTCAACAAGGCGGCATGCGTGTGGTTCCCAACGCCGTTGCACGTCAGGGTAGCTTCATTGGCAAAAATGTGGTTTTGATGCCGTCGTATGTCAATATTGGCGCTTATGTCGATGAAGGCACTATGGTTGATACCTGGGCCACCGTCGGTTCATGTGCTCAGATCGGTAAGAATGTGCACCTCTCTGGCGGTGTAGGCATTGGCGGTGTACTGGAGCCATTGCAAGCTAACCCGACCATTATCGAAGATAACTGCTTCATCGGCGCCCGCTCTGAAATTGTTGAAGGGGTCATTGTTGAGGAAGGCGCAGTAATTTCAATGGGTGTATATATTTCACAAAGTACGCGTATCTACGATCGCGAAACCGGCGAGATCCACTACGGCCGTGTTCCAGCAGGTGCCGTTGTCGTGCCTGGTTCATTACCAAGCAAAGATGGTACTCACAGCCTGTATGCGGCGATTATCGTTAAGAAAGTAGACCAGCAAACTCGTGAAAAAGTAGGCATCAACGCCCTGCTTCGCTCAGTTCAGGACTGATCCACAGTCTGATTTCAGCCCGGTGCATGAACCGGGCTTTATTCCCCCAAAGTTAAAATGCCCACTTAACCCCGAACGACGGAATAATCGGCAGCCAGTGTCCCCTCTCTTCCTTTTTGAGTAACTTTCCTTGTCCATCTACTGAGTAGCTGGTTCGGTCAATACAACATTCATTGTCAAAGTTCAGTAAGTTAGAGACTTCAAAGAAAACGGTTAACTCACTGTTTGATAATGGATAGATTTTATGAATTCGCATATCAATGCGTTTGTAGTTACCCAATTCAAGCTGATTACGCTCATTGAGGCTGCGCAGGACTTCGTAACCTCCATTGGATGTATTCTTTACCAGGCGGCCTGACTCGCCTGTCATAGGCCAGCCGGAGTGAAAATACACCAGCCCACTTATCTGCCAGCCACTATCAAACTGATAACGACTCGTCAGCTTAACAGCGTGCCTTTGGTCCCAACTGCGCGGATACCAGCGCCCGTTAATGCTGTCCTGGGCGTTAGACCAGCTGTAACTCGCCTGCCACTGCCATTGAGCAGTAATGTGGTGCTGAAAACTCAGCTCAATGCCTTTAACTCTGGCTGAGTCCGGAGCAACCCGATACCTGTCGGCCTGTCCTTCTGGTAAGAATTCATAAAGATCAAAGGCATTTTCATACCAGGGCCGTAGCTGAGACAGTTTTTTCAGATATGCTTCGGCGCGCCATTGAAAGGTCGGGCTCAGCGCATGTTGATAAGATAAAATGACATGACGCGCTTTCTCAACGCCATGAAACTCAGTGGTACCATCGGCGACCTGCAAGCTGAGAATATCCTCGGGCTGGTAGTACTCTCCGGCACTCAGGGAAACCCGCTGCGCGTCTGTTGGCTGATACAAAAGCGCGACTCGTGGGCTCCATTGCGCTTTGGTAAACCCATAATAATCTTGCTGGTCCCAGCGCAGACCCAGCTCAGCTACCCAGTCAGGGTTAAGTCGCCAACGGTCACTAATGTAGGCACCAAACACATTACCGGATGCGGTTAGCTGTGTTTTTTGCTGGCGGTAATCTTCACCATCATAATTTACCTGGTACCAGGCCTCCAGCCAGTAGTCATACTCTGCATCCAGGTATTTGGCTTCAAAACCGGATTCCAGATAATGACTGTCACTGACACGCCACTGCCAGTCTTGTTTCAGTGAGTAAGCATAAAAAAACTTGTTATCGTCCAGGGTAAGCCACACTTCGGTCGGGTCATATTGACCGCCACTGCGGTCTTCTTCGACTCTGGCGACTGACAACAGCGTCTGGCTGCTAAGACTATCGCGCCATTCTGAGTGCAAAACCGCCCACGCGTAGGCACTGCTGTACTCGCCACTGACCTTTTCCTGGACCTGATATTCCCGGACTCCATCCCATTCAGTAAAGGTGTCATCAAGGATTTCATCATCCCAGGCGTAAAGAAAGTGCCCTGACAAAGACTGGGTATCCGTCAGCTCGTAGCTGACCTTGGCAAACAAATCCGCATATATGGGTTCAAACTTATTCGATTCGTCTTCTACCGCGTCCAGTACCAGATCAAGATAACCGCGTCTGACCGATACCAGCCAACTGCCCTTATCGTCGTCAAATGTGCCCTGCGATCCGGCTCTGGCATTAATGAAGCTTACACCCAGACTGTGTTTGTATTGCGGCATGTCATAGAGGCTTTCAATTGCCATGACACCACTCATTTTGTTGCCATAGCGTGCTGTAAATCCGCCACTGGAAAAATCCATTGCGCCTACGTTGTCCGTGTCGACAATGCTAAACGCACTGTTGAAGCTTTTCATATGAAATGGCCGGTACAATTGCTGGCCATCCAGTAACACGAGTACTTCATCCGAATGCCCTCCGCGCACAAAAAAGTTAGCTGAGTAATCACCAGCGGCGACACCTGGTAAAGCGGGCATAAGCCGAAAAATATCATCAGCAATGTGCGGCATCGACTCGATACGCTCTTTGGAGAGGAAGTGCGTATTGTGCCGGGAAGCCAACGTATACTGGCTGCCAGTCACCGTAATGCGCTCCAGATCAGACGGTGAAGCATTGGCATGTGCCACGGTTGTGTTCAACGCAGTACAAATCAACATAACACTCAGCGATCCGGATGTTTGCGTCAGATACTTAGCTGGCATCTGGGTCGTATTGTTTGATTGTCCGTGATAAGTGCCATGATCTGCTGGCGCACCGGGCAGTAAAAAAGGCCATTGCCGCGGTTGTAAAAGCCTGTCCTGCTGAACGGGTATTTGTCTTGTCATTGTTGTTTTCTCCATTGAAATAACAATGACATCCTTTCGCAGCGAGGACTGTTTGTCGTCCTGACCGACTGATCAGGACATATTTTCTGCCAGTATTTTACTTTGTTTTCGATATGCGCCTGGTGTTAACTCGGTATAGCGTTTAAATGCCCCATAAAACGCTGAGCGGGAATTAAAACCACTGTCCAGAGAGATATCCAGAATGCTTCTGTCTGGCTGAGACAGCAGCAGCTGCTGTGCATGCATCACTCTGAGTTGATTAATAAAATCGAAAAAACTCATGTTTTTACTTTGATTAATCGCCTGAGAAACATGGTGCCGAGAATGACCACATGCACAGGCCAGGTCGTGCAGCGTTAAATCCGCATTAAGAAACAGCTTTTCGTCCAACACCTGCTCTTCAATCAGGTTGCAGAGTTGTACAGCCAGTGATTCCGACAGTGCCGAGTTTAAGTATTTTTCGTTGTTCGGCTTATCAAGTTCAACATATTGATTGTTTTGGATAAATATTTCGGGCTGGCGCAAGCCGTAATAACTCATCAAATAAAAAAAGATGACTACGCCCAGTTCCGAGAAAAAGAACCAACGCTCGCCAATCAACCAGTCATACTCACAGCCAAATCCGTTGTCATGGTCGATACACGCCATGGCATTCACTTCTATCGCTTCGTCAATGAACCACAGTCCATAAAGCGATAGCAACATAATGAGCAAGCGTCTGAGCCAGTTCAGGTTGATCAGTTCAAGTGACGAAAAGTTATTGGCCGACAGGATCTGGTAAGCATTGAGCCTGCGCCACGCAAATAGCAGGTACACTGCAACCTGCACCATAGCACCAAAAATGAAGACATTTTCAAACCCCGTCAGGTACCAAGATGGCAGGTTCGGGGCATACATATCACCATACAAAAATTGCCATTTACTGCGTGCATCGAGTAAAAAGAAAGGAATAGCACAAAGCAGTGCCAGCACAAACGGCAGCAAATGGACGCGATTAAACGGAATATAAGCAGGTGATGTTAGTCTGAGTACGTAGTAGTAAAAACACGGTGCCAACAGAAAGGTCAGCGGCTCCTGAAACCCTATCAGATGAGGCAAATAGTAAAACGCCCCACTTTCATCAAGCAATATAAAAAACAACAGTGCAACAAAGCACTGAATACACAAAGCAAGCATCCTGTTTGCATCATTCGCTGTATTCTTCCGTATCAGTTCGTAACTGAGATACAGACCATGAAGACAACCCAAAGATAATATGACCAGTGTGAACATGCTAATTCTAACCAAGGTGTTAGCTTACGGCGTATACTACGCCATGCGCTTGTGGCTTTATTGTTAATTATTTTTGCCTAGTGTGTTCCCTTATTGGTTAAATTGCAAGACACAATGGATCTGTCCACCTCGTTTTAAACGCCGAATCCAGATGACTCTGTAACCTGACGAGAAAGCGCCACTGCTGCAAACCAAAAGCAAGCAGCAGTGACTGCGATTATCAGGTGTCCACTTTTTCCAGCGTATTGATGCTGATGTGTGGCCAGCGGATCAATTCGCCGGGTCTGTCTTTACGATTGAAAAAGTCCAGGATCACGGTCTGAGAATACTGTAACCAAAGCTTCGGATTGCCGTTTTGGTCGGTCTCCGTTAATTCGTAGATCCAAAATGTGGAGTGGACTTCAGCGGCATTCGCCTGGCGCGTGACAAACGGAATATTGTTCACAGAGCCCGACGCCGCGGTTGTTCGCACTTCCAGCTTAGTGGTATTTTTCACTTTGCCTGCGCTCAGTAAAGGGGCAATGGCTTTTTGCAGCAGTGCATTTGCCTGGGTTGGATCAAACAGGCCTTCAAAAGGCTGATCTCTGAAGTGTTTATAGGGTGCCAGATAAGGGTTGGTGTCTATATCGCCCGATACTCCTATGGGTAAACCATTCAGCGCGGGTATCTCAAAACCAGACTGAGAGTGTGCACTCTTACCCAATGCGATCACCGCATCGCCATGGGGAATACTGGACAGGCGGGCGATATCCAAATCATCCGTTAACTGATCACGCATGTGTAACCACAGACCGGGTTCATGGTGAATTGCCAGTCCAGGTTTACCCTCTAGCCCGGAATGTGGATAGTCTTGTGCAGCTATCTGGTTAATGATTTGGGTGTAGTCGAGCGTGGCGACGGATTGATCTTCCGGAATACCCCGATTTGGCACACCCTTGTCAACCAGACTGAAAGTCAGTTCTTCGTCATATTGGTTCATCAGCAGCCGATAATCCAGCTCACCCGCTGCAAAAGGCAAAGCTATCATATTCCAGCCATGACCTTCGAGATTACCCGTGTTTTTCCACGTGCCAGGAAGATGACACAAAGGACCTAGCTCAGAGTCCTGCTGTTCCCCGATAATAATTTTACGTTGGTTCTGATCAAACCCTAACTGCGATTTAGCTGACGACATAAAATGGTTCCTTATACTTGCTTGATTGCACCCAGTGCACCATGAAAAAAGAAAATAGGTATATTGGGCGTGACGAGGCGGGACCACCAGCTGAAGAGTCTGCTCTTATTAGAAACAGTACACCTTGGCCATTGACCAGAAAAGAATCGCATGAGTCAGGACTCTCGCTCCCAATGGAAAGCTAGTACAAGATCAGCATTTAGACGAATAAAAAAGAAAAGCGGGCACGAGCGTGCCCAGACAACACGATATGTTAGCTAGGAGGCTTACCTGACAGAGACACTGTCAGTGAATGATTGCGTTAGGCCGACTGCTTTTCGTCGACCAGGTCGCCTTGCGCTCCCTGCTCCAGCAAACTCAAAAAGTTTGGCTGGCCAAAAATCATCATAATGTCGAGTAATTGACAGGCAGATAAGTCAGACTTACCGCACTCCCAGTTAGAGATGGTTGCCTGATCAACAGGCGTGACAAGCTTTTTGCCTAACTCAGCCTGAGTTAAGTTCATTTCTCTGCGTAGGCGACGAATAGCAGTTTGAATTTGCTTCCTGGCTGCTATGGTGTGTGCTTTACGCACAGATTCATTTCTTTTAACAGTAGTCATAACATATCCGCTTATTATCAATCACAGTGTCTTACAAACCTAAAGCAAAGTGTTTAAAGCCATAAAATTAATGCGCACCTAAACACAGGTCTGAACCTACACCTGTCCGGAGACTGTTCCGGCTAAGTGTTTAATTTTTCGTCCCGGTTAGACATTTGACTGAGAGTCATGTAGTCTGAACGGGTCAGGTGGATAAATAATTAACCGGATTGGGTCATATGTCAAATACTTTTGCTACAAGATTAAAACAGTTACGTATCAACTTGGGTTATTCTCAGGTTGGCTTTTCAGAAATGCTGGATATTCCCACTGCTTCGTATCGAAAGTATGAGAAAGATGTCAGGGAACCTACCCTGTCGGTAGTAAGCAAGTTCTTTTTGCATCCGGTGACTAAAGACAGCGCATTATGGCTGCTGACCGGAGAGCAGCAACATGTGACCCATACACCCCCAGCCCCTGTAGAGCCGCCGCTGGCTTACCACTCTGACATGGAACAAAGCCTGATCACCAGCATTGCCAATTCCCTTGAATTTATTTCGCATATGAAGTGGTTTACACCTGGCACACAGGCGGGATATCAGGATTACGGACACATTATTTTGCGCGACCTGAAACCCATCCTCCAGCAGAGTTCGGTCGCACACAATGAAAAAAGACGGGCTTAACAAAGCGCGTTATTGAATAAAACAAAAGTAACCCAAAGCGACCACTTTTGTGGTTAAACGGGTCAATCTAAGTAACCGCTCTTACACCAGCTGTTCGTCAGTGTGTTTCATTTGCTGACTCTGAGCCAGTGCTAATGCCAGGCTTTGCGCTTTTTCAAACGCCTGTGTGAGCGACGCCTGATGCCTGTCATCACCAAACTCCTGATATTCACTGACTATTTCATACATGGTTTCACCCCCAAGGTAACGGCTTAACGTGCGTAAATGGGGCATCAGATGATTACTCTTGGCTCTTATCTCAGGCTCTTCAAAGCCAAATTCTCCACATGAGGCTATGGCAACCAATGTTTTACCCGACAGCAAAGGCGCTAACGGAAAGTCTCCGCGCTTGAGATCAAAATCAAATGTTTTATTAACCCGAACAATCTGATCAAACCAGGCTTTGAGTTGTGCTGGCATACCATAATTGTACATAGGTGTTGAAATAACAATAATATCGGCACGGGTTAGCTCATCAATCAGCGTATCGGATAAGGCCAGTAGCTGCTTCTGATCCGCAGTCCTTTTCCCTTGTGGGGTGAATACGGCCCCGATCCAATCCTGAGTGATAAATTGTGGAGGATGTACCCCTACATCACGATAGATATACTCATCTATTGAAGATGTTTCTTGCCAGCTTTCGATAAACTGCCGGGCAATCTGTTTCGACAGTGAATTATGTGATGGGTTGTCATTGTCAATTGCTCTGACGCTTGAATCTATATGTAAAATTGTGCTCATGCTAATTACCTTTTTGATTACTGGATGCGTAATAGTGTGCGTTAAGGCACTCAGCTGAACAAACGATACTCTTACACCTATAGATGAGTTAAAATCATCTATATATAGTTTTTGATTGGATGACCGACATGGCATTATCTGTTTCTTTACAGGCACTCAGGGCATTCGATGCTGCAGCACGCCATGGCAGCTTCAAACACGCCGCAGAAGAGCTCTCCTTAACGCCTACAGCAATTTCTCATCATATCGGTAAGCTTGAAGACCGACTCAACGTGCGCTTATTTCAACGCTTACCCAGACAGGTGCTGCTTACAGAGACCGACTTATTGCTGGCTAATGCGACGTCCGAAGGCTTTGCGACAATTGAAAGTGCGCTGGCAGACATTCAGCAACTCAATGAAGTCGTCCAGGTGAGTACCACTTCTTCTTTTGCGGCGCTGGTGCTATTGCCTGCACAAGGTGCGTTCTCAGCATGTTACCCGGACATCTCGATGCAGGTTTCAAGCGGAGAGCTGCCAGACAACCTGCCCAATTCAATCCCTGTAAGGCTGGGTAACATCAAAGACGTCCCGGTTGAAGACCGTCTAAGCGAGGAGCGGTACAATTTGTTTGGAAACAAGGCGCTTAAGGCATTACAGGACGCTGCAGTCCGGCCGGTACTCTATACAACACGCTGGAAAAATCGCGCGCTGTGCGCGCCACCGCTGGATGACTGGCTGACACACAACGGACTGAGTAAAGCAGACTTTGTAATCCGAGAGTTTGATCAGGAGTTATTTGGTATTCAGCAGGCTGTGATAGAAAACGCCCTGGTGTTTTGCTCAGAGATATTGGCCCGGGGCATGTGTTTAACCGGCCAGTTGGACCCAGTGGGAGAGAGAAGCGTTGCTTCGTCACTGTGTTACTACATTCCAAACAAAACACGATTCAGAACGCACAACGCAGTGAAGTTTATTGAATGGCTCCAGGATTTAGTCAGAATGAAGAGTAGTGATGGGAATTAACCATTGCAGTAAAGTTTGCTCACGTGAGCTTTTTACCTGTCTGAAATCGTTTGATGGAATGGCCAATACCACCGGTAACCCATGTAAACAGCCATACGAAAGCGTGCGGCTTAGCAGTTAGCAGTTAGCAGTTAGCAGTTAGCAGTTAGCAGTTAGCAGTTAGCAGTTAGCAGTTAGCAGACCTATTTAACCACCTTCAGGATGACTCTGTCTTTCTCAACAGCCTGGTTGTTTTCCGCTCTGAATTCTTCAACGCGGTCGTAAATATCTTTCACACCGTAATATTGTTCCAGGTTCTTTTCGGCTGCAAGCAAATCGCCAAACTCCATCACAATTTCGTAAGCTTCGCTGTACTTGTCTTCGACTTCTTCGTCATTGTCTTTTGCAACAGTGATCAGCGCTCTAAAGCGTTGTTCCAAAGGCCTCAGACTGGACCCCTTTACAATCATGGCCAAAACAAAAATCAGCGCCATGATGATTAACATACTACCGATTAAGATGAGTTCCATATCAAATTTCTCCTTTGGCAAGTCTAGATTCCATTATTCTATAAAAAGGGTACTTGGCAAGTGAAACGAATATACAAATATTTCCTATCACTACAAATGGCCCATATACGTCATATAACATATCGTTATCTAAATAACCTCGCAGGACCAACTGGCTAAAATTCAAAAACATCAACATAAACGAGATATAGGATATAAACCGAGTTGAAGCAGAAAAGTTACACCCTCGAATGACATGCAAAAGGAATAATACAGTGATAAATGCCGCACCAGTACACACAAGAGCAAAGTAATAAACTTGTCGCATCTGTGTCGGTTCAAAAGGAAGGCTTAATATATAAGTTCCTAAACTAGAACTGGAGGTGTAAAACACAAGCACTGCCAAAGAAGCAAGAAAGCATGAATGCAGCTCATGGTCGCTTTGTTTTTTCAGGGTCTTTTTCCCCCCAAAAAACAGATCAAAGCGGTGCTGCTTGAAACAATACAGCAAGAATAATACAACGAATAGTTCCAACGCTGTTGTTATCCATCCAGTAACTATAAAAAACTCATTCATGCTCGGCAAAAACCTTACTATTTACCCGCCAAAATAAACCGTTTTAGCCTCAGGGGAAAAGCGCTGCATTTTTGGTTGTGCACCATTTCCAGATCCAGAACCACCAGTAACCAACTGAATAGACTCAACACTCATGTTTGAGGTTCCTTCCAACTGACCCGTTTTTGCTTTCTTATTTAAGCGCTTCATAAAAAATTTCATAATATCCGTCCTTCATTTAGGTTTAAAAGGACCACCCACAAGAAGGTTGCGCACATGTTAACCTTATTGACATATAGTAACAAGCATTAATTGTATTAAATTCACTTCATTGCGGATGATCTTACACACTATGAGGTTGGTCAAAAATGGGTAGTGACCCTCCCACAGTAAGACTTATCATAAGGAAAATTAGAAAAATTGGAACAACAATACGACAAATCGGACATGCGAAAACTATACCTGGTCAAAACTGGCTAGACTGTAAATCTGCTCAACTGTCAGATTTTCTGGCTGAATGGTAGAAAAACCCGTCTGTGTCATCGCTCAAATACAAAAAAGCCGCAGCTAACAAACTGCGGCTATTGAAGTCGATGCAACACTTTAAAGTGCTTTTTGCATTTCTTCGAACTTATCGGTTATTTCCGCGCGGGGTTCTGACGTTGCCAGACTCACGGCGACTATCGCAATGGCGGATGCAATAAACCCAGGTACAATTTCGTAGATAAGCGCACTAAGCGGCTGGCCATCTACCGTTACCGGGCCATAGATCCAGAACAACACAGTTGCTGCGCCCACTATCATGCCCGACAAAGCGCCCGCAAAGTTCATACGCTTCCAGAATAAGCTGAGCAGTACCAGAGGACCGAATGCAGCACCAAACCCGGCCCATGCGTTACTCACCAGGCTTAAGATGGTGCTGTCTCTGTCGTAAGCAAGATAGATTGCAAACATAGAAACCAGCGCCACGCTGATCCGCCCTACCAGCACAAGCTCTTTATCTGACGCCTCTTTACGTAAGAAGATCTTGTAGAAGTCTTCGGTCAATGAACTGGAGCTCACCAGCAGCTGAGACGAAATGGTACTCATAATCGCTGCCAGAATCGCAGCCAGCAAGAAGCCAGCAATCAGCGGGTGGAAGAGCAATTCAGATAAGATCAGGAAAATGGTTTCAGGGTCTTCAACCACAATGCCCTTTTCGTGGGCGTACGCTGCGCCAAACAGACCCGTTGTGATAGCACCTAAAGTGGCCACCAGCATCCAGCTCATCCCAATGCGACGTGCCGTTGGCATATCTTTAACGCTGCGCACTGACATAAAGCGCACAATAATATGTGGCTGCCCAAAATAACCCAGACCCCAGGACATGGCAGAAACGATGCCGATAGCGCCACCAGCGCCAATCCAGGTCAGTAACTGTGGATTAATTTCATTGAGCGTAACGCTCAGCGGGTTATCGAGTAATGAATAGGTCACCGCAGGCACTAAAATTAGCGCCAGGAACATAATACATCCCTGAACAAAGTCGGTCAGACTCACCGCCAGAAACCCACCAAACAGAGTATACAAAACCACCACGCCTGTCGTGATATACAAACCGGCTTCGTAGCTCATGCCAAAGGAGTTTTCGAACAGCTTACCGCCGGAAACCACACCTGCTGAGGTATACAGTGTGAAGAAAACAATGATCACCAACGCCGATACAATACGCAATGCATTGCCTTTATCTTCAAAGCGATTAGCAAAGTAGTCGGGAATGGTTATCGCATCGTTTGCCAGCTCGGTATACACGCGTAAACGTGGTGCCACCAGCAAGTAATTTAAAAATGCGCCAATCAGCAACCCTATGGCAATCCAGGTACTGCTGAAACCGCTTACAAACATGGCGCCGGGCAGACCCATCAGGATCCAGCCACTCATATCCGAGGCACCCGCAGACAGGGCCGCGACACTGGGTGGAAGGCTTCTTCCACCTAACATATAACCCGACACATCGCTGGTTGACTTACGATACGCGTACAGTCCGATACCCAGCATGGCGATGAAATACATGGCAAGAGAGATCATAGTGCCAGTTTCCAAAATTACCTCCTATAGTCGAGCTCCTCTCCACAATATCAGATGCTGTTTTGTTGTTAGCTGAGATTGGGACAAAAGCCATTGAGAAAGGGTCACTATAACATGGCAAAGATCGCCACCCAAGTTACACAAGGTGAAGTGCCTATGAATTGTGCGCAAACAACCTCATACCTTAATACCAAAAGCTGAAACAAGCTGAATTAGTTAATGAAATATGCCTGAGATTACCTTATATTGTTGAACAGTAGAAGTATTCAGTCAGGTGTATCTTTCATGTATTTTTATGCCGCCAGGCAGCCAATCCTAAACAAAAACAAAGAACTCGTGGGCTACGAGCTGCTCTTTCGCGATGGTTTAGACAATGTCTTTCCTGAAATAGATGGCTCAGAAGCGACCTCCAGATTGATCGAAGGTAGTCAGTTTAACTTTGGTCTGGAAGATTTAACCGACAATAAACCGGCTTATATCAACTTCACACTGGACACCTTGCTGAAAGGTTACCCCACCATGATGGGGCGCGAACAACTGGTAGTAGAAATTCTTGAAACCGTGCAGCCGGGCAAACGCCTGCTGGGAGCAGTGCAGGACCTGAAGCAAAAAGGCTACACCATAGTGCTTGATGATTATCAGCATCAAAAAGTGTGGCGACATTTCTATCCCTTCATTGATCAAATCAAGATAGACATGCTGACCACAGATGTCGCGACCATTGAAGAGATCAAAGAAGCCATTGCACCGTTTAAAAACATTGAACTGGTCGCCGAAAAAGTCGAAACACATGAACAGTATCAGCAGGCTCTCGATCTTGGATTCAGCTATTTCCAGGGGTTCTTTTTCGCTAAGCCCGAAGTGGTTCAGAGTAAAACCCTGCCCCCTTCAGAGATGGCGCTGGCCGAACTGCTATACGAAACATCCAGTGTTGACGTCGACTTAAAGCGGATCACACAAGTATTCGAGCGCGACGTTAACCTCAGCTATAAGCTGCTACGCTACTCGAATTCAGCCGCGTTTAAACGTCGTGCCGAGATCTCCACCATTAAGCAGGCTTTAGTGGTACTTGGCAATCAGGAGCTGAAGAAGTTTCTTTCTTTACTCTTCGCCTCTCAGGTGTCTTCAGAGAAACCACTCGAACTGGTCCGCCTGTCTCTGACGCGCGCACGTTTTGCCGAGTTATTAGCGGTTAAACACCGTAAACTAAAAGACACCGGCATGGCCTTCCTGGCTGGTATGATGTCACTGATGGACGCAATTTTAGATGAAAGCATGGACAGTGTAATGAGCAAGCTGCCACTGGCCATTGAAATCAAAGATGCGCTATTGAAGCAAGAAGGTTTGTTGGCCAGTTACCTGGCGCTGATCAAACTCTATGAGCAAGCCGACTGGCAGGGGGCCAATGAACTGGCGCAACAACTGGGCCTTGACCCTGATCTGTTGCCTGATTATTACCACGAAGCCCTGCAATGGTGTGATCAACAGATGGAAGTGATGGCCATATAGGGTGCACTGCATTTTATCATCCAAAAAACAGCTGCCATTTGGTGGCTGTTTTTGTTTTAGGTCAAGGTTTTCGATATTTTTCCCCACATCATGCGCAAGTGCGACAATTTGTCACATCCCAACCTTTTGTCTGACAAGTAAAATTCTTCTCAATAACAACGTGAAAACACTTTGGGAAGAATCATGACCAGAAACCTTATTTGGCTTGCTGTTACGGCCGCTTTTTCTGCACACAGCCAGGATGCACAGCACGACACACACTCTGACAGTTTAGAGCGCATCGTCGTTATCGCGCCTATGCACAGTCCTTTAGATATCAAAACCGACCCTAAAGCCCCAAGGCAACCTTTGCCTGCACAGGATGGTGCAGATCTGCTATCCAGTATTGCCGGCTTTTCTTTGGTTAAAAAAGGCGGCGCAAGCAGCGACCCTGTTTTTCGCGGGATGGCCGGTTCACGTCTGAACATTATTACCGATGGTGGCCAGACGCTCGGCGGCTGTGGCGGGCGCATGGACCCACCTACGGCTTACATCACTCCCCAAACCTACGATACCTTAACGGTGATTAAGGGACCTCAAACCGTCCTTTATGGCCCTGGTAACAGCGCCGCAACAGTCATTTTTGAACGTGAATCAGAGCGCCTGAGTGAAACGGGCTGGCAAGGGTTTGCCAATGCAACCCTGGGCAGTTTTGGTAAGCGTATGATAAATGCAGACGTTAAGGGGGGCACAGAGGATTAC
This sequence comes from Pseudoalteromonas rubra, assembly GCF_000238295.3. Lineage (NCBI taxonomy): Bacteria > Pseudomonadati > Pseudomonadota > Gammaproteobacteria > Alteromonadales > Pseudoalteromonadaceae > Pseudoalteromonas > Pseudoalteromonas rubra. The sequence goes on from NZ_AHCD03000034.1 coordinate 222,642, forward strand.
TATGCACGCCTTGCTGCCAGTAAAAGCGACGCCGATGACTATGAGGACGGTGAAGGTAACTCCATTCACTCGGCATATGACAAATGGAACCTCGACTCCGAGTTTGCCTACACGCCCGATGATGACAGCCTCTATAGCCTGAGCCTGGGTCGCAGTGATGGCGAGGTCGCCTATGCTGACCGCATGATGGATGGCAGCAAGTTTGACCGTAATCACGTTGCACTCAGCGTTGAGCTGGATGAACTGGCTGGCTTTATCCGCGCGCTGGAAGCCAATGTGTATTACAACAACATAGATCACATCATGGATAATCATAGCCTGCGCACATTTACGCCCACTATGATGATGAAAAACCCGACCTCATCGAACCCAGACCGTCGCACCTGGGGTAGCAAACTGATGCTCACTTCTGCCATCAATACAGAGCACACATTGCGTTACGGAGTGGACCATCAGCAAAACCGCCACCGCATCCGTGTTAGCATGAACCAGCCGATGATGCCGGTGGAAACACTGCCTCGCCGTGACAATGCCGAGTTTAAACAAACCGGGCTATTTGGTGAGTTTGAATACGCAATCAAGACTGAGGGCCCAAAGCGCAGCCAATGGGTCAGCGGGCTACGTATTGATGACTGGTCAGCAACTGATAAGCGCCAGCAACTTGGCTCCATGATGATGCCAATGCCTAACCCGACGGCAGATCAGACGCGTGATGACACCTTGTGGAGCGGATTTACACGCTATCAGGTCCAGCATGAAGACATGAGCTATTACATCGGTGCCGGGCACAATGAACGTTTTCCCGATTACTGGGAGTTGATGGGTGGCGGACGCCGGGGCGTAGAGAGCATGAGTGCCTTTTTACTGGAGACAGAGAAAACGAACCAGCTGGATATCGGCTGGATGCTGCAAAAATCTGGCATGACCACCTCAGTGTCTCTGTTTTACAACCGCATAGATGATTATCTGCTCACCGATAATCAGTACGAAGTGATGGACAAAACGCTGGCAGTAACCCGGAATATTGACGCGCAAACAATGGGGCTGGAAATGGAAACCCGGGTTGCGCTCAGTAAACAACTGAATTTCACAACCAGCATCAACTATGTGCGTGGCAGCAATAAAACCGATCATACGGCACTGGCACAGCAACCTCCCCTACAGGCACGTTTTGCGATGGATTACACGCTGGATAAATGGCAAGTGGGCGGTTTATGGCGTCTCGTAAAAAGCCAGGACCGCGTTGCTATCGGCCAGGGTAACATTGCCGGTCAGGATGTCGGACCCAGCCATGGCTTTGGCACACTGGCACTGAACTTATCCTATAGCCATTCAGATGAGCTGTTATTGAGTCTCGGGGTAGATAATGTGCTGGATAAAACCTATACCGAACATTTGAGTCGCGCAGGCGCTATGGTCAGTGGCTATGCGCAAATCGACAAAGTGAATGAGGCCGGCCGTACACTGTGGGCCAACATCAACTGGCGCTTCTGATTGAACTAATGGGGCTGACGATGTCAGCCCCTGTACCACTGCTTATTCAATCGCCAACTCGATAAGGGGCGGCACCGACTCACCATTTTCGTGATCACCAATCAAATATATTTTGCCATCTTTGACAACCAGATCACTGGGCATAGTCATATCCTCTGGCAGCAGATCGTAGACGGCCACAATCTCACCACTCAGCGTCAACTTGAGCACTTTTGTGAATTGCTCAGATACCATCCACAACGTATCTTCAGCGAAATACAGACCCATTGCAGTATATTCATTGAGACTCCCTTCTGTCTCCCCGGTGTAACTGAGCGGCTGGCGAGATATGAGGTTAAACTGACTATCCAGGGTAAATAACCAGTCCTGCTGTGACGCGTCATCGCTATTGGATACCATGAAGTAACGGTCAGTGAGTGTGTCGTACGCTAAACCTAAGAACTCAAAAGGCAGCTCTCCCTCTTCGTGCAAGGCTACTGGGTACTCTTGCACCAGCTGATACCCCTGCTCTGACATTGTAAAATGCCCAATCAGCTTAGAGTCAGCTAACACAAAGAGCTCCCCGTCTTTGCTTGTTACCGCTTCGGTACAACCCTGTCCACAGTGTATTGAGGCAAACGCCAGTTCAGTGCGGGTCTGGATCTGCAAATCCGCATTCAAAGAGTAGACTTCAGCCTGATCGGTGACGATTTCCCAACCCCCTTGCTGCGTGTACCAAAGTCCGGATGGTTGCTTAATCTCGTCTGGTAACGTGTAACGATTCTGCACCACCAGTTCACCGGAATCTTCAATAGGCCCATCTCCCAGCAACTTGTCCCTGTCGGCCAGCAGTACCAGGTTGTTCTGTTGAGTATTGGTGGTGATCACAACCTGCTCACCAGAAAATATCGTCAAGTCGGTCAGCTCCGCTTGACCAAACCCGGTAACATACCAGCCATTAAGCTGTGTTACCTGCTCTTCCGATACTTCAAACTGCATGACCACAGGCTGTCCGGATTCTGAGGCCAGTATCCAAAGCTGCTGCCCCAGATAAGACACGCCCTGAATAGTCATATTGTCCGACAGCGGGTACAGCAATAGCTGTTCGCCTTCTGGTTTAAATCGGATCACCTGATGGGCATTCGCGTCGTAGCCCCAGATATCACTGTTGTCATCACTGTCCAGGCCTAATTCGGTGAGTGTTAAGCTCGTTTCTAAACGCCAGGCAGTGGTTTCGTCACTTGTCAGACTGCGCTGAAAGATCTCATTGGTGCCGGTGACATACCACAGCTCGTCCTCATACTGCTCTGTGGCCACAATGCTGTCCAGTGCGGTTAATCTCAGCGACAACGGCTGATAAACACGCGGCGAAGCACTGATATCAATGGTCCCCACCTCAATGCCTTGCTGAAACGTATGCAGGTCCGGACCATTGATGTCCAAACTGGTCAGATTGGTGAGCGGTTGCGCGCCCGGCGCATAATCAAGGTATTCAGAGACCGGGAAGTCTTCAACCAGCTCACGTCCGGCTTGAGGTGCAGTGAGCGCCAAATCATGCACAACCCGACCAGGCGTAGGCTGCTCGCCACCTCCACCCGGGGGCTTAATTTTATCATCGTCGCCACAAGCGCTCAGGTTTAATGCAATACACACGGCCAGAAGTGATTTTAAGTATTTCATGTCATAGTTCCTTGTTGAGTGAAATTATACCAATTTGCTTAATTAAGTGATCTATTTTGAGGCGAGAAAATAGGGTCGATAACAAGGCAAAAATTTTGCTATTTAGTTGTTCTAAATAAGAAATTTTTAACGCCGTTAGCGTCCTATTTGCTCCTTCAAATAGACCAGGTATTAAGTGAAATTGGTATTACAGCCACTGTAGCGCTGTGAATGTCAACAAAGTGTCTATGGCCACTCAGGTGGGTTCAGTTTTTATCTCTCTCAGGAAAGGGCGAACTTCAGGTACTCAAAGCCCATGAGGGGTTGGCGACGGTCACAAAAAAGCCGGTCAGTGAATGCTGGACCGGCTTAATAACTGCTTAGAGGTTTTCGAGGAAGTCCTCATCAAACTCCTCTGGCTCCTCTTCGATTGGCGGATTGCCATCGTGGAGTTCGTAAAGCTGACGCTGCAAATAGACATCCTTGAAGAAAATATAAGGGTCCAGTGACTCGTTAAGCAGCTTTTCCTGTGACATCAGGCTAGCCCTGGCCTCCACTGCACGCAATGCAAATACCAGAATGGTTTCTGGTGTTGTGAGTGCAATTTTGGGAATAACGACATTGTCGACGATATCACCGGATAGATTACGTACCGTTGAAGGACCGTAACCCGGGAGCATCAAATACGCGCCGTCACCTACACCCCAGACACCCAGGGTTTGACCAAAATCTTCGTCTTTGTGTTCCAAACCCAGCGATTTGGCGACATCAAACAGGCCGAAAATACCCACCGTTGAGTTAACCAGAAAACGCGCCACGTTGACACCTGCATCACCAGGCTTTGCCTGTAAGGCCGCGTTAACCGCGTCCGTAGGCGCTGACAGGTTAGTGGTAAAGTTTACCAGACTACTGCGGACCGGCGCAGGCGTAATGGCGATGTAGCCTTTCGCAGCCGGGCGCAGGATATAGGCATCCAGTACATCCATATTAAAGTCATACAACGGTCGGTTGAGCGACTGTAGTGGATCGCGCGGATCTTGTTTTTCTTCGGGGACTTGCGCACACCCGGATAAAATTAGCGCCAAAGCGGCGCCAACGAGTTTTTTATACATTTAGCTTCCTGTGCTGGTTATAACACGACTGATAGTAACCGCAACCTGCTGTGCTTCCGGGGTCATCGTAATGGTCTGAGTCGCACCTTCAAGCTCACCGCTCTGCAGAGCCACGTTGCCATCCACTGAAATACGCGCCGTAACAACCACTTCTTTAAACCCTGACAGCTTGAGGTTAGGCATCATCGCCATACTATCGTCCAAATTGACACTCAATGGCAAGTTAAAATCTGTAAGTTTGGCCACCGCAGCCACTGTAGCGCTGTGAATGTCAACAAAGTGTCTATGGCCACTCAGGTGGGTTCAGTTTTTATCTCTCTCAGGAAAGGGCGAACTTCAGGTACTCAAAGCCCATGAGGGGTTGGCGACGGTCACAAAAAAGCCGGTCAGTGAATGCTGGACCGGCTTAATAACTGCTTAGAGGTTTTCGAGGAAGTCCTCATCAAACTCCTCTGGCTCCTCTTCGATTGGCGGATTGCCATCGTGGAGTTCGTAAAGCTGACGCTGCAAATAGACATCCTTGAAGAAAATATAAGGGTCCAGTGACTCGTTAAGCAGCTTTTCCTGTGACATCAGGCTAGCCCTGGCCTCCACTGCACGCAATGCAAATACCAGAATGGTTTCTGGTGTTGTGAGTGCAATTTTGGGAATAACGACATTGTCGACGATATCACCGGATAGATTACGTACCGTTGAAGGACCGTAACCCGGGAGCATCAAATACGCGCCGTCACCTACACCCCAGACACCCAGGGTTTGACCAAAATCTTCGTCTTTGTGTTCCAAACCCAGCGATTTGGCGACATCAAACAGGCCGAAAATACCCACCGTTGAGTTAACCAGAAAACGCGCCACGTTGACACCTGCATCACCAGGCTTTGCCTGTAAGGCCGCGTTAACCGCGTCCGTAGGCGCTGACAGGTTAGTGGTAAAGTTTACCAGACTACTGCGGACCGGCGCAGGCGTAATGGCGATGTAGCCTTTCGCAGCCGGGCGCAGGATATAGGCATCCAGTACATCCATATTAAAGTCATACAACGGTCGGTTGAGCGACTGTAGTGGATCGCGCGGATCTTGTTTTTCTTCGGGGACTTGCGCACACCCGGATAAAATTAGCGCCAAAGCGGCGCCAACGAGTTTTTTATACATTTAGCTTCCTGTGCTGGTTATAACACGACTGATAGTAACCGCAACCTGCTGTGCTTCCGGGGTCATCGTAATGGTCTGAGTCGCACCTTCAAGCTCACCGCTCTGCAGAGCCACGTTGCCATCCACTGAAATACGCGCCGTAACAACCACTTCTTTAAACCCTGACAGCTTGAGGTTAGGCATCATCGCCATACTATCGTCCAAATTGACACTCAATGGCAAGTTAAAATCTGTAAGTTTGGCCACCGCCAATGGCATAGGAGGACCTTGTGCAGCTTTGGCAAAGACAAACAAAGTGGAATTCTCAGGTATTTTGTCAGCCAGCTCGTTTGCCAGGGAAACCGACACTTGCAAGCCATTTTCAGGCATTGCAGGCTGTGCAACTTGCGCGCTGCTCAGCTTTTGGTCTAAATCCGTAATACGCTGTTTGATCATCGCATAACGTGGATCATCCTGCGTCATCGATGCCAGCAAGACTTCGAACGCCGCCTTAGATTCTTTCCAGTCCTGACGCTCATAAGCGATCAGCGCCAGTAAAGAAATTGCATCAATGTTACGCGGCTCACGTTGCAGTACCTGAGACAACATACGTGCGGCACGGTTCATCGCATTCTCTGACCCTTCAACCAATAACGCCTGAGCATAGCTCACCTTGACATTACTGTTGTTCGGTTGCATCTCCAGCGCTTTATCGAATGCCTGCATCGCCATTTCGAAGTCATTGAGCGACATTGCAACACGACCTAACAGCATCCAGGCAACGGCATCATCACCGCTGTTGGCCAGTTTAGTGCGCAGACCCAAAGCAAACGCCTGAAGTTCATTAGGGCTTAGGGGATCGCCAGTTTGCATTACAGCACGCTGGCCGTATTCAGGGAGCATATCAATGGCTTTATACCAGTCTGAGATTTGCTTCTGACTGCCGGTAAAAGAATAAAATACCGCACTGACAACCAATAGAAATGCCACGCCCGTACCCGCCAATACCAGGTTATTACCTCGAGTATCCAGCGTGCGCTCTGGTGACAATTCGTTGAGCAAGCGACGTTTCATTTCCAGTACAGATTCATCGTGACTGCTCTGATCAATGCGCTGATTGGCCAGCTCATCCGCCAGCTCCTGCAAACGTTGCTGATAAATATCAATGCGTTCGGCATTGGCATCATGATCTACCGCAACCAGCTTATCGCGGCGGAAAAACGGCATCACCACGAACAACGCAGCGAGCACAGTCAAGAGCGCAAATAACCCCCACATTTGCATCATTTCATTCATGAAGTACGCTCCTTACGCTGGCTTTGTTTGATAAGCTCCGCCAGCTTTTGCTCATCTTCAGGGCTCCAGCTTTGTTTACGTGCTGCTTTTTTCTGTCTGAATACAATAAAACCAAAACCCAACACCAGGATCACCACAGGCATGACCCACAATACAATCGTGGCAGGTGTGACAGGTGGCTGGTAATGAACAAAATAGCCGTAACGATCGATCATAAAATCAATCACTTCCTGCTTAGATTTACCTTCATGAACCATATCCAGCACACGGTCACGTAAGTCTTTCGCAACCACCGCGTCAGAATCAGCGATGTTCTGGTTCTGACATTTTGGACATCTGAGTTCCTGTACCAGCTCTTTAAAGGTTTGCTCTCTTTCCGCATCTTTGAACTGGTACTTATCTTCAACAGCATTGGCACTGAGCGACCACAGGCCAGCCAGTAATGCCAACGCCAGCATTAGTTTTTTCATGGTTGCAACTCCTGAATTGCCGGAGCAAATTTGCTGCGCCATACCCGAGGATTAATATCGCCAGTGTGGTGCAAAATAATCTTACCGTTTTTATCTACGAGGAAAGTTTCCGGTGCGCCGGAAACCCCCAAATCCAGCGCTAATGTGCGCTCTAAATCCAGAATATTAAACTGGTAAGGGTCCCCTGCCCGTGCCAACATTTGCTGGACATCGGTACGCAGGTAATTGATATCAAACTGATCGCCGAAATCGGGATCATAGGCCTGCTCGTAGTACAAGCCAATGATCCGCACGCCCTGCTCGCGCAGCTCAGTAAGATAACCAAGCTCCGCAATACAGGTTGGGCACCAGGTGCCCCATACGTTTAGCAGGTACACCTCACCCAGCAGGTCCTGATCTGTCCAGCGCTTTTGCTCATCCATCAAATCTGGCAGCTCAAACGCAGGCATAGTCTGGCCCAGTCGGCCGGTTTGCAGCTCTCTTGGGTTGCCAAACAAGCCCTGATACAAGAACACGCACAACAACACAAAAATCAGCAGTGGCACCAGGCCTAAAAACTTCTTGTTCATTATGCATGCTCCACAGAGGTTTGCTTGCGACGACGATAACGTTTATCGGCCAGAACAATAAAACCAGCCAGGGAGATCAGGATACCACCCAGCCACATCCAGCGAACATAAGGCTTGTGATAGATACGCAGTGACCAGGCACCATTACCCATAGATTCGCCCAGCGCCAGATACAGGTCGCGGAAGAAACCATCGTCAATCGCGGCTTCAGTCATAAATTGCATACCCACATCGTACAAGCGCTTCTCTGCATGCAGTAAGGTCACGTACTCACCGTCTTTGAACACGGTGACTTCGCCAGCATGGCCGCCATAGTTAGGGCCACGGATCTCGTTTACCCCTTCAAAGCGATACTCGTAATCATTAAGCGTTGCGATTTCACCTTTTTTCATCACTACTGAACGCTCTACTGAATACGCAGAGGTCAGAGTCACACTGGCAATCACGAACGCAATACCCACATGACCCAGCACCATCGCCCAATAGCTCATACCCAGGCGCTTCAGGCCCTGTGCTGTACTTGGATGAACACTGACTTTTTCTACCAGGTCGACTACCGTGGCGATACAGATCCACACCGCCAGTGCCGTAGCCAGGTAAGTAAGCGTGCTGATTTCATCAAAGCTGGAGAACAACCAGGCACTGGTGATCACTATGGTCGCAACCAAAATGCCCACCCACTTTTTGGCCAGGGGTGGCAACTTGTTTTGTTTCCAGCGCAGCATAGGCGCCATGCCCATTAAGATGGCAAACGGCACAATCAGAATCGCAAACATCTGATTAAAGAACGGCACGCCAATGGAGATTGACCCCAGTCCCAGCTCTTTATGGATCATAGGTAATAAGGTACCCAGTAATACAATCAGTGTTGCCACAACCAGGAAAATATTATTCACCCATAGCCCGACTTCACGTGACACCAGTTTATAACGACCTTCGCTATAAACCTGGCTGACACGCAGCCCGTACAGTGCCAAACTACCACCAACCACTAAAGCGAGGAAAGACAGAATAAACAATCCACGATCCGGATCTGTCGCGAAAGCGTGTACAGAGACAATAATGCCGGAGCGGACGATAAAGGTGCCTAACAGACACAAGCTAAAGGCCGCGATGGCTAATAACACAGTCCAGGATTTAAATAAGCCTCGCTTCTCTGTAATAGCCAGAGAGTGCAATAACGCCGTTGCAACCAACCAGGGCATTAACGACGCATTTTCAACCGGATCCCAGAACCACCAGCCGCCCCAGCCAAGCTCTGCATAAGCCCACCAGCTGCCGATGGTAATACCCAGGGTTAAAAAGCCCCAGGCTGCCATTGTCCACGGACGCGACCATTTGGCCCAGGTATTGTCCAGCTTGCCTGTCAAAAGGGCTGCGATAGCAAAAGAGAAAGACACAGATAATCCCACATAGCCCATATAAAGCAGAGGTGGGTGAATGATCATCCCCGGATCTTGCAACAGTGGATTAAGGTCACGGCCTTCAACCGGATAATAAGGTAATAGTCGCTCAAACGGGCTCGACATCCACAAGGTGTAGAGCATAAAGCCAACACCCAGGAAACCCAGCACGCCAAGTACGCGCGCGCGCAGCACCCAGGGCAAAGACTTAGACATCATAGCAACTAATGCCGTCCAGCTTGCCTGCATCACCAACCACAGCAGGATAGCGCCTTCATGGCCTCCCCAGGTCGAGGTGACTTTGTAGTACCAAGGCAGCGTGCTGGAAGAATGATGCGCCACATAAGCAACGGTAAAGTCATCAGTCAATGTGATGTAAATCAGTACACCAAAAGAGAACAACACCAGCAAACACTGACCCACAGCCAGCGAAGGGGCTGTACGCATCAGGCGCAAGTTGCCGGTATAAGCACCCCAGAGAGGAAAAATACACAACAGCAGGCTCAGGCCCATAGCCAGAACCAATGAAAAATAACCTATCTCAGGGATCATATTAGTTCTCGCTGTTTAAATTATACTTAGGTTTTTCATGCTTGATCCCTTTCACTGCTTCAGCGATTTCAGCTGGCATATATTCTTCATCGTGCTTTGCCAACACTTCAAATGCTTCAATGACATTAGGTTCAACCAGTGTCCCCTGCGCAACAATCCCCTGACCTTCACGGAACAGGTCAGGTAAAATACCGTGGTATTTAATGGTTACCATAGGACCGGTATCGATGAGCTTGAAGGTCACATCCAGAGACGTTTCAACTCGATCCACACTGCCCGGCACAACCATACCGCCAATGCGCAGTTTTTGCCCGATATAAGGCAGCTCTTTCTCTGGCCCTTTACCTTCAATTAGCTCACTGGGAGTATAGAAAAGATTGATATTTTCCTGCAACGCATACAGGGTCAGACCTACGGCAGAGCCGATCCCGAAGATCACGGCTACAACGGCAAACAGGCGTTTTTTACGTCTTGGGTTCATGCTTTTACCTCCTCTTCGCGGGCCTGCTTGATGCGCGCTTCACGCTTAATTTGTGCTGCTACTTCACGCTTAATGCGCTTGGCATCGTTTAGCGACGCCCACACCAATCCCAACAGGATAAAAGCACAACTGCCAAAAGACAGCCACACATAAAAGGCGTAACCACCCATATGAAAAAAGTCACTCAAAGATTCAAACTGCATACTTAACCTCGACTAACCAGCTGACGCACCCAGGGGCGGTGCTTCTCGACCTGAAGGATCTCATTTTTAAGGCGTACCAGTGACAGTGCTCCGACAAATGCAGCAAATCCTAAAATATTGATAAGTAACGGCCATAACATAGACGGATCGATGGCCGACGTATCAAACTTGGTAATGGTTGACCCCTGATGCAAGGTGTTCCACCACTCAACAGAAAAATGAATAATTGGCAGGTTAATCACCCCGACAATGGCCAGAATACAGGCCGCTCTGCCACCAGACTTCTTGTCTTCGAAAGCATGATATAAAGACAGCACCCCGAAGTACAAAAACAATAGGATTAACTCAGAGGTTAAACGTGCATCCCATACCCACCAGGCACCCCACATAGGTTTACCCCAGGCAGCACCGGTGATAAGTGCAATGGCGGTCATAGCTGCACCAACTGGCGCAATTGCAACCACAGCGAGTTCGGCATTACGGATCTGCCACACCAGGGCAACGATCGCAGCAATGGCCATAGAAGAATACGCACCCATAGACAAAATGGCCGAAGGCACGTGAATAAAGATAATGCGATAGCTGTCCTTTTGCTGATAATCTGCCGGGGCAAATGCCAGGCCCCAGATCCATCCGACGGCGATACACACCACCGTTACGGTAACAAAGTACGGAAGCAAGGTGTTACACAATTGGTAAGCACGCTCCGCTTTGGCATAGGGATGTAACCACTTCCACATTTTAACTTACACTCACTCTTAAAGCTGACGATATAGCAATTGGTGCCGTGACAATGGCGACGGCCAGCATGGCACCAAGGATCGCAAGTTGTCCGCCATAAGCGACCGACATACTGGCGGTATCAATGGCAGAGGTTGCGAAAATCAGAACCGGAATATACAAAGGCAAAACAAGCAGACTCATCAAAATGCCCCCTTTTTGCAAACCCACGGTTAACGCGGCGCCAATGGCACCGATAAAACTTAATAAAGGCGTTCCAATCAACAAAGTCAGAATGGTTGCGCCCAGTGCCTGGCTGTCGAGATTCATCAACAGCGCAAACAAAGGTGCCATCAGCACCATAGGCAATCCGGTGATGGTCCAGTGTGCGGCAACCTTGGCCAACACAGACAAAGACAAAGGATATGGCGAAGCAATCATTTGCTCCAGCGATCCATCGGCATAATCATCGCGAAATAACTTGTCCAAACCCAACATAGTAGACAGTAACGCGGCTACCCAAATGATACCTGCAGCCATGCGCCCCAGCAAGGCCGGTTCGGGTCCAATTGCCAACGGAAATAACGAAATGACTATCAGAAAAAACAGAAGAGGGTTAACGATTTCGGCGCGTTGACGGAACGCCAAAGTCACGTCTTTACGATAAACAGCGACAAATAAATGCCAATAAGAATGCTCAACCTTCATTAATGGCGGTACTCCAGAGCCAGGGTTTTCAGGGAGCTGAACTGAGTTGTCAGATCCTGGTGGGTCGTCAGTAAAATGGCGCCGCCATTTGCAAGGTGCGATTCAAACTGCCGTTGCAGCAGTGCCACGCCTTTTTTATCGAGTGCAGTGAAGGGCTCATCAAGGATCCACAAGCGGGCCTTGTTAAGCCACAGCCTGACCAGCGCAACCCGGCGTTGCTGTCCCGCCGAAAGGGTTCGTACCGGAACATCTTCCAAACCCACCAGTCCAAGCTGACCTAATAAGGGATAGACTTCCTCTTCGTCAGCCCCGTAGCCATGTACCTGCAACCAATATTGCACGTTTTCGTAGGCCGTTAATTGCTGATTCACCCCGGTTTTATGACCGATAAACAGCAAGGACTCAGCGAAGGTGTCGTAATCCCGACTGATATCCTGGCCTTCAAAGCAAATTTGGCCTTCGTCGGCTCGGGCGAAACCCGCAATGATACGTAATAAAGACGTTTTACCTGCACCATTTGGGCCTTCAACTTGCATGATTTGACCCGCCTGAAGCGAAAAACTCAATGACTCAAACAAACAGCGGTCCTGTTTAACACACGTGACGGACTTTATCTCTAGCAAGGCGCGACTCTCTGACGCTAAAAAATTGGGCGTTAGTCTATCATAATGGTAGGGTAATACGAATAATTGGATGCGACCGATCAACGAAAATTTGATTTAAAATAATGAATAAGCCGACGATTTCTATTCAAAACAATGCAAATTTAGCCACTTCACAGCTTAATGAGCGCGGATCATCAGCAAACCCCACCCTGGCAGCTGAGCAAACCTTCAATGCGCGCAACCTGGTAATAAAACCCGACAGCATTCAGATGGAAGTCACCATAGATGGTCGCTGGCAAGGCGTGCGACTGGCCAGCCAGAGTCAGTTACAGCAGCCACTTAAACTCCCTGAAGCTGAGATAAAACTCAGCGCTGACGGTACCTTACTGACAGTCAGCACCCCGGAGTTAAAGCTACAAATAAAACCCGCGCAAACATTGCTGAGCCTGTTAAGCTTGCTCAAAGGGCTTGGTGGTCAAAGCGCCTTGCAACTCGACGCACAGCTCAAAGGCGGCAATCAGGCGACTTTAATGCTGGACAAAATTGGCCTGGCGTTACCCGTTCCCCCGGCCCTGGCTGACTTACTCAAACAGGAGAATAAACTCGTCGCAAATCTGAGTACCCGGCAGAATACCCTGCTACTACAGATTTTTAATACCTTTGGTGATGAGCTGATGAAAGCACCGGTAAGTAAACACAAACTTACCTCTTTACTTGCCCAACTCGGTAATCAAGAACAGCCCAAAATTAAGCTGGGTCGCAACAGTGCCACACTCCAGCTTGCCAACCAGCAGGTTGAAGTAAAAACCCCACACGCTGAGAGTGGACTGAAACTTAATAGCTGGTTTAACGCCCAGTTAAAAGCACAACCTGACGGATTGCAAATCGGTGTTGCCAAGCAGTCGACACAGGTGAAGCTGAGCACACCGCTGCAACAAGCCTTGCCCAATCTGGCTACACACCGTTTTGCCGATGAACTGGAACAGGCAACCAGCACCACCGCAGGGTCCAAATCGACACTCAATTACGACAAACCTTTGCTCAATGTATCGATGGCAGACATAAAACAGACGGTTAAACAAGCCATAGGTCAGTGGCTGTCACGGCCCTTTTTCAATGCAACACCCGCTCACTCAGCTAAAAGCGCGCCTCAAACACCGGGCACCACGCAAGCGCCACAAGCAAAGCCCCACTCACCCAGCGCCGCTTTACCCCAGATGACCGCGAATAATACCGCCCTGGTTCTGAAAAGTATGACGCCGGTACACAGCCAGCCTCTATTACAGCTGCTTGATAATGTAGAGCGAGTATTTACTAACATTACAAAAGCAAGCAACACTAAAGACAGCTTGCAGCCCCCCTCTGCTGCAACTAAAAACAGTCCAACTGCTGAACGCAGCGCGGCGCCGACACCGACAGCAACAACGAGCCCTCAAAGCAAGTCGGCTCAGGCAACACCGCAAACGTCTGCGGCATTAAGCAAAATGGTCCCTGCCACAGAGACCAAAAGCCCGCAAACCACTGGTTCCTCTGCAAATAACAAACCGGTGCCTACAGCCTTTCCAGCGTCATCAGCGTCAAACGCATTTTCCCAACGCCTTGAACTGCTACAGCAGGTATTTTCGGCTGTCGTGCCTCAGCAATCTAAACCGTATAACGCCCAGCAGATAATCAGTCCGCAAGTACAGCAAGCCATGGCTTTAACAGAAGGGGCAACTGGTCAGCCTGTTACAGCAGAGATACCAGGCAGACCCATTGACCACCAACAGGGCAAGATGAGTCAGATGAGTCAGATGAATCAGACGAAAGCAGAACAGCTGGCCATAACAAAACCCAGTTTATCTTTGCCTATTGCCCAGATCCTGAGTAAAACCTTACGCCAGGCTGAGGCAGCCCCGAGCCAATCGGGCCCACCGCTGCAACAGCAGCTCAGTGAAACCCTGTCAGCAACCCAGCAATTTCGTAACCCACAGTCTGCCGACCTGATGCGTCTGGTCCATCAGGCCTTCAGTAAGATGATGGACGAAACGCGACACTCACCAGAGCAAGTGAGCCATGAGCTGTTTGCCCGGCTTCCCGCTTTGGCCAGCCAGCTTCAACCTGCTCTGCCCAATAGCAGCTTTGCACAAGCGCTGGACAAACTCATAGTAACCTTATTAGGCACCCAACTGGCAGCCAGGACTGACACTATGACGCCGCAAACCAGCATAGAACAGCGCGTTGCCGCGCTGGTCGACACACTGCAACCCGGCACTAAACTCTCTGCACCCAGTCAGTTTATTCAGGCGGTAACACAACAGGCACAGTCCAGTCTGATGGACGACCTGGCGCTGCTGCAAAACAACCTGGCTACGAATGCCAGCCCGGCGCCGTTGGCACAGAAATTTGACAGCGAGAGCCAGTTGCTGATCAACTTGTTTATGCCGCTCAAATTGCCACAGGAATGCCGCCAAAGTGAGCTACAAATTGGCAAATACAAGAAGCCAGCCAAGGCCAATATGCCAGAAAAACAAGTCTGGTTTGTACGGCTCAACTTTGATTATGCCAAGCTCGGCCAGTTAAGCGTTCAGGCTGAGCTGATGGACAAAGCCGTTGACTGTGAGATAGTGGGTGATAGTGCCTCTGTCTGCCAGCTAGCACAACCGCATCTGGATGCGTTGCGCAGCAAGCTGGCCGCGCATGGTCTTCAAGTTGGTGAAATCGAATTACGCGAGGATGCCTCGCAGGTAAAGCGCTTTTACGACAGCCACGCCATCGTCAGTATTCAGGTGTAACTCAATTTTTACTACCCGGAATGCAAAGAAAATCGACCTGCTTTCACTTTTGCATAGATGTTCTACGTTTATAGCGCAAGAACTCACTTGCCTAACACTACATCACATATGCAAAGGAGAACGCTATGTCTTCACATCATCCGCACCTTGGCTGTGCCTGTTGTAATTACCAGCTGTTTGGCCATGCAGTACAAGGGGATAGCAGCCAATCAGAAAAAGGGGTTTTCAATCTCGATAAACTACTGGTTGCCGCAGAACATTATATCGATGATTACATTGCCAACCAGTTTGTCAGGCCACCCCAGCAACACAAGATTTTTTACGGCGGTACCATTCGGACACTTGAAAACGGCGATGTAACCAAGACCGCAGAAGCGGTAGTCATCAAACATGGTCAGATAGTCCACACGGGCAGTCGGGCTCAATGTCAAAGCCTTTACCCGGACGCTGACCCAGAGGATTTACAAGGGGCATGTCTGCTACCCGGACTGATTGAGCCCCATGTCCACCTGACACCTACTGCCTCTTTTAACGCCTGGGTGCAGCTGGCACCGTTCAGAAAAGGAGTTGAAAGTGGTGGTCATGGCGACGACCAATATCTGATAGGCTGGGAATACAACAAACAGTCGGTATCAACTACTTTGATTGAAGCCGCCCGAGAGTTACCAAAAAACCGTAAATGGCTGTTAGCTTTTGGCGTCGATCCCAGTCAATTCAACCCCATTACAACAACGTCTGCTGACGGAACAGTGAGCCCAACTCCCTGGCAGGACTTCACAAAAGATGACCTGGATAAAATCAATGATCAGGCTGACAGAAAAGACCTGTGCATTTTTATTATGAATGCATCCGGTCACGTTGCTTACGTCAATACCAATGCGCTGAATGCAACCAAGCAACCTGCGACTGGAAACGGTATATTACTTGAATCTGATGAGATAGGTCCGGTCATTAAAGTCGCGCTGGAACAGTATTTTTTGGAGCACCCTAAAGGGATTACGGACCTATTCGGTAACCTGCAAAAGATCTTTAAACTCGCATTGTCACGGGGCGTAACCCTGATGTGGGATGCCGCGCTCGGTGCGTCTTTAAAAAATGCTGAACTGGAGATATTGAGTAAGATGGCCTCCAGTGGCCTTGCCGGGTTACGACTGGGTGGTGCATTGTTTTATACCGGTCCCGATCAATGGACTAAGATCACCCCAACCAAGCCGGCCCATTACCATACCGACTGGTTCAATATTGCCAATGCAAAAATCGTCAGTGACGGCTCCAATCAGGGTCTGACCGGGTACCAGCTGACCAAGTATCTATTCCCTGACAACAATATCAATGACACTTACCCCAATGGTGTATGGAATTTCAACCCACCGGCAGGTGAAGCGGATCATGAAGTAGAGTCTCCATTCAGGGTCCTTGTGACCGAATTGGTCGAGCGAGGCTGGCCGTTGATGATCCACGCCAATGGAACGCATGCCATAGATAACACCATCCTGGCTTATCGTGATGTACTCAACAACCAGGAAAAAGCAGGCCTCGAAAAACGCCACCGTATCGAGCACGCTTCTTTACTGAGTGACCAAAACTTAGCTGATATGGACTACCTTGGGCTGTCACCGAGCTTCTTGATCGGACATGTCGGTTACTGGGGTTACACTTTCAAGCATAAAGTGTTTCCTGAGCAGCCAGTGGTTGAACACCTGGACCGTACAGCCTCCGCAAGCCAGCACGCACTTCGCTATACCCTACACAGTGATCATTTTGTCTCTCCTATTGGACCACTGCGTATGATGGAACAAGCGGTAACCCGCATGATGGAAGACGCCCCGGAAGAGGCCTATCGCAATGGTCACCCACCGATCCTCAATGAGCAGGAGTGTGCAACTATGGCACAGGCACTGCGTGCCGCGACTTATGATGCCGCCTGGCAATGTCATATGGATCACCTGATTGGGGAGCTGGTCGTGGGTAAGCAAGCCGATCTGACCATACTTGATGAAGATCCCTTAACGCGTCCCGCCGAGGGGCTGAGGGATGTGCCAGTTCATCAAACCTGGGTGAATGGCCGACTGTGTTATCAACGCTAAATTGTTTGCCCTTATCCGGCAGTTTATCCGGATAAGGGCTTGTAAACTGATGGCCTCCCCGCGTGTTACATGCTACTTTGATAAGAGTGATGTTGATGTAGTTGAACCTTATGGAACAAAAAACCGCCATTGGCTTGTTATATGAAGCCGGTAAGTCACCCGAAGTCGTCTGTAAGGGCTTTGGCGAACTGGCCGAAGAGATCATTGCACTCGCCAAAGAAAAAGACATCATGATACACGAAGATGCCACGCTCGTTCAAACGCTCAGCCAGCTCGACCTGCACGAAGAAATCCCCAAAGAACTGTATTATGTGATTGCAGAGCTCATTGCTTTTTCCTACGTTTTGCGTGGTAAATTTCCTCCAGGTTGGAAACACTTTCAGGGCAAATTGAATATCAAAGCCTGAGCATGCCATTATCAAACACCACATATCGAAATGCGCGCGTCTTGCTCGCGCTCCAGGCCCCTCTGCACCGCATATAAATTAACGACATCTCATTTAAAATCCTGACATATATCGTAATTTTTTCTTCTCCTGGCGTGTCACTGACTGAGTTTGTCGGTCAATTGAATGCGCCTGCTACCCGGCTTTTATAAGCTTGCTGCGTCCCACAGGACATATCACCTAAAACAAAAACGGTAGAGGAAAATACCATGTCACACATCAAACTATTCATAAATACAGCGCTGGTGATTGGCGCTTTGGGTACTCTGGCAACTTCAGCTCCGGCAGAAGCAAAGCGCTTCAGAGTCAAAAACTGCACAACTATTGAGTGGGTGCAAGTAGCCTCTTACAACAGTTCAGACAGCTCGATGTTTTCACCCCACAGTAAAAAGCAAGTTAAGTCCGGAGAAACTGCACAGCTAAAATGTGACTCAAATCGTTGCCGCTTCGATGTACAGGACACACGGTTTAGTTACCGCAAGGGGAAGATTGGCAAACGAAAATGGCTAAAGCTGGACATTACTCGACATGGTAATATGCAAAACTATTACTACGTCTCTGTGAGTAAAAATGAGCCACAGTGCTAATAGCTAACCACACAGGGCAGACTCGTCAATGTGCTTCCCTGTGTCACTCAAACGAAAACAACTCAAAGTATTCCTGATGAGCAAAGTCGCATTTATCGCCGTAGTGAGTCTGGTAATTCATGGACTCATGGCACTCAACTGGGTAACGCCCGCCACGCAACCGGTCACATCAAATAATCATACTTGCCATAGTGTTGTCCGTGCGCCCATTGACAATCATGTTGTTCAACAACCAGCGCCAACGGTTCAGAAAAACACGGTTAAGCAACCCAACATCATGCTTGATCCACAAACAGCCCAACTCGCTTCAGTGCCCTCTACTCAGCTGATCGGTCAGTCGCTCACAAATCTGAAAGACGAGCTGAATAAACGCTTCGCCTCCACTGAACAACCCCATGATTTACTGACCTTAACTGAGCAAGCGTTACTCTTAAAACAACCAGAGTTACTCTTCGCGCATGCGAATAAGATTCTGAACCAATCACAAACACTTGATGCCCTGTTACAAGAAGATTTACTGATCTCACTGGAAAATGTACTGCAACCTGAACATCTCGATGCGCTCATACCTTATCTGACATCACAACACGAAGATGTGCAGGAGGAAGCGTTAGTGAGATTATTGGAAATCAAGGATGCACCTCAGATTGAACAGCACCTGAGTTATCTGGCCAACTATGGGTTAACCCTTTGGGTGAGAGAAGAAGCCGACAAACAGCTCACTATGCTGCATACTCGTTTACCTGTGGAAGCCTTACCATCAGAATGATAGGGCTGCTTTGCCTGTACTCCATTTTTGTTACACACTTTTGCGCTATGTTATTCTGGGTTACTTTTTTAACAACTGAATTTCATCGCTGAGACACTATGGACGCTGCACAGAATCCCTTCATCACCGTAAGCCATACCCGGATGCAAACCATCATCAACGCGGTGGGTATACTGGGTCTGATTGTACACGCCTTACTGATAGTCGATTTCATTATTCTGGCGATCCCCGAGCTGGTCGTACTGGAAGTGTGCAGCACCGTTACCTGGTATGTTGCACTGCGTTTAAATCGTACTAATAACACCTCAGGTGCCGTATTGCTGATGGTCGGCGAGGTGCTTGTCCACTCTACAATCGTGGTCCTGTATCTGGGTTTAGCACCCGGATTTCAACATTATTTATGGGCCGCAGTCCCCTTCATCCTGTTTTATAGGAAAATTCCATTGTGGGGGATCGTCACCTGTACAGTGTCTTGCATGGGACTGTTTGTTGCGTTTTACTTGTTTGCTCAGGACATTGAGTATACGTATGCCTATTCAGAATTGCTGCCCTATATTCATGTATCCAATCTGATCATTGCGTTTATGGCACTGGGCCTCACCTGCTTCCATTTTTACAATGCCACCATGGAAGCAGAGCAAGAAATTGCCAAGATGGCAGCAGAGAAAGTACAGCTGACCGAAGCTGCACTTGCAAAGAAAAACACCTTTTTCGCCAACATCTCACATGAGTTCAGAACCCCGTTAACGCTTATAACTGGCCCACTCGAGTCCATCATCACAAGCACAGAGACACCAGATAAGGCATCTTTGACAAGAATCTTAAGCAACGCAAAGCGCCTGCAAAGATTAGTAGAACAAACCTTAGAGCTGACCAAATCTGATTTCATCCTGCCTGAAGATAAGCATACACTGGCGCTAGACAGTATCGCAGAACAAATAAGTACTGCTTTTATCGCCCTGGCGAGGGAAGAAAAGATAGACATTCAGTGCAATACGCACAGCGACTGCCTGGTTGATATACCAATACAAGATGCTGAAGCCATCCTCTGTAATTTGATATCCAATGCAATTAAATATTCTAACCCTGACAGCGAAATACAGATCAGGTGTGAACAGGTCGACAATACCGTGCAGCTTAGCATCAGCGACGCTGGCATTGGCATTGCGCCACAGGACCAACACCGTATTTTTGAACGCTTTGTGCGCCTTGACACAGGTATGACTAACACAGTTGCGGGCACTGGCATTGGCCTAGCCCTCGTCAAAGATCTGGTGCAGCGCGCACATGGTCACATCACAGTGTGTAGCGATGGGGTTTCGGGCACACAGTTCACCATAACCTTTCCTCTGAGCAACAACACGTCCAATACAGATTATCCTTTGCAAACAAGCGATGTGGTTACTCTGGAGCAAGCTAATCTGCAACATCAAATCACACCCAGTGTGCCGCAATGCCCCGATGAAGATGTACAACATCAGCCCAGCATACTGATTGTCGAGGACAATCCTGATATGCGTGCTTACATAGCGGATTGCCTGCACGGCACATACCAGGTGTTGTTTGCTGATGAGGGAGAAAACGGTTTCAACCTGGCAAAAACACATGTGCCCGATCTCATCTTGACTGATCTGATGATGCCAAATGTGGATGGATTTCAGTTAGCACAAAAACTGCGTGAAGAACTCACAACCTGCCATATTCCAATACTCATGCTCACAGCAAAGGGCGACGAAGACAGTCAGACATTGGCCTGGAAAATGGACATTGATGCATTTATGAGTAAGCCTTTTAACGCAGAGCGATTACGAACCCGTATCCATAACTTGCTCAACATACGCAGCCTAATCAGTCAAAGAGTGGGTGAACAACCTAGCGCCCTTACCTCTAACATAACGCATCGTGAAAGGTACGCAGGGATCAGTAGCAAAGATGCTCAGTTTATCGACCAGCTAGAGCACTGGATGGCTGCACATTTTGCAGAGCAAAGCTTAACGATCAAATCACTTCTGCCCACGGTTGCCATGAGTGAACGGCAACTTCAAAGAAAGTTTAAAGCCCTGTTAGGTCAGACTTTTTCTGAGTACGTCAAAAAATTCAGGCTCAATAAAGGCGCACACATGCTGGCAAATGGTATGAGTGTCACTCAGGTTGCCTTTGAATGCGGCTTTTCATCGCAAAGCTACTTTAGCCTGTGTTTTAAAGCGCAATATGGCGTTGCACCTAGCCAGTTTCATCTGCAATCCGAGCGCCCTTCAGCGCTTTGATGTGTACCCTGAATATATGAGCGCGGTTTAACCCAGCAAAGAACTAATTGGTGCCTGGCTAGAGTCTAATACCGCCACTCATTTATGGTGTTACACCAATTTACATTGTTAAGTGTTCTATTTTGAGGCGAGAAAATAACGTCGATAACACCGCTCCCGCGTCCTGCTGTCGCTGAAGCATCTACGTCCATATAGGCGAGGCAAAAATTTGTGAACCTATGTCTAAGGTATAAGGTTCTAAATGAGAAATTTTTAAGGCTGTTAGCGTCCTATTTGCTCTTTCAAATAGGCAAGGTATTAAGCGAAATTGGTATAAGGCCTTCTCAACCTGAGGAGAGGCAGCCAACGCACAGCCGGTTTATTCATCCCGGTTTGTCGTTGGCTGACAATGAGCAACCATCTCATTGTTTGTTGTGTAGGGACATTAACAGTTCTGCTTCAGCGCGAGGTAATTCACACTCTCGCATTATCTCTTCGATATCGGCGCCCAGTTCGACCATCTTGACTGCACGGGAATAAATCTTCGCATCAGGGTCGTCATACTTTTGCGCGGCCTGTTGCTGGGCAAGATCCTTGGCATAATTTTCACAGGCGACCAGACGTTTACCTATGCTCAGGACACTGGCGCGAACTTCTGCAATTTCGCTACGTAGAATAGCAACTTGTTCATTTTCGCGCTTGAGATGCTGAAGCAACTTACTATGTTCGTTATTTTGCTGTTGTACTTTTTTGCTTAGCGCAAAAATAAACCCCAAGCACACTAAACACAGCAGGCTTGAGGCGATTACTAGGAGCAATAAAATCTCGTTTTGGGTTACTGCTTGCACGGGTTAAATATGGCTCAACTCATCCCACTCATCATCACTGAGTAGTTTATTTAAATCAACCAGGATAAGCAGCTCACCTTCACGGTTAGAAACACCTTGAATGAATTTAGCGCTTTCTTCTGTGCCAATATTTGGTGCACTGTCAATCTCAGAGCTGCGCAGATACACTACCTCAGCAACACTGTCGACCAGAATACCAACAACTTGCTTTTCTGCCTCGATGATCACGATACGAGAGTTGTCTGTGACCTCTGAGCTTGGTAGCCCAAAACGAGAGCGGGTATCGATGACAGTCACAACATTACCACGTAGATTGATGATACCAAGCACATACGTTGGTGCACCTGGTACAGGGGCAATCTCGGTGTAGCGTAATACTTCCTGTACCTGCATTACGTTAATGCCGTAGGTTTCATCCTCTAGCTTATAGGTAACCCACTGAAGGACTTCATCATTACTATCTGCATTTTTATCAGCCGAAAGTATTCTCTCTTGACTCATGATTTTACTCCAGTTAGATGCTAGCTACTGCTCTCGGCTATCGAGGCCATGCTCTAGCAATCGATTTAAATTCTCAACATCTATCAGTGCGCACATTTTTTCTTTAATGACGCCCGCCAGCCATGGCCTTTTCCCATCGGCTGTTCGCCATTTCACATCTTCTGGCTTCAACGTAATATTATTGACCAGATTTTCGGCTAACAAACCCCACTGACTATCACCCAGCATGATCAAGTACTGGTAGTCCAGGTTCTCTTCCAGCTCAGGTGTGAATTTCTCCGGCATTACCCATCGGGCAGTATCCACCACGTTGAGTTTTTCTTCTCGGTTAAGCATCACACCTTTAAACCATTTTGGCTTACCAAACAATTGATTAACTTCAGTAAGCTGATGTATACCACCCAGTGACTTCAATGGCACAGCCAAAGTAAGTCCGGCTACTTCGAAAAACAGCGCCTGAAACTCATTTTCTAAATAAGCATCTCGCGCGCGAGCTGGCACAGGCTGCTCAGCTTCTTCTTTGATAATAGTAGTATTTTCAGTTATCTCAAGATCAGCGGCCGGGGTTATTACCTGCACATCCTGAGCGATTTCCTGCTCAACAACGGGTTCAGCCGGAGGCTCAACTGTAGGTGGCTCCGCGAGCGTTTCAGTATGAGCTGTTTCTGAGCGCTCAACAACACTGGGCGCTGCGGCTTTGTCTTCCTGTGCTTCAGGCACAGACTCCAACAATTTAGCCACAGGAGCAAGCGCGACTTCATCTTCCTCTTCTTCGCGTAATAAGGCACCCAGATACTGTTTCATGACCTGTTCATTGGCAAACAGATGCTTACTCATTACTACCTCTATCAACTTCTGCAAGGTGTTCTAATAAGGCACGATAAGCATAGACGCCACGCGATTTAGGGCAATATTGTACCGGCACTTGCTGCGCTAAACTGGCATCTCTGAACTTAGTATCAACCGGTATCACACCAGGCCAAACTTTATCCTGATAAGTCTCTACCAAAGACTTATAGGCTTCGAGAGATGCTTTAGTGCGCTTATCATACATAGTTGGCACTATAGTATATTGATATTGCTTGGAATGCGAACTTTGCATTAATGACATTGTGCGCATCATGCGATCCAGTCCTTTCAACGCCAAAAACTCTGTTTGTACCGGGATGAGAATGCGCTCGCTTGCAGCGAGTGCATTCACCATAAGCACACCCAGTACAGGCGGGCAATCCAAAATGGCATAGTCATAATGCTCACTGATCTTGGCAAGCGCCTTTTTCAGAATGAGCCCCATCCCCGAGCGATTGCCCATGCTGCGATCCAGTGTCGCAATAGCCATAGTCGCCGGTAATATGTCCAGATTCTCGATAGTTGAAGGGCAAAGGGCCTGAAGAATTTCTTCGCTGGCCATATTTGAGCCGCGAATAAAAATATCGTACACACTGACTTCTAACTCTTCCGAGTCAATGCCAAAGTAGTATGTTAATGAGGCATGCGGATCTGTGTCTATCAATAATACACGTTTCCCCTGGAGCGCCAAGATCCCGCCGAGACTAACTGTGGTGGTGGTTTTACCCACCCCGCCTTTTTGGTTCGCTACCGTCCAGATTTTCACGTTATTTTTTTATTCCTTCGGCCAAACACAGATCGCATTCAGGCTAACATCAATTATGCACAGCCTATTTCTTTGTTTATTCTCAGTGCAACATCCTGCAAAGCGATATCTTCAGTTGAAATTCCCGCGCTCGCAACAGCTTGCGGCATGCCGTACACCACACAGGTTTTTTCATCCTGTGCCCAGATAGTCGCACCATTTTGCTTCAACATTCGGGCACCATCTCTCCCATCCGCGCCCATACCAGTTAGTATCACCGCGAGCACATCTCCGTTATATGCTTTGGCTGTACTGGCAAAAGTAACATCCACACTGGGTTTATAGGTAATACGAGGGCTGTCATCCTCAAACACCTTTAGGGTTTTACTGCCGCCTCTGGCTTCAACCAACATCTGCTGACCTCCCGGCGCCAAATAAGCAACGCCTGGTTGTAAGCGATCCCCCTGCTCTGCTTCTTTTACTTTGATTTTGCACAGACTATTCAAGCGTTGTGCAAACGCTGGCGTAAATGCCGCTGGCATGTGCTGGATCAACAAAATAGGATGCGGAAAATTCGCAGGCAATTGAGTTAAAATGGTTTGCAGTGCCACCGGGCCACCCGTCGATGTGCCGATAGCAACGATTTGATACTTTTTGCCAGACGCTTTAAAAGACGCGCCGGAACTGGGTGTATCTGGTGCAGGGCGTGAAAATGTTCGATCTGGTTGCGCAATTGGCTTAGCCGCAGGTCGCAGACCTGATGATGCACTTGGCGCGCTACGTGTCGGCGCGGGTGCTGATGACGAGCTAATAGGCCGGGTGAAGCGACTCACACGACGTCGGCCAATTTCTTTGACCTTGTTTTGTAAAGAGCGGATAGCGTCTTCACTATTACGGGCAATATCTTCAAACTTCTTCGGTAAGAAATCGACCGCCCCAGCGTCCAGTGCATCAAGTGTTGCGCTGGCGCCTTCACGGGTCAATGACGAAAACATCAGAATCGGAGTGGGGGAACTCTGCATGATCTGCTTAACTGCGCTAATCCCATCCATTACTGGCATTTCCACATCCATAGTGATGACGTCTGGCCTCAGTTTAGCGGCTTTATCGACCGCTTCCTGACCATTCACTGCAAAGTCAATCACTTTGATTTCAGGATCTTTTTCTAGTATTTCACTCACTCGACGACGAAAGAAGCTCGAGTCATCTACAACTAATACTTTAACTGCCATTGGCATTGCTCTTTTATTCGTTACAGATCCGAAAAGTGGTGTCAAAGACACCACTTTGTCGGTATAAATGCGCCAGGAATTTACTTGCCGGCGTAATATTTTAACATGCTGGGGACGTCCAGAATCAGCGCGATGCCACCATCAGATGTGATAGTCGCACCAGCCATACCCGGAGTACCTTGCAATAAGGCATCAAGCGGTTTAATTACCACCTCTTCCTGGCCTATCAGAGAGTCAACCACAAAGCCTACTTGCTTAGTACCCATCTGAACGATTACCACATGCCCTTCTGCTTTTCGGGCGCCTCTGTCGGCACCTTTCACTAACCAGTGCTCCAGATAAAACAGTGGGATTGCTTTTTCACGCACTATGATAGTCAATTGGCCATCAACCACGTTGGTCTTGGTCAAATCAAGGTGGAATATTTCACTTACCCCAGCCAGCGGCAGTGCAAATGTTTGCTGACCAATCATCACCATCAATGTTGGCAGAATGGCCAATGTCAGTGGTACTTTAATTTCCAGTATTGTACCCACACCCAGCTCTGACTGAATGTTGACGGAACCATTTAACTGGGTGATTTTAGTTTTGACCACGTCCATACCAACACCTCGGCCAGAGATGTCAGAAATTTGTTCTTTTGTTGAGAAACCTGGCGCGAAGATCAGATTGTAGGCTTCATTATCTGACAAGCGACTTGCCTGGTCAGAATCAATAACCCCTTTGCTAATCGCAATCTTCTTCAGCTTCTCCGGGTCCATACCTGCACCATCATCACGAATGGTCAGCAGAATATGATCACCCTCCTGAGAGGCTGATAAGGTCACAGTACCAGTTCTTGATTTACCTGCAGCTTCACGAATATCCGGCATCTCAATACCGTGGTCCACTGAGTTACGAACCAAGTGAACCAAAGGGTCCGCAAGGGCCTCTACCAGGTTCTTATCCAGATCCGTGTCTTCCCCTTCCAGTACCAAACTAATGTCTTTCTTGAGGCTACGGGCCAAGTCTCGAACCACCCGGGGGAAACGACCAAACACTTTCTTGATTGGCTGCATTCGGGTTTTCATCACCGCACCCTGAAGGTCGGCGGTCACCACATCGAGGTTAGAAATGGCTTTACCCATGGCCTCGCTGTTTGAGTTATTAGCCAAGCTGACTAACCGGTTACGCACCAACACCAGCTCACCGACCATGTTCATGATCTCATCCAGGCGCTTGGTATCAACCCGAACGGTTGTTTCTGCCTGAGCTGCTGGTTTCTTAGCGGCGGCTTTACTATCGGCCGCAGGTTTACTCTCAGCTGCTGGTTTTGCCGGTGCCGGTTTGGCAGCCGGTGCACTGGGCGCCTTAGCCACAGGTGCAGCTGGTTTAGGCTCAGGTTTAGGAGGTGCTTTAGGCGCTTCTTTCGGCGCTGCTACTTCCGCTTCCGTTGATTTTGGTGCTTGCCCTTTTCCGTGCAACTCATCCAGTAAAGCTTCAAATTCGTCATCGTTGATTTCATCGTCGTCACCGCCAGATGCTTTCGGTGGCTCTGGCGCAGCAGGTTGGGCCGGTGCCTTCGGCTGCTCAGCTGGCGCTTGCTCTGCGGTCGCGCCAAACTTTCCAACACCATGCAACTCATCCAGCAAGCTGTCAAATTCATCATCGGTAATGTCGCCATCATCGCTGCTTGATGGAGCCGGTGTTGCACTTGGTGCGGCAGGCTCTTGCGATGCAACTGAAGGGCCATTACCTGAGCCATGTAATTCATCGAGCAAGCTCTCGAATTCTTCTTCAGAAATCTCGTCTATGCTGTCCCCGTTGTCACTTCCAGATTCATCAACAGAATCCGCAGGTGCGTCAAACAGCACATCATCCGCACTGGGTGTCGCCACAACCGGTTCAGGCTCAGGCTCTGCTGCAGCAGGGGCAGCAATCACTTCGTCTTCTGATTCTGGCTGACTGAGCTGATGTAAAACTTCCAGTAAGTGTGGATCAGCGGGGTCTGGCTGCTCTCTGTTTTGAATGCACGAGAACATTTCATTGATGGTATCGAGTGATTGTAAAATCACATCCATCAACTCTGGTGTTACCTGACGCTGCCCCTGACGCAGGACATCAAACACGTTTTCCGCACCGTGACAAGCATCTACCAGCTCAGTCATGCTCAGGAAGCCAGCGCCCCCTTTAACGGTATGGAAACCACGGAAAATCGCATTTAACAGCTCTTTATCTTCCGGGTTGTTTTCTAGTTCGACAAGCTGCTCAGATAACAGTTCGAGTATTTCCCCAGCTTCAACAAGAAAGTCTTGTAAGATATCTTCATCGACTTCAAAGCTCATTCGCATACTCTCCTATTAGAAGCCCAAACTAGACAACAGGTCATCAACTTCATCCTGCCCGGATACGACATCATCTCGAGACTCAGCGTCCAAAATTGGACCCTCAGGACCTGATAACTCATCAGTAACGGCGGGGGCTTTAGTTTGTGCCTGTGGCTGGGCTGCAGTTTGTTGACTTTCATCTGCGCTGCCGAATACGGTCAACAAGTGAATTAGGCTGTCTTCAACTTCACGAACCAACTCAATGACACGCCGGATAACCTGTCCGGTTAAATCTTGATAATCTTGTGCCATCAACACATTGGTCATCAGATTTTGTAATTCATCTGTACGGCCTTTTGACGACTGCATAAAACTGTCAAGATCGTGGCACAAGGATTTGAACTCTCCGAGCTGGATATCCCGGCTCATTAATCTGTCCCAGGTGGGCTTAATTTCAGAGAGTTCATCGGCTAGTTCTTGGGCTAAGGGAAGACTTGCTTCTACGGCATCCATGGTTTTATTGGCAGCGCTTTCGGTCATCTCCATGACGTAATTAAGGCGCTGCTTGGCATCTGGAATGGCTTCTGTCGTGAGATCAGATAAACGGGTATCTAACTCAAAGTTCTTCAACGATTCGTGAAGTTGTCGAGTTAGCTTGCCCACTTCAGCAAAAAGCTCTGATTGTTCTTTGTTGGTGGCCTCAATTAATATCTCATCAGCCTTTTCCTGCTCACCTTGTTCAAGGTATTCAACGAGCAGTTTAGCCTGTTCCAGAGTTATCTGTGGCACAGAAGATGTTGACATAAGCCTACCCTTATCAATACTAGCCTAAACGTTCGAACACTTTTTCTAGTTTGGTTTTCAGGGTGCCTGCCGTAAACGGTTTAACGATGTAACCATTAACTCCAGCCTGGGCAGCAGCTACGATTTGTTCTTTTTTCGCTTCCGCTGTAACCATGAGTACTGGGATGTGTTTAAGCTTATCATCAGCACGAATTGCACGAAGCAAATCGATACCTTGCATGCCTGGCATATTCCAGTCAGTTACGACGAAGTCGAATTCCTGATTTTGCAACATTGGAAGTGCCGTACTGCCATCATCAGCCTCTTGAACATTGGTAAAGCCTAAGTCTCTTAGCAGGTTTTTGATTATTCTTCTCATCGTAGAAAAATCATCAACCACGAGAATTTTCATGTTCTTATCCAAAACTTCCTCCGGTGAGGTTTGAACCTATATTGTAAAACTAACTCTAATTGATCCAGTCATTGATCTTCGCACGAAGCTTGATCATTGCTTGACCGTGAATCTGACTCACTCGAGATTCGCTGACCTCTAAGATCGCACCAATCTCTTTTAAATTCATCTCATCGTTATAATACAAAGACAACACCAAAGCATCACGCTCAGGTAAAGTCTTGATCGCATTGACTAACGATTCGTTAAAGCGCTCATTTTTAACATTATTGAATGGTTTGTCTAGCGCAAAATCGTTGCCTGCGGGAGAAATTACGTCTTCATCTACCCCCAAGTCTTCGATGCCGATCACTTTACTTGCATTGACATCATGTAAAATATGATGGTACTCATCTAGCGTAATATCAAGTTTTTCAGCGATTTCAGTATCTTTTGGTTCCCGTCCAAGCTGTGCTTCTAGCTCAGCAATGGCCTCGGCAACCATGCGACCGTTTTTGTGTACCGAGCGGGGCGCCCAGTCTCCACGGCGGATCTCATCAATCATTGCGCCACGAATTCGAATTCCTGCAAAGGTTTCAAAGCTCGCCCCTTTGCTCGCGTCAAAATTTTTGCAGGCTTCGATCAGTCCAATCATACCTGACTGGACTAAATCATCGAGCTGAACACTGGCTGGTAATCTGGCTAACAAATGACAGGCCACCTTTTTCACTAAAGGCGTATGACGTTCCACCACCTTATGTAGGTGGTCTGTCGTTTTATATCCCGCCATGCGGTTGACCGGTGAAGCCATCTTTAACCGTTTACCAATTGCTCAATAAAGAATTCCAAATGACCTGAAGGTTGGTGGGGAATGGGCCACTTGACAGCTTTGCTTGCCAGGCCTCTGAATGCCACAGCAGCAGGTGAATTAGGATAAAGCTCAACGATGGTTTTTTGACGGCGTGAAGACTTACGCATATTTTCGTCAAATGGGATCGTTGCAACCAGCTCTAAAGCGACATCTAAAAATCGGTCTGTAACCTTGGACAGCTTAGCAAATAACTCCTGCCCTTCTCTTAAGCTACGCACCATATTGGCCACAATTTTAAACTTGTAGACGCCATGTTCACGGCTTAATACTTTGATAAGCGCATATGCATCGGTAATAGAAGTCGGCTCGTCACACACAACGACCAGTACATCCTGTGCAGCACGAGAGAAACTCAATACCATGTCTGAAATGCCAGCCGCCGTATCGACGATTAAAATATCAAACTCGCTGCTAAGCTCACTGAAGGCACGGATCAAGCCAGCGTGCTCAGCAGGCGTTAATTCGACCATATTTTGTGAGCCTGACGTTGCAGGCACGATACGGATCCCAGCCGGACCCTCTACCAAAATTTCGTCTAGCTCGCATTCGCCAGACAATACATGAGATAAATTTTTCTCGACCCTCAAGCCTAGCATGACATCACAGTTAGCCAGACCTAAGTCAGCATCAAGCACCAAGACCCGATTACCCTGCTGTCCTAACGCGATGGCAGTGTTGAGGGATACATTGGTTTTACCTACTCCACCTTTACCACCAGTCACTGCGATTACTTTTACACTGTGGTTATTTTTTTGGTTCATTCTCCGCAGGCCACTTGCTTGATCTAAAACTGTATTAATCATACATTCCTACTGTCTGGGACGCCACTGGTACACGTCGCGAATGTTGTGCTTTTGTTCTCTTTAAATACAATTGCTCAGCCTTTTTGACTAACTTCTGAGCGTTTGCCACGCGAATGTCTTCAGGCACTCGCTGACCATTGGTAAGATACCCTATTGGCAGACGATTTTGAATCGCTATGCTAATTATCTCACCTAAACTTAGACTTTCATCAAGTTTTGTAAAAATACAACCACTTAAATTGACTTTTTTGAAGTGGTTTACGGTTTCTTGCAGTACATGCATCTGAGCAGTCGCACTTAATACCAGGTAGCTGCGAATGTCAACACGGCTACTGCGCATCAGGGTGTTTAGCTGCTCCGTCAAGCGTAAGTCACGCTGACTCATCCCCGCCGTGTCTATTAATATTAGACGCTTATTGCGTAAATGATAAAGAACCTCTGCAAGTTCATTGGCATCTTTTACTTGCTTAACAGGACAACCGATGATCCGACCATAGGTTGCCAGTTGCTCGTAAGCACCGATACGATAGGTATCCGTTGTGATCAGTGCCACATTATCGGCACCATATTTCTGTGCGCCAAGCGCTGCCAATTTTGCAACTGTAGTGGTTTTACCAACCCCTGTTGGTCCGACCATGGCATATACACCGCCCTGACGCAGAATATCGTTGTTTGTTGTATGCATCTGATTGACAACCATATTCAGCAGTGCGTTCCACGCTTCTTTGCGAGAAACGTCATCAGGAATAAAGCACGCCATCTGCTCTGCGACTTCCGCACCAATTCCCATGCCTTTAAGACGCTCAACCAGACAAGCGCGGGTCGGGTCACGACGTGCCATTTCCTGATTCATCAATCCGGACAACTGGAATTCAAGTAGCTGACGGATGGCGTTCATTTCATCACGCATGGAAGACATTTCATCGTCGTTGGCTTTTTTCTGAGCCGCTGGTTCGTCACCAAAGCCCTGATCAAGGTCATCTCCAAACTCCCAGGAAGTAGCTGCATCACGGCCATCAAAATCATGACTTTGTGCTTCATAACGCGGTTGACGCGCAGCCTGAGGCGCAGCTTTTGCTGGAGCTTCGTTACGTTGCTGAGCGCCGAACATGTCATCGGTGTTAATGCCAGACTGAGAGAACATAGAAGCAAGCTCGGGCGACTTAGGACGAGGGGCTTGGCGCTCAAGCAAGGCTTCAAGACTGTCTGCAACCTGCGCCTGCTTCTGAGGCTCTGCGCGGCGTGGTTGAGGACGAACCATTCTGGCAGGCTGGCTGTAACTGTGCTGAGCACTTTGCCCGGGAGCTGCCTGACGAGGTGCAGCCTGCGCTGCGCTTTGCTGAGGAGCTGACTGCGCTGCCTGAGGCTGTGGAGCAGGTGTCCGATCATTGTCTACTGCAGCGACGATTTCAACGCCATCTGCCAGTTTCTTATTTGACATGATCACTGCATCTGCACCTAGCTCTTCTTTCACTTCTTTCAAAGCGGTACGCATATCTTTTGCAAAAAAACGTTTAATTTTCATGGTCAGCCCCTTCTAGTCCTCTACTGTCCAACTGAGCTCACTATCTTGATTTGCCTCTCATCCGGTACTTCTTGATATGACATCACTCTCAGTCCCGGTATGGTGTGTTTTACAAATCTTGATAGCACACTTCTTAACATACCTGAGGTTAATAAGATGGACGGCTCGCCGAGCATTTCTTGCGTTTGATGGGCTTCTCTTAATGAACCTTGAAGCCGCTCTGCAAGGCCTGGCTCTATGCCTGCCCCCTCATCACCTGCGTTCTGTAGAGACTTATGCAACATCTGTTCCAACTCAGGCGCCAATGTTATGACAGGGATTTCTTCAGCCCCACCTACCGCATCCTGAACGATCAGTCGACGCAGTGAAATACGTACTGCAGCCGTCAGTACATCCGGGTCCTGACTGCGTGGGCCGTACTCAACCAGGGTCTGAACAATAGAGCGCATGTCACGAATTGCAACACCTTCATTCAGCAAGTTTTGCAGTACTTTCACAATCGTAGTGAGTGGCAGGATATCTGGTACCAGACCTTCAACCAGACGAGGGTGACTCTTAGCCAGCATATCAAGCAGATTCTGTACCTCTTCATGCCCCAGCAGTAGAGACGCGTTATTGGTCAACAGCTGACTGATATGTGTCGCCACGACCGTCGCTGCGTCCACCACTGTGTAGCCCAAAGAATGTGCTTCATCTTTTTGCTCTGGTTTGATCCATACCGCTTCCAGGCCAAACGCAGGATCTTTGGTCGCCACACCATTAATTGGACCAAACACCTGACCTGGGTTGATGGCCAGCTCATCACCATGCTTCAGTTCACCATCACCGGATCCTACCCCCATTAAAGTGATACGATATGCATTTGGGTCCAGCTCCAGGTTATCGCGGATGTGGACAGGCGGAACCAAAAAGCCCAGTTCCTGAGATAGCTTTTTACGTACCCCTTTGATGCGGTTTAACAGCTCACCACCTTGCGACTGATCAACCAGCGGGATCAGGCGATAGCCCACTTCGAGACCAATCACATCGACCGGCTGTACATCATCCCAACCCAGCTCTTTTTGTTCTTGCTGCTGAGAGGCAACCGCGCCACCTTTTGATTCTTCAGCTTCCTGCTCTTGTGCTTTAATTTTTTGTTGATGCGAGTAATAAGCCAGATATCCGATCAGGGCACCCAGACCGAGGAAGGCAACATGAGGCATGCCAGGTACGAGTCCCATAACAATCAGGATCCCCGCAGCGATAGACAAAGATTTCTCATTGCCCAGCTGCTGTGTCATTTGCTCACCCATGTTGTGCGATTCATTCTGACGCGTCACCACAATCGCAGTACCAATCGACAGTAACAGTGAAGGAAGCTGGGCGACCAGGCCGTCACCTATGGTCAAAAGGGTGTACACTTCCATAGCTCGGCCAAATGACAGATCATGCTGCACCATGCCGACAAACAAGCCGCCAATGATGTTAATTGCCAGGATAACGATGCCTGCGATGGCGTCCCCTTTTACGAATTTACTGGCACCATCCATCGAACCATAGAAGTCGGCCTCGCGGGTTACTTCTTCACGTCTGGTTCTGGCTTCGTCTGCGGAGATAAATCCGGCATTCAAATCTGCGTCAATCGCCATCTGTTTACCCGGCATTGCATCCAGGGTAAAACGTGCAGATACTTCAGAGATACGGCCAGCACCTTTGGTGATAACCACAAAGTTAATGATGATTAGGATCAGGAAGACCACCAGACCAACCGCATAGTTACCGCCAATCACAACGGAACCGAATGCTTCGATCACTTTACCGGCTGCGTCACCGCCGTTATGACCCTCCAACAAAACCACCCGGGTACTGGCAACGTTCAGTGCCAGTCGCAAAATGGTCGCAATCAGCAGCACAGATGGAAACATACCGAATTCAAGCGGCTTCATGGTGTAAACCGTCACCAGCAGAACCACCAGGGCCAGTGCGATATTGAATGAGAATAAGATATCGAGCAAAAATGGCGGCATAGGCAGGACCACCATGCCCAATGCAGCCAGGACCAGTACCGGTGTACCGACCCCTTTGGCATATTCTTTTTTATCTCGATTAACCTGCTGTAAAACCGCTTTAAAATCCATAACTTACAAACCACAAATTATTGACGCAGTTACATTAGAGCAAGTTTAATACCAACTAGCCTAGTGTTTCAGTTCATCCGGAATGGGCAGGTCTTTCTTTAATTCAACCGGGCGCTTACCACGACCCTTGTTAAATTTCTTCAATTGAAACACGTAGGCCAGCACCTGGGCCACGGCGGTGAATAGTTTTTGTGGGATTTGGTCGCCCACTTCAGTTGTATGATACAAAGAGCGGGTTAAAACAGGTGATTCAACAATGGGGACTTCGTTCCCTTTGGCAATTTTACGGATCTGCATAGCCAATTCATCAACGCCTTTGGCGATCACCATGGGCGCGCCCGCTTTTTCTGTGTCGTATTTTAGCGCCACAGAGTAGTGTGTCGGGTTGGTGACCACCACATCGGCATCAGGCACTTCCTGCATCATCCGCCGTTGTGACATTTCACGCTGTGTGCGCCGAATACGGGCTTTGATCTGAGGATCACCTTCCGAGTTTTTATACTCATCTTTGACCTCTTGCAGCGTCATCTTAAGCTGTTTGTGGTGATTGTAACTCTGATATGGCGCATCAATGGCCGAGATAATGATCATGGTGCAACTCAGCGCCAGAAACATCCAGGCCAGAATTTCCAGGGAGTGCATAATGCTGCCCGGGATTTGCTCGATACTGAGATGCAGTATTTCGTAAAAGAATACCTTAATAAGCAATATCGCAAACCCGGCCACCAGTACAAACTTGAGGATCGATTTGACCAATTCCACCGCGGCCTGAGGCCCAAACATCCGTTTGATGCCTTTCATTGGGGACATTTTACTTGGCTTGGGTGCCGCGGCTTGCCAGCTAAAGTTAAAGCCGCCTAACAGAGTATTACCAATGATCCCCGCAACCATAATGATCAACACAAACATACTCAGCGGAAAAATGATTTCAGAAAATGCATCCCCCCAGACAGAAAACATTTTGGTGGTGTCATAAGTTTCATTGCGATTCAGCGTAAACATTCGACCCATCATGTTATACAACCCCTTGGCAATATCCGGGCCGTATAGCAGCAATGAAACGGCAGAAAATATGAGCACAAATGTTGTACCCAACTCCTTTGAACGGGCAACCTGGCCTTTCTTACGGGCATCCGATATTTTCTTGTCTGTGGGTTCTTCCGTACGTTCCTGACCAGAATCTTCCGCCATCGTTTTGCTCCCGCTACTCGATTACACCGTGCAACCAATCAGGTTACACATTAATTCTGTCATTTTCAGCCACTGAAACTCGTATTGGATCACAAAGTTCCCCATCGTTGCCCAGATGATCAACAAACCCGATACCATGGTAAAGGCAAACCCCACAGAGAAAATGTTCATCTGCGGTGCAGCACGCGTCATGATGCCGAATGATAGGTTGATCAACAGCATGGCGGTGAGCGGTGCCAGAGATAATGCCAACGCAGTCGCAAACAGCCAGCTGCCCCAGGTCACAATCTGCCAATAATTATCAACCACCCACCAGCTGCCATCAATGGGCCAGCTCTGAAAACTATACACCACCATCTTGATCATCATCAGGTGACCATTAAAAACAAAAAACAACAATGTCGCCAAGATCAGATAAAACTGACCGACGGCCGGTACACTCAAGCCATTGGCCGGATCGACCACGGAGGCAAACCCTAGCCCCGTTTGCATTGCCAGAATCTGACCCGCGACAATAAACGTATTTAGCAGCAGAATAGAAGCAAACCCGATTGAGACCCCGATTATAATTTCATGCATCACCACCAGTACCATAGCGAAAGAAAATAAGTCGGTGAACTGGGTCTGAGGGATAGCCGGAACAACCGCTACAGTCACAACTACTGACATAGCAAGCTTAATACGGGTTGGGACACTCTGTGCCCCTAAACCTGCCATTATCATAATCATCGAGCTGATCCTGATAAACGGCAACATATAGTCACTGAGCGCCTGAATAATGAGTTCGAAGGGGTACTCCATGGCACGTTACCCTGCGATTTCGGGGATCTGAAGCACCAACTGGTTGAAAAAATCCATCAGCACCTGAGTCATCCAGTGGCCACCGAAAATCAGGGCCACAATGGTGACGATAAGTCTGGGCAGAAAGCTTAAGGTTTGTTCGTTGATCGAGGTTGCCGCCTGGAACACCGCCACAACCAGACCTATCATCAGGCCTGGCAGTACAATGGCGGTCACCAGTTTAATAACAATAAAAAGCGAATCACTCAGAATATCGACAAAAACTTCTGGTTCCATGTCACACTCCTAAGCCAAAGCTGCGAGCCAGGGTACCCATGATCAGAGACCAGCCATCGACCAGCACAAACAACATAATCTTAAAAGGCAAGGCCACTATCATAGGTGATAGCATCATCATACCCATCGCCATCAGTACACTGGCAACCACCAGATCCACGATCAGGAAAGGGATGAAAAACATAAAGCCAATGATGAAGGCGGTTTGCAGTTCACTGGTCACAAACGCCGGAATAATGACCACAAACGGGGTATCCTCAGGGCTATCCAGTTTATCGTAACCTGCTATTTTCGCGAATGTTTCTAAATCCTTTATCCGCGTTTGCGATAACATAAACGCTTTGATCGGTTCCTTAGCTTGCTCAAGCGCCTGAATTGACGTCAACTCTTCATTTAAATAAGGCTGCACCGCACGATCATTAATCTGGTTAAAGATAGGAGCCATAATAAAAAAGGTCAGGAACAAAGACATCCCCACCAATACCTGGTTAGACGGCGATTGCTGCAAGCCAATCGCCTGACGCAGGATCGCCAGTACCACGATAATACGGGTAAAAGAGGTCATCATAATCACAGCAGCAGGGATAAAACTCAGCGCCGTCATTATGGCCAGCACTTGCAGCGTGACTGAATATTCCTGAGAGCCGTCCGGATTGGTTGTCACACTCAGTGCCTCAATGCCGTCAGCTAAAGCACCCGGAGCAAAGCACAACACTGTGATAAGGAGTAAAAATCGGATCATAAGTTCATTTCTTATTGTTATTTGCGCCAGACATTAAGCGGCTGAGTTCTTGAGCAAACGGGGCTGTGGGTGTCACTTCTAAGGGCGACTCTAACTGATATAAATAATTGATACTGTGTGGTGTTACGCCCAACAAGTGTTGTTTATTGTCTATTTCAATGATCAGTAATCGCTCTTTGCTGCCAAGCGGCAGACTGCGGATCACTTTAAAATCCTGGCTGTTACCCAGATTGGGGTTAAAACGTTTCACCAGCAGGGCCAGACCAATGATTGCTATCACCACAAACGCTAATGACAGGCCCATTGACAGTAATTCACTGCTGAGGCCGCCTGGTGGCTGCACTGCAGCCACGCTGGAGAATATCAAAGCACTCATTAGCGGTCTGTTAGCGAAGCTTTTTAATACGTTCAACCTGGCTGATAACGTCAGTCAGGCGAATACCGAACTTATCGTTAACAACAACCACCTCGCCATGCGCAATCAGGGTGCCATTGACCAGCACATCCAGCGGCTCACCGGCCACTCGGTCCAGTTCAACAACAGAACCCTGGTTCAACTGAAGTAAGTTCCGTATGTTGATCTTAGAGCGCCCAACTTCCATCGAAATGGTGACCGGGATGTCTAAAATCGTATCGAGTTTACGCTTTTCATCAGCGCTCAGAGAAGCGCCGCTGTCTTGCAACTCTTCCAGTTCAGCAACTTCGGCTTCAGCACCGTCCTGGTCAGCTTCCTCGGCCTCTGCGAGTGCAGCCGCCCATTCGTCCATTGTATCTTGATCATCACTCATGCACTGACTACCTTAATTAACTTCTTCATCACCAATCTAAATCCACACCTTCAGACAGATGCAGATCTTCTTCTAACTCTGCCAACTCAGCATCTGAGTCCAGCTTCTTGCCGCCCTTCGTAAACACATGAAGTTCTGACTTCACAGATTCCGGACGTTTAATCTTCTCGCTGATTTGCAGCGCCACATTGTCACGAGAACGCCCCATTTTAGCCCTAAAGGTCGGCAGTTCTTCCACAAATACTGTGATATGCTCGGGCATCTCAACAGGAATAATATCACCCGCTTTCAACTGCATGATTTGGTCAAGCGATAAGTCTACTTCGAGTAATTGTGTAGACAGCTCAACTTCAACATCCATAATTTCATCACGCAGCGCCTTACTCCAGCGCAGATCCGTGTCTTCAGTATCAGACTGAACACCCGCATCAAGCAGTTCACGAATAGGCTCAAGCATTGAATAAGGCAAGGAAATATGGAAGTCTCCTCCCCCGCCATCCAGCTCAATGTGGAATGAGCTGATCACCACAACCTCAGTTGGAGAGACTATGTTTGCCATCGCCGGGTTCACTTCCGAGTCGAGATATTCAAACGACACATCCATAACCGGTGCCCAGGCTTCTTTATAATCTTCAAAAATGATTTTGAGCAGCATCTGGACGATCCGCCGCTCTGTTGGCGTAAATTCACGCCCTTCGATTTTCGCGTGGTAGCGCCCATCACCGCCAAAGAAGTTATCCACCAGGATAAACACCAGGCGGGCTTCCATGGTGATCAAGCCCGTCCCTTTGAGCGGACGAAAACGTACCATGTTCAAACTGGTTGGCACAAACAGCGTGTGAATGTACTCACCGAACTTGAGCATCTGTACGCCATTGATGGATACCTCGGCAGTACGACGCATCATGTTAAACAAACTGATACGCATGTGCCGCGCGAATCGCTCATTAACGATTTCCAAAGTCGGCATGCGACCACGGACGATACGGTCCTGTGACGAAAAGTCGTATTGTAAGGCGTTACTGGTGCCGCCATCGTCACTATCCGGGACTTCTTCTTCTTCGACCTCATCGACACCATGCAATAAGGCATCGATTTCGTCTTGTGATAATAAGTCGCTCACTGACTCTTCCTACTGCATTACAAAACCGGTGAATAACACGCGCTCGACCACCTTGCTGCCTTCAACGCTTTCCATTGCAGCCTGAACTTTGTCCAGTGCACCAAGGCGCAGAGTTTCTTTACCCGCACTGGTACTCAGTTCATCAGCGGTTGTGGTCGAAAACACACTTAGCAGTGTCCCTTCAATCAGAGGAATATGCTTCTTTGCTACCTCTTCGTTGACGTCACCGCGTACCAACAGTTGCACTTTAATTTGTACAATGCGGTCGCGACTGGCGCCTGGTACGTTAAATACAAAGGGACGAGGCATGGCAACATACAGTGCGCTGCCTGTTTGCGCCGCATTTTCCTGCGATGCCTGCTCTTGCTGCTCAGTCGTCTCTTCTGCCAGCGATTCGGGCGCGTCATCTGACCCTGCAAATAAAAAGTAGCCTGCTACTGCGCCTAAAACAACAACCACAGCGGCAATAATGATGATCAACTTTTTCTTTGATCCACCAGTTTCTTCTATTTCTAAATCGCTTTCTTCTGCCATATCCGCGCTTCTTTAAATCACTTTAACCTTAATCATAGCAGCTGTTATGCATAGTAATCTATTGCTGAATCACTTTGCCGTCTGCTAGTCGTTGATTGTTGGCCGTTATTTTGCGCTTCACTGCCATTATTAGCAAGTGTTCCATGACCTTGGGATGATTCCTGTTGCTGTTGCTCTCCCCCCTGGCCCTGCTGAATATTGCTTTCTCCAAGCTGGATCCCTTGCTCAGCAAGCATCTCTCTGAGCTTGGGCATGGACTGTTCTAACAGCTCTTTGGCTTGCTGGTTTTGCACCACAAAGTTTACCTGGGCCTGCTCACCTTCAGAACGAATTCGGATCTGCATGCTACCCAGTTCGGGCGGGTCAAGACGAATTTCCGCTTCTTTGTTGTTGATATTCAGCATCATGTTCACACGCTCTTGCAGTGCTTTCACAGCATCATTGCGGGCAATGTTGATGGCCTGACTAACAGCAGGGTCGGTTTGCATGGCCTTTTGATTCACAACGCTTTGTTGATTCACCTGTTGATTCTGGCGAACTTGCTCTACCTGCGCCAGCACTTCATTAAACTCATGCTTCAGTCCATCATCCATACGCTCGCCACGAATCGCTTTAAAAATATTCTCTACCGGCGCGGGCATGGCGCTACGCTGTTGTGAATTTTGCTGTTCGGACTGTCCGCCCTCCTTTTTAAGCTGGGCTAATTCAGGATGTTCACTGTCTTGTAACTCGGTGACAGTAGCCTGCTGCTGAGCGTCTTTACTTTGCGCTTTTTGATCTACGCTATTTGCTCCAGACTGACTCACTGTCGCCGCTTGTTTGTTGACCTTTTCTGGTGCAACCGGATCGGTTACTTTGGCAACTTTACTCTCTTTTTCAAACACTTTCGCCTGCTCGGTATGGCCAGACTGCTCCGCATTTGACACAGCAGGTGCTGTTACACCTTCTGCCTTGCCGGACAGTGTCCCGGTCGGCTTGACACCCAAGTGTTGCAACAACTGCTCGGCTTTTGCACGATGCTCAGGATCACTTAGCTCGTTGCTATCCAGCTGTGACTGCAAATTAGCCGCAAGCGTTTGCTTTTGCTGCGGAGTGAGTGCGTCAACCATCGCTTTCAAGTCCGCTGTGCTGTTCACATTTGCGCCCTGAGATGGTTGTCCTGGTTGTTGTGCTTTAGCCACATTGTCAGCGACTGACACCTGAGGTTTATTACTGTGCAAGATCTCGCTTTGCTCACTAAGCTTGGTCTCATTCTGGTCGCCCTGAGGTGCTGTTATCACAGGACCTACCTGATCAACCGGGCGCTGAGCGATTTTACCGTCGAACGGTACTTTTTCTGCTACCGATTTATGCACGGCAACCTGTTCAGGCGTTTGCTCTTGCTGCTGTAACACCTCTTTACCGTTTACAGGGTTTGTTTGTAATGAATTCGCTTGTACAGACGGGGCTTCCGTCGTAACCGGTTTAGCGCCTGGAAGCGGCTGCTCTGTATTCACAGGCTTAGCCTGGGCCTGCGCTTTGTCACTGTCTTTCAAATTGATTTCAGCATTGTCAGATTTTAACGCATCCGGGATCCCGGCGGGTTTTCCTTCACCTTTGACAAGCAGCTCATCAGCCACCGGTCCAGACGAGTCGCTGGGTTGTGTGATTCCAGGCCCCACACGATCAATCCGCTTATGAACAACCAGCTCATCCACGCTCTCCACCTGAGTTTTGCCTTTCATATGATTACCATCGGGCAGCGTATTTACGCCTGCGGTGATAGATTTAGGTGTCGCTTCTTGCAGCTTAGGATCCACAGCATCGTCAGTCTGACTCAACTCCCCCTGACCCAAAGGAGCTGGTACAACCGGCCCAGGCCCAATGTTGTCGAGCGGTTTTTTCGTTTCAGGTGGTGCCACCAGCGTTTCTTTACCCAAATAATCTTTTAGCGCTTTGGGAACGGGTGCCAAATTGTGAGCGACCTCCGTACTTTGCGCGTTGGAGGAAGTAATTTGAGCAAGCAGATCGTCAGCATCACTGGTGTTTGCACCTCCAGCTGTCGTCCCACCCTTTCCGGGCAACTCAGAATCATCTAGCCGTAAAGGTTCATCCGGCGCGGTTTTTTGTTTTTTCGGCAAATGACTATCATCGAGACCTAAACGGCGGTCCAGGCCCTCTGGCAATGGGGCAAATTCGCCCGCATTTTGCTCATCAGACTGAGACGCTTCATCACTACTGTCTTGCTCTGCCTGAGCAAGCATGGCAAGAAACCCTGACTCTTCCGCTTGTTCCGTTTGATCTTTTCCCTTCGCCGAAACTCCGTTATTGATTGCTACTTCTAGCGAAACATTGACCATATTTTCACCTTTATGTGCGGCAAACTTGCGCCGCTAACCGGATTAAATTGATATACTGGATTAATACTGCAAAAAGCACGCCATTCATGAACTATTTTTGACACCTTTTATGATTGTGCGAGCTTACGACGCATGAAGATATTGGTTGCAAACTCATCAAGCATTTTTTGCTCTGCTTTGGCCAGCCTTTGTTGC
Organism: Pseudoalteromonas rubra; assembly: GCF_000238295.3. Classification (NCBI taxonomy): domain Bacteria; kingdom Pseudomonadati; phylum Pseudomonadota; class Gammaproteobacteria; order Alteromonadales; family Pseudoalteromonadaceae; genus Pseudoalteromonas; species Pseudoalteromonas rubra. The sequence continues at coordinate 264,890 of NZ_AHCD03000034.1, forward strand.
TCCTCTAATGCCTTTTTCTCTATCAGCTTGGCAATCGCTTTGGCTTTCACTTGCTGCTCTAACCATAACTTACGACGCTGATCTACTACCCGTTTAGCGGTGGCAACGGTATTAGCCTGCTGCCGAATGGCCTCTTCAATCTTACTGATGAAGGCGTGATACTGGCCAAACCCCGCGCTCGACAGACCTTGTTGTGCTTTTTGATGAAGTTGTTGACTGTATTCAAGACGAAAATCATTCAGGCCATTGAGCTTTTGTTGATTCGCATGAAAGTTTTGCTCCGCCTGAATAAAATTAAGGCGTAATTTTTCTTCTTTTTCACTTTCAAGTTTGAACAGTAAGTCTAGTTTGTTATTTGCCATTAGCCTTGTCCAAGAAGTTGTGCCAGACCTTGCAGACATTCGTCATAGTGCAACACGTCTTTCATGCCTTGTTGCAAGAAGGCGTTGATATTGGGCATCATATTGATGGCCTGATCCAACATAGGGTCACTGCCTTGCTGGTAGGCACCCAATGTGATCATATCTTTATTTTGCTGATACATAGAATAAACCTGTTTAAGCACACGAGCCTGCTGCATGTGACTGTCTGATACCACCTGAGGCATGACCCGTGAAATAGATTTCTCGATGTCAATGGCCGGATAGTGACCACTGTCAGCCAGCTCCCGCGACAATACAATGTGTCCATCAAGAATTGCCCGGGCAGAGTCTGCAATCGGATCTTGCATATCGTCCCCTTCACTCAATACTGTGAAGAACGCCGTGATCGACCCCTGGCCTTCCCCACCGTTACCCGCCCGTTCGACCAAAGCCGGCAATTTGGCAAATACGGAGGGGGGATAACCCTTGGTTGCCGGTGGCTCCCCCACCGCCAGCGCGATTTCACGCTGCGCCATGGCATAACGAGTAACCGAATCGAGCAGCAACAACACATTCAGCCCCTGATCTCGAAAATATTCTGCAATCGTGACAGCGCTCTCGCACCCCTTTAATCGCATCAGGGGTGATGCATCGGCCGGTGCCGCGACGACGACGGAGCGTTGTCGCCCTTCAACACCGAGGATTTCATCAATAAACTCTTTTACTTCCCGGCCCCGCTCGCCAACCAGACCAACCACAATAACGTCTGCCTCACTGCCACGTGTCATCATACCGAGTAGCACGGATTTACCGACGCCACTGCCCGCAAACAGGCCCATTCGCTGCCCTTGCCCAACCGTTACAATGGAGTTAATGGCACGCACGCCGACGTCCATTGGTTCTTTAATTGGCCTTCTGGCCAGAGGATTAATCGCCGCCTGTGCAAATTTAAGGTGGGTTTCAGCCTCAATCGGTCCGAGCCCATCAAGAGGACGACCCAGGCCATCTACAACCCGGCCCAACAGGGTCATCCCAACGGGCAAGCCTGCCTCTTTGATTTGCGGGATAACACGGGCGCCAGGTAACACACCTGATATATGATCGTTGGGCATTAAATAGAGGGTGTCATGATTAAAGCCGATTACTTCGGCATCGACAAAGCCACGAATGGTTTCGATTTTGCACTGACTGCCGACCGGGGCATTGAGGCCCTTAGCTTCCAGCGTGAGACCAACGACCCGAGTCAGACTGCCCGCAACGGCGACACCGTAAGGCTGGATATGTTTTTGAAATTTTTGCAGGCGTTCAGCCAAGGGTTGCTCTGTCGAACTGGATACGGTCATGTGCTGTCAGTGAATAAATTCAGATAACTCACTTATGCAAAAATCTCTCCAATATTTTTGCGGCGACTAATTCAGTACGCCGCGTTGTGCTCAGATTCAGGTGTCAGCACCACTGGCTTGCAAAAAGCTGCCCAGCACTTCAGCAATGCGATTTTTAAGACTCAAGTCAATTGACGACTCTGGCGTTCTGATATGGCAGCCACCACGTTCAAGCGTTGGCTCTGGCACTAACTGCCAGTGTTGCTCAGCGATGGTTTCCTCCCCATAGGCTTCTTTAACCAGGGCTAAATCTTCCGGGTGCAGGTTGATCCGCATTTGTGTGTCATGCAGCGGTAAGGCATCAATGCCTTTCTTAAGGGCCTGTAAAATCAGCTCAGGGCGGGTTTTAACTTGCTCAAAGATAACTTGCTCTGCCAATAAATTGACGAGTTGCAATAACTGCTTTTCGGCAGCTTCATCTATCTGTCGCAGGGGTTTTTGAGTTGCTTCAAGTAACGCGGACAAAGAGTGTAACCGCTCTTCAATCAGCGGCTTTGATTCTTCTATCCCCTGCTCTTTACCAAGCGTTACCCCTTCTTTATAACCTGCTTCTTTGCCCTCACTAACGCCTTTGTCAAATCCCTCGATATAACCCTGTTCATGGCCCTGTTTCAGGCCTTCTTCGTATGCATCCTGTCTGATCTGCTCCAACTCTTCGAGTGTGAGCATGGGGACTTCTTCGGCTTCCGGCTCTGGCTCTGGCCGACTGACCTTTTGTTGATAGAGCTCTTCAAGTGGTGTTCCCATGGCGGTGGAACGCCCGGAGTACTTACTCAGGTCTTCATCCACATTAGGGATTGGCCAGTTCTCAAGTAGCTCATCCAATGCTTCTGAACTCACCGGCTTACCACGATATAACTTCTTCTCAGCCATGGCTTACAAGAACTCCTCACCACCACCACCACCGAGCATGACTTCACCCGAGTCTGCCAGGCGTCTGGCTGTTGCCAGGATCTCTTTCTGCGCCGCTTCCACTTCACTGATCCTTACTGGTGGCATTGCCTCCAGATCGTCAGCCATCATTTCAGCTGCACGCTTCGACATGTTCTTCATGATCTTCTCTTTCAGCGAATCGTCGGCGCCCTTAATGGCTTTCATCAGGACATCTTGCTGTACTTCGCGCAGAATAGCCTGAATGCCTCTGTCCTCTACATCCATAAGGTTCTCAAAGACAAACATCAGATCCTGAATTTGCTGAGACATTTCTTCATCATGCTCACGGATAGAGTCCATGAGCTGACCTTCGATGTTGGTATCCAGATAGTTCATGATATCTGCAGCGGCTTTCAGGCCGCCCATTTTCGCAGCTTGCGCACCGGCCTGACCCGCGAACTGTTTCTCCATGATTTCGTTCAGCTCTTGCAATGCGGCAGGTTGAACTTCTTCAAGGTTTGCGATCCGCATTGTCAAATCGAGCCGCACTTTTTCGGGGAACTGCGACAATATTTCAGCAGATTGTTCCGGTTCGAGATAAGACAGTACAATGGTTTGTATCTGCGGGTGCTCGTTGCGAATGATATTCGCCACCTGCTTAGAATCCATCCATTTCAAAGAGTCCAGACCTTTGGCGCCGGAGCCCATCACAATCTGGTCGATCAGGCTAGCTGCTTTGTCTTCACCGAGTGCAGCGGTCAGTGCCTTCTTAATGAAGTCCTCTGACTGGAAGCCTATGGTACTGAAACTTTGGATCTGTTCGATAAACAGATTATGTACCGCACTGATTTTGGCCTGCGATAAGTCATCGAGTGCCGCCATCGCCATACCCACTTTCTGAACCTGCTTTGGTTCAAGATGCTTCAGGATCTGGGCGGCATCTTCTTCCGTCAGGCTGAGTAGCAGGATGGCGGCCTTATCGACCCCATCCAGTTTGTCTACATCAAACGCCGGCGGCAGTTGTTTTTGTTCTTCATCACTCATCTTCAGTTAACCATGCTTTGACTACTTGAGAAGACAGCTCTGGCTCGTTGGCAACCAGTGCACGAACAGCTTTAAGCAAATCTTCATCGCCATGTAAGTCTGGCAATTGTAATGTACCATCGGAAGAGAAGCCAACTGCTGATTCATCAAAGTCATTGTTTAGCATATCTAAAGTACTGTCGCCAAGGTCTACACCTGAGGTTAGCGCATCTTCATCATAGTCTTCCAGTGTATCTTCTGGGTAAATCAGACGTTTCAGCATAGGTCTGACAACCGCCAGTATCAATACAATGATAACCAGAGCGCCCATGACCAGACGGATGGTTTTCATAAACCATTCCTGCTCCCACAACGGCAAGTCACTCTCTTCAAGAATATTTTCGCGTACAAAAGGTACGGTCACCACTTCCAGCGCATCACCACGCTGCATATCAAAGCCTACACCACCTTGCAACAAACGACGTATGTTGTTGAGCTCTTCTTGTGAGCGTGCAGTCATTACCATATTGCCTTCAGCATCTGGCTTGTTCATGTAGTCCACCGCCACTGAAACACTGATGCGACGGATCACGCCAGTTTGCTGACGCTTGTGTGAAATGGTGGTATCCAGCTCATAGTTACGTGTGGCCTCTTTGTGGACACGTGATGGTGTCGTACCGGAGCCATTGCCCTGACCTGCCACTTCAGGAATATTAGAATTCACCGGTGGCTGATTGGTAAGTGCACCTGGGATACCCACTGCCAGGCCGCCAACATTATTTTCTTCAAAGGTGGTTTCACTACGCACCGCAGGTAAGTCAGGGTTGAAGCGTTTTTGGGTTTCTTCAACCGCGCTGAAATCCATCGTCAGATCAACCTGAGCGGTATACTTACCCAGTCCCACCACGGGGATCATGATGCTGTCAATTTTTTCCAGATATTCCTGCTCACGCTTACGCTCGATTTCATATTCTTTACGAGAGCGTGCTGCCAGAGAGTCTTGAGAGCCGGAATTGAGCAGGCGACCATTCTGATCAGTCACGGTAACACGCGCTGGCGTCAGACCTTGTACCGCTGAAGCAACGATATCGACAATGGAATCAACTTCTTCACTGTCCAGTGTGCGGCCACGTTTTAATGTAAGCACTACTGTCGCTGACGGCTGCTTTTCACGTCGTGCAAAAACATTTTCTTTCGGAATCGCCAGCAGAACTTTGGCGCGGTTGATGTCTTGTAGCTCTTCGATAGTACGCGCTAACTGTTGCTCACGGCTGTGTTTAAGACGTTCACGTTCAAGACGCTGACTCACGCCAAACCCCATGTCCTGCATCAGAATATCAGTACCACTGCTCGGTGCCTGGCTGAACCCGTCACGAGCCATTCTCAGTTTTATGTCCTGATAATCAGACTCCGCCACCATTATGGTATTGCCATCCAGGTCATATTCGATTTTTTGTGCATCGAGAAAGTCCAGTGTCTGAACCAGCTCTTCAGTAGGGTATTGACCTAATGGACGCATATCCGGCTGACGTGCCCAGATAATGATGAAGATAGCGATTGCCAGACAGATAGCCAGTGCGATCACCAAAGTAATCCAGCTCATAGTTACGTGTGGCCTCTTTGTGGACACGTGATGGTGTCGTACCGGAGCCATTGCCCTGACCTGCCACTTCAGGAATATTAGAATTCACCGGTGGCTGATTGGTAAGTGCACCTGGGATACCCACTGCCAGGCCGCCAACATTATTTTCTTCAAAGGTGGTTTCACTACGCACCGCAGGTAAGTCAGGGTTGAAGCGTTTTTGGGTTTCTTCAACCGCGCTGAAATCCATCGTCAGATCAACCTGAGCGGTATACTTACCCAGTCCCACCACGGGGATCATGATGCTGTCAATTTTTTCCAGATATTCCTGCTCACGCTTACGCTCGATTTCATATTCTTTACGAGAGCGTGCTGCCAGAGAGTCTTGAGAGCCGGAATTGAGCAGGCGACCATTCTGATCAGTCACGGTAACACGCGCTGGCGTCAGACCTTGTACCGCTGAAGCAACGATATCGACAATGGAATCAACTTCTTCACTGTCCAGTGTGCGGCCACGTTTTAATGTAAGCACTACTGTCGCTGACGGCTGCTTTTCACGTCGTGCAAAAACATTTTCTTTCGGAATCGCCAGCAGAACTTTGGCGCGGTTGATGTCTTGTAGCTCTTCGATAGTACGCGCTAACTGTTGCTCACGGCTGTGTTTAAGACGTTCACGTTCAAGACGCTGACTCACGCCAAACCCCATGTCCTGCATCAGAATATCAGTACCACTGCTCGGTGCCTGGCTGAACCCGTCACGAGCCATTCTCAGTTTTATGTCCTGATAATCAGACTCCGCCACCATTATGGTATTGCCATCCAGGTCATATTCGATTTTTTGTGCATCGAGAAAGTCCAGTGTCTGAACCAGCTCTTCAGTAGGGTATTGACCTAATGGACGCATATCCGGCTGACGTGCCCAGATAATGATGAAGATAGCGATTGCCAGACAGATAGCCAGTGCGATCACCAAAGTAATCTGGCGGAGCATATCAACACCGCTCAAAGCACTAAAGTAGCCTGATTTTTGCTCTTGTTGCGTGTCTGCATCAGCACCGGCTCCTGGAACGGATTGTCCATCAGCAAGTGCCAGATCGGTTGATTGATTGGTAGCCACGATTACTCTCCACTAAACTCTGTTTATACCGGCATGCTCATGATGTCTTTATATGCTTCTATCAGCTTATTTCTGACTTGCATGGTCGCATCAAAGGCCACTGATGATTTGTTTTTAGCTATCATTGCTTCCGCCAGAGAGACGCTGCGGTCACCCATTTCAACCGCGGTCACTTTCTCTTTGGCATCACGCTGTAGCCCTGCAACCGTATTAAGTGCATCGCTAAGTAAATCGCCAAACTGGGCACTTGAAGTTGCCGCCGTTGCCTGGACAGGCAATTTATTTGGGTCCTGGGGTCTGACACGGCCGGCCTCGGAGGCCATTGCCTGCATTTCCTGATAAAGTCCGGTAGATTGAATTTTCATGGTCTGGCTCACTTTGTGAGTTATACATAACTTGAATAATGCACAAAGTGTGCCAGATTAAAACACAATAAAAACAATGAGTTAGATGAATTGGGGATAGTCGAATTTTTGACAGTGACTACTAAACGGTCACAGGAAGGCCTTTCATCCGGGCAAGTGGTTGCCCGGATGTTGTGATTAAATGCTTAGGCTGGCACAGGTAAACCCAAGTCGCGCATTCTTGCCAGCTTATATCTGAGTGTTCTGGGACTGATCCCGAGTAACTCGGCAACATCTTTACGTTTGCCATTGCAGCGGTTCAACGTATCGAGAATAATTTGGTGTTCCTTATCCTGAAGCTCCTCTTTGTAGCTCAGCCCCTCTGCATCCTCGCTCATGTTCACGGTGATCTGATCAGCAGGCTCACTATCATTTGAGGCAAATTCAGCAGGCTCCGTCAGTGGCGGTTGTGCAGCAGTTGTGAGCACCGGCGCAAAATTTTCGATGAAAATATCGTCAGCGGCAATGGTCGCGCCTTGCTGCAGAATAAGCGCCCGCTGCACGACATTGTCTAACTCCCTAACGTTGCCCGGCCAGGCGTGACTCATGAGTTTGTTTTTAGCACATTGAGACAACACTGGAGTCACTTTACCGGCTTTGTCACAGTGACGCTGTAACAGATGCGCTGCAAGTGGGACGATATCTCCGCTGCGCTCTGCCAATGGCAGCCAGGTCAATGGAAATACATTCAGTCTGTAATAAAGGTCTTCCCGGAAAACACCGTCATTCACCGCCTCTTTGAGGTCGCGGTTACTGGTTGCCAGGACCCGAACATCCAGCTCAATGGTTTTACGACCCCCCAGCCGCTCGACTTCTCGTTCCTGCAATACCCTTAATAGCTTGGCTTGCAAGCCCAGATCCATTTCCGTAATTTCGTCTAGTAGTATTGTTCCTTTCTGTGCTTGCTCAAACTTACCAGGGCAGGCTGTAATCGCACCGGTAAAAGCGCCTTTTTCATACCCAAACAACGTCGCTTCCAGCATATTTTCGGGAATGGCAGCACAGTTAATTGCCACAAATGGTTGATCTGCACGCTCTGAACGGTCGTGAATATAACGAGCAAGTACCTCTTTACCTGAGCCACTCGGACCCAACACCATTACACTGGCATCTGAGCGCGCCACTTTTTTGGCGAGCTCAAGCAGCTCAAGGCTTTTGCTGTCTGCCACCACCGGACCATCGGTTTCTTTCGCTTTTTCCGGCATGTAGCGGCTAACCATATTCAGCAATACTTCGGGCGCAAAAGGTTTTGCCATGTAATCAATCGCCCCAAGACGCATCGCTTCAACCGCATCGTCTATGGTGGCGTATGCCGTCATCATCAGCACAGGTAAATCTGGGTAGTTAAGTTTCACAGTCCTGAGCAAGTCTAAACCACTCATGGCACCCATTTGTACGTCACTGACCAACAGCGAAAACACTTGTTGTTTTAACAATATCACTGCCTGTTCAGCGCTATCCGCCTCGACGCACTCAAACCCCGACATTTCAAGCGTGTCGATAAGTGCTTCGCGCAACCCGGCATCGTCTTCGACAACTAAAATTTTGTTGCTCATACGGCCTCCTGTAATGATGAATGTTCGCTGGAAATAGGCAATAACATGCTAAAACATGCGCCTCCGCTTTCATTATTGCTAACGTCAACCCGACCTTTATGGGAATGGGCGACAGAATTCACGACGGCTAACCCCAGGCCTGTGCCTTGTGATTTAGTCGTATAAAAAGGTTCAAATAGTTTACTAGCCTGGCTCAGGTCAACACCTGGGCCATTGTCAGACACGCTAATACGCACAGTATCTGTGCCGGCATCGCGTTGGGCGCAAATCTCTATTTGGGCTCCTGCGCCAATGTGTTGCACGCTGTTGTGGATCAGGTTCTGAATGGCGCTTGCCAGTGCCGTTTTATTGCCCAAAATTTCAATATCCGGCTCAGGTAAAGTCACGGTCAATTCGGCTTTGTGCAGTGACACCATTGCATCTGCGCCCGCTTTGACCTCGCTCAATAGCTGTTGCATTGAGACACGCTCAATGACCTGTTGTTCGCCACTTTTTGCGAACAACAGCATATCGTTAACTTGATTTTCAAGATCTTTAAGGCGAGACATCAGCTTAGTATGAAATTTATCTCGTGACTGCGCAGGTAGTTTGCTACTGCCCAGGTTTGCACCATAAAGCATCGCTGCAGACAAAGGCGTACGTACCTGATGGGCCAAAGACGCCACCATTTTTCCCAAAGCACTGAGACGCTGCATGTGTGCAACACGTGCCTGAAGACGACGCGTTTCCGTCAGATCCGTCATCAGGATCAGTTGGCCAGGCTCCGGCGTCAGGGCGGTAATATCGAGTTTGATCAGACGTCCGTCTTTGAGAGACACTTCATGGCCATCATCCTGCTGTGGACAAAAGGAACGCTGGATAATAGTAAACCACTTTTCCCCCTCCAGTGGCTCACCCAGCATATCAATGGCTATCTGATTGGCTTTGGCTATCATACCCTGCCCATCTAATACCACCACACCCGCTGGCATGGTATCGACCAGATGACTCAGCCAACTGGCCTGTTGCCGCAAATCACTCAGCTCACCCATATACGCTTCTTGTAACAAGCAAGGGTTGTATTGAGTGGTTGGCACAAATTGTGGATTAATCACTTTTGCTAATGCCATGACGTTGCTCTCATAAATCTAGATACTCAGAAAAAGCAAATGCCATGCCAACTTTAAAACCCATAGTATTCAATAAGTTAAAAACAGCAAGGCGCCTTCAAAAGTTTGACACTGTTTATTTGTACAGCAATTAATAATGCGCTACACTAACTCTAATCACTGTCACATTAAGGACAATATCATGACCACACGTTGTCACTGGGTCGATTTAAGCAAGCCTGATTACGTTGCGTATCACGACGAAGAATGGGGAAAGCCCGTACTGAATGACAATAAGCTGTTCGAGTTTATTACTCTGGAATCTGCTCAGGCAGGGCTCAGTTGGTATACCATATTAAAAAAACGTGATAACTATCGAGCGGCGTTTCATCAGTTTGAGCCACACAAAGTTGCAGCAATGACTGAGGACGATGTGGCCAGGCTGATGGACAACCCCGGGATCATCCGTAATAAATTGAAGATCCAGGCCACCATTAATAACGCAAAACGATTTATCGACATTCAACAGGAGTTTGGCAGCTTTGCTTACTATCAGTGGCAATTCGTCAACTTTACGCCAATCGTAAACACCATTCACAGTCCCGAGGACTATCGGGCAACCACAGAGATCAGCGCACAGTTTGCCAAAGATTTAAAAAAGCGTGGTTTCAAATTTCTTGGGCCCACCACAGTCTATGCGCACATGCAGGCCTGTGGCATGGTCAACGATCATCACGATGACTGTTTTTGCAAAGCGCCCATATTAGAAGCAAATAAGACGCTGGGTATTAAAGCGCAGCTTAGCAAGCAGTGATGTGTAGCGTATTAGCGTTTAACAGCAGCCAGGCTCTTTTCGTGCTACCCACGTACACAAACACATAAGTGTGTAGCGCATCTCATTTGTGCAACCATAAAAAACGGCACCGCCTGGGTGCCGTAATTACGTATTGAGTAACTCTGTCTAATCGCGATTCAGATTGTACTTCTTCATTTTTTCGACCAGGGTAGTACGGCGTACGCCGAGGATCTCAGCCGCTCTGGCAACCACATAGTCATACCGTTCAAGAGCCTGAGTAATGAGACTAATCTCCATCTCAGCCAGATACTCTTTGAGCTCAATCCCCTCTTCAGGCAGCAATCCCAGACCAGGCTCAGCATTATCCTGTTCGAGTGTTTCTTCTTCATCCTCAAAATCACTGAAACCATCACTGAATAGTTCGTTAAAGACGTCTTTTTCAAGCAGCTCTTCCGGGTATTCTGGTTCGTAAGCTTCCACTTCGATATAGCGATACTTACCAGGTAGGTCGGTCACATCGACCACTTTTTCGGGGAACATAATGGCCATGCGCTCCACCAGATTAGCCAGCTCACGAATATTCCCGGGCCAGCTATGTGCTTTAAGGCTGTCAATCGCGCGATCGGTGAACTTCACCGTACTGCCACCCTGCTCTGCAACACGACGTAACAACTCTTTTAATAGCAAAGGAATATCATCAGCACGTTCACGCAAAGAGGGGTTCTCAATAGGAAACACATTTAAACGATAAAACAAATCTTCGCGGAATTTGCCCTCTTCGATCATGGTTTCCAGGTTGCGGTGCGTTGCTGCAATAACCCGTACATCCGCCTGGATAGGCTTGGTACCACCAACACGCTCATAACTGCGCTCCTGCAGGACACGTAACAACTTAACCTGCATTTGCAAAGGCATATCGCCGATTTCATCGAGGAATAATGTACCACCTTGCGCTAGCTCAAAACGCCCTTTACGTGCGGAGATCGCGCCGGTGAACGCGCCTTTTTCATGTCCGAACAACTCACTCTCAAGTAGCTCTCCGGGAATCGCGCCACAGTTAACAGGCACAAAAGGACCTGAATTGCGGTTGGACAGCAAGTGTACATTTCGCGCAACCACCTCTTTACCGGTACCGGATTCGCCCAGGATCAGGACATTGGCGTCAGTTTTTGCAACCTGAGAGATAAGAAAGCGCACTTCTTTGACGGCTTTCGTATCTCCCACCAGGCCGTCAAACGACTTAGCATCATTTAGCTGCGTTGACTTACCCGGCAACATACGCTGATATTGCTGGCAATCATGCAATAATTGCATGGTCACTTCCTGACTAAATGGCTCCGTGATAAGACCAATCACGTTTGCTAACGACAGTAGTGGCCTTAAAGTTTCTCCAATCAGCAAAAACGGCACTGCGGGCAAAGATTTGATCAACGCCTCATGATTTAATTGTGACAGAGCCCCCAGGATAACCACTGGCTCTTGTAGGTTATGCAGCAGATCGGGGGAAAATTCCGACTCCGCAATGACCTGAGCTGGCTGCCCAACGAAACTCAATGCCGCTGCCAGCCCGGCTGCTCTGTTATTATTGTTATCCAGGATCGTAATCATGCCCGCAAGATCCAACTTCTTTGTATATATCAATACTAATGATTGTAAGTCAGTGACATGGGGATGCAATACCTAAGTGGCAAGTTTTTGACATCAACGCCAAAAAAACGCCGCTGCCTATGCGCCAAATCAATACTTAAGGATTAAAATTGAGAAAAATCAGAGGGGTGTACTTTTATAAGGAACGAAATTAACGCCTCAGAACAACCTGTGGCGTCGCAACATTGTGGTTTGGATCCAGGTACTATTTTGAATACACCAGTATGGACAAAGAAGAGCTTCCCGCGACCCAATCGCAGCAGAGGTAATAAAAAAGCCAGCATTAAATTGCAGGCTCTTTTAACGTATTGTAGTTACCAATTTTTGCTTACAGTAGCCCCAGCACCGATGAAGCAGAGTGATTTGCCTGTCCGCGTAATGCAATAGATGCCTGAGACAAAATATCGTTGGCCGTTTGCTCAGCAACCGCACTTGCATAGTCAGTATCCTGGATCCGACTCTGACTTTCCGCGATGTTGTCTCTTTGCGTTCCCAGGCCACGTATCGTGCTATTTAGCGTGTTTTCAAACGCACCCAGCTGGGTTCTCTGCGTATTGAGATCTTCAGACACCTGATCTGCCGCATCAATCGCCGTTTGCGCACCGGCCTGAGTCGAAATATCTACACTCAGGATCGGGTTAGCGAAACTGCCATCAGACGCCGTAAACCCTTGCGTTGTATTGGCATCAGGCCCCACCTGGAAGCTGGTCTGGTTACCATCAAACAGTGCCTGTCCGCCAAAGGTTGTATTAGCGAAGGTATCTGTGATCTGAGACTGAAGCTGCGACACTTCTTCTTGCAAAGCTTGCCTGTCACTGTCTGTCAGCGCGCCGCTGCCAGCCTGCAACGACAGTTCGCGGATCCGCGATACTGCATCATTGACACCAGACAACGCAGAGTCGGTCGTTTGCGAATACGAAATACCATCATAGGCATTACGGATAGACTGATTGTAGCCTTCCTGCTGAGATGTCAGACGGTTAATTATCTGCAACGCCGCCGCATCATCGGCTGCTGAGTTGACCTTTTTACCACTTGCAAGCTGTTGATTAAGCTTGTTATTGGTCTTATCAACCTGATTAAAAAAATTAGTACTTTGAGAATTTATCTGCATAACGCCTCCCCATCAGGTGTTATTAGCTTTAAGTCTACTCCTTTGTGTTCAAAAAGTCATCTATTGTCAGAAATTGAATAGCAGTCTCGGTATATTTACTGCAAATTATCAATATCTGATATAAAGTATTGAGTAATCGCTTTTTTATTTTTTTAAGCGAATTTTGTTACAGTCATACCTTTTTCTATACTGTAAAGAATTCAATGCACCTTTAGGTGGACTTTTATGTTTGACAATAAGACTATTCTCATCACAGGCGGCACAGGCTCATTCGGTAAAAAGTATGTCAAAACGCTTTTAACCCGTTACAAGCCAAAGAAAATTATTGTTTTTTCTCGTGATGAACTAAAGCAGTTTGAGATGCAGCAAATATTCAATGATCCCTGTATGCGCTATTTTATTGGTGATGTGCGAGACAAAAGCCGCCTTTATCGCGCGATGCAGGGTGTAGATTATGTGATCCATGCTGCGGCACTCAAGCAAGTACCAGCTGCTGAATACAATCCCATGGAGTGTATTAAAACCAACATCAATGGGGCTGAAAACGTCATTGAAGCAGCGCTGGACAACAATGTCGAAAAAGTCATTGCCCTGTCAACAGACAAAGCCGCCAACCCGATTAACCTCTACGGCGCAACCAAACTGGCTTCTGACAAATTATTTGTTGCTGCAAATAACATTGCAGGTGGCCACAAAACCTTATTCTCTGTGGTCCGGTACGGCAATGTGGTGTGCTCTCGAGGGTCGGTTGTTCCGGTATTTCAGCGTTTTATCGATGAAGGGTGTGATCATATCCCCATCACCCATGCCGATATGACGCGGTTTTGGATCAGCCTCCAGCAAGGTGTTGACTTTGTACTGAAAAATTTTGAACGTATGATGGGAGGTGAGATTTTCGTCCCTAAGATCCCTTCCATTCGTATTGTTGATCTTGCTACTGCAATGGCGCCGCAACTCCCGCATAAAATCATTGGGATCCGCCCGGGAGAAAAACTGCACGAAGTGATGTGCCCGGAAGATTTGTGCTTTGACACTTATGAATTTAGTGACCACTTTGTCATTGCGCCCGGTATCAAATTTAGCAGCCGCAGTAATGACTTCGATACCAATGCACTGAATGAACAAGGCCATGCTGTAGCACCTGGCTTTGAATACAATTCGCTCAGTAACCCGGACTACCTCTCTGTAGAAGAAATTAAAGCCTTCAATGCTCAGGCATTGGCCTGATACGCCGGGAGGATAATATGATCCCTTATGGCAAACAGAGCATCGCGCAGCAGGACATTGACGCGGTAGTCGCGGTGTTGCAGTCTGACTTTTTGACTCAAGGACCGGTTGTACCTCAGTTCGAACAAGCCGTTGCCAGATACTGTCAGGCACCTTATGCCGTCGCAGTAAATAGCGCGACGTCGGCTTTACATGTTGCCTGTATGGCACTCGATGTCACGCAGAGCAGTCTGGTCTGGACGGTACCAAATTCATTTGTTGCCTCAGCAAACTGTGCGTTGTATTGCGGTGCATCCGTCGACTTTGTAGATATCGATGAGACGTCGGGCAATCTGTGTGTCCGGGCCTTAGCTGAAAAGTTACAACACGCATACGAAGCCGGGCGGTTGCCCGATGTGGTGATCCCCGTACACTTTGCTGGTCAGTCTTGCGATATGCAAACCATCGCAAAATTGGCTAGGCAGTATGACTTTAAAGTCATCGAAGATGCCTCCCACGCCATCGGAGGGCGCTATCAGAATACCCCCGTTGGTCGCTGCGACTATTCGGACATTTGTGTGTTCAGCTTCCACCCGGTTAAAATTATTACGTCTGCGGAAGGTGGTATGGCTGTCACGCAAAATGAGGCGCTTGCGCAGCGTATGCGCTCATTGCGTAGTCATGGCATTACGGCAGATCCCACTCTGTTAACTGAGCCCAGTCATGGCCCCTGGTACTATCAACAGCACGCACTGGGGTTCAACTATCGTATGACCGATCTGCATGCTGCGCTGGGTTTGAGCCAGTTAACTCAGCTTGATCAGTTTGTTGCCACCCGTAACCAGCTGGCACAACGCTACGACGCCCTGTTTGCAGAGGTTGAAGACGTAACCCCTTTAACTCAATCTGATGATCAGTACAGTGCCTATCACCTGTATGTCGTCAGAATTGCGCACAGTACCCGGCAGCTACATGAGTATCTGGTCACTCAATTGAGAGCCCAAGGGGTCTTTGCGCATGTGCATTATATCCCTATCTATTTACAACCTTACTATCAGAAACAGGGGTTTAAGCCCGGATATTGCCCGGCCAGTGAGGCGTATTACCATAGTGCCATCACCTTGCCTTTGTTTCCGTCTTTAACCGCACCACAGCAACAACAGGTCGTTGAAACCCTTTGTCAGCTACTCAGCGACTGGCAACATACTCATACAGCACACAAGGAGTAGCAGCCCATGACAACTAAGCCTTTAAACCTTGCCTTTATCGGCGGAGGGATGAACTCGGCCGTTGGCTACGTACACTTTACCGCTGCACAACTGGACAATCGCTTCAAAGTGGTTGCAGGTGCCTTCAGTCGCGATCAAAATGCCAATGCAGCGACCGCACAGCAGTGGGATATCGCTCCAGAGCGGACCTACAGCGACTGGCGGACGCTTATCAAACAAGAAAAAGAGCTGGTAGACGCTGTCGTGGTGCTCACACCCACGCCTCATCATCTGGAAGTGCTGACGGCGCTACTGAACGAGAATGTTCCGATCATTTGCGAAAAATCACTGGTCTGCGGTACCGCTGAAACCCAGGCATTAGCAACAGTGTATGATCCTGCCAAACACTTCCTGGCTGTGACTTATAACTACAGCGGTTATGCTATGGTTCGTGAGCTCAAACACCTGATTGCTCAGGGCAAATTAGGTCAGATCCAAAAAATCCATCTGGAGATGCCCCAGGAAGGCTTCAAGCGTCCACCTGATATCGCGGGTAAACCTGCCAAGCCGCAGGCGTGGCGACTTCAGGACTATCAGGTTCCCACTATCTGCCTTGATTTGGGCGTCCATTTACATCACTTGTCGAGCTACTTACTGGAACGGGAACCGACAGAAACCTGCGCTCAGTTTGCCAATCACTCCGACTATCCGGGATTGATTGACGATGTACAAATGCTCCTTAAATACCCCGATGGGATCCACGGCAGTATGTGGATGTCGAAAACAGCTATCGGCCACCGTAACGGCCTGCAAATCCGAGTGTATGGCACAGCGGGCAGTGCGACCTGGGTGCAGCTCAACCCGGATGAGTTACAACTGCAATACAGTGATGGCAGGCGCGAGATACTGGACCGCGCTGGTCAGTGTCAGTATGCCAACCAGTTCCGTTACAATCGAATGAAGCCAGGTCACCCGACCGGATTTGTTGAAGCATTTGCAAACCTGTACACCGATATTCACCAGGCGCTCAGTGCTTATCAGACTGGCACAGCCCCTACAAATGAGTATGTGTTTGGCTTTGCTCAGGCTCAGGCGGGACTGGCACTTTTTGAAGCAGCAGTGACCTCTAATGAGCAACACAGTTGGTGTCAGGTCTAAGCCTGACACCCGGGTCACACCTCTGAAAAGCGTGTTTTCACGTCATTTCTGAGGACCTTGCCCATTGGCGTTCTTGGCAGCGCACTAATGCGTTCGAGCGAGCGCGGTTGCTGATAGTCCGTCAGCTCAGACAAACACAGTAGCCTTAACTCACGGCTGATATCCGTGTCATCCTGTTGCTCATAGACCACTTTGATGTACTCACCCAGCTGCCTGTCTGCACAACCAAAAGCCACACAATCCACCACTTTCGGATGCTTTCTGAAAACCGCCTCAATGTCCTGAGGAAAAATATTGATCCCCCCGCTGGAGATCACCTCTTTTTTTCGCCCAACATAATACAGGAAGCCATCTTCATCCAGATAACCCAAGTCGCCGGTCAGAAAGTAACCTTGTGGATCAAAAGCCTCCTGAGTTTGCTGGGGCATTTTCAAATAACCACTGAAGCCGGTTATCGTCTGACAGGCAATTTCGCCAATTTCCCCCTCACTCACTGTATGCCTTTGCTGATCCAGGATTTTGACCTGCACAAACGGCAAAGCCTCACCGACCGCGCCGTTTTTATCACGTCGCTCGCTAACACAAAAGTCACTGACCACACCGACTTCAGAAGCACCATAGCACTCATGAAAACGACAGGGTAATTTGCTCAACAAAGCCTGCTTAGACTCAGCTGACAGCACCGCAGAAGACGACACCACACAGCGCAATGAGCTCAAATCAGCTTCTTCATCACTATTGAGCAAGCTCTCTAATTGAGCCGATACAGCAAACAAAAAACTCACGCAATGCGTCTCGATAGCCGCGAGCCACTTTGGTAAGGTAAATTTTGGCAAGATCACACTGGTTGCGCCTAACATCAGGGGCATCAGTACCCCGCGCTGGGCAAGAGAATGATACAGTGGCGTAGCGACCAACACCACTTCATCCGGGGACAACCCGTAGTAATTTATCGTGGCGTCAAAGGCGCGGCTGATTTTACACTGCTGGCTAAGTACTATGGGCTTGGGCTGACCTGTAGATCCGGATGTCATAGTCAGTATATACGGGCTATTAACATCCACCTTTTGCTCTGGCGCATTCATCGACTGCACGGTTAGCTCTGCTGACATAATATCCTGCCAACAAGGCTCATCCGCAACCGGCTGTGACAAGCTGATCAGGTTGGTGGGCTCAATGACAGCGTCTGCAAGTAAAGTTCGACCAATAGAAGGCCAGGCAATCACTGCCGCAACAGGCGTTTTCTTTAGCGCCACCGACAGTGCATCACCTTTCAGACTGATTGGCAAAGGCACAATAGCCAGGCCCAGACGGGCTGCCGCCAGCATCACAACCGGATATTCGAGGCCATTCGGGGCAAACAACGCCACCCGTTGACCTGGTTGCAACCCTAACCGGCTAAAATGCGCACAAAGCTTTAATACTTCAACATTCAATGCCTGATAACTCAAGGTTTGTTGCTCAAACACCAATGCGGTTTTATCTGGCTGAGACTGCACGTGCTGTGCAAATATTTGATAGATGTTACTCACAGTTTGTCCTCGGTGGATATTTGCCAACAAAGTTAAAGTCTGCGGGACTGGCATTGGGGAAAAGCCGCCGCGCGGCGTCATGAGCGGGCTCATTATCAGCCAGTGCAACAAAGCCGGCGCGCTCATTCAGCAAGTTAACAAACCGATTTTGCTTGTTGATCACGGCAACCCAGATAGCGTCGGGGTAAACCTCAGCGGTATAAGTTAGCTGCCACTGCAAGATAAGCTGAGCATGCACAAAATTCACGGCATCACTGGCTGCAAACCAGCCACCAAACAAATAAGCCTGTCCATCTATTGTGGTACATTGGTGCCAGACATAGAGTAATGGTTCTTCGTCTTGTAACAACACAAATGAGTCACGTGTTTGGCGGAACCACCAGCGATAGTGGTCTACTGTATTAATACGATCGGTAATGGTCATGCGCCAGGCGTTATCACTGCGGTTGCGAGCACTGAGATAGCGATTGATGTGGGCATCTGTCACTGCAGTCAATCGCAAGTTATTTGCCAATGTCCAGCTGATTTGTGGCTGTTCATTGGCGTCTCTAAGTTCTGTCAACCCTGCTCCGGTTCCATTTAACAGCGCAGAGGCGATACGCTGCGCGCCCAGTCCATCCACCTTGATAGCCGCTTTTGTGCGAAGTTGGTGCACCCGTTTACGCTCATGGTACAAAGTTGCGATTAGCCCGATAACCTTATGTGTATCTTGCGCCAGCAAGTCAGGGATATGCAGGTAATGCCCCAGCGCCTCAAGATCCGCTAATGCATTATCCTGATTGACTGCCAGGCTAAAGCTCAGTGCAGGCGTTTGGGTTGCGGCCAGTTCATACAAAGATGTCCCGAGCGCACCCACAAACAGGCCACAGCGCTGATAATACGGTGCGAGACTAGTTGCCTGTTCAATTAAAGTCAGTCGCGGGTGTTGTGCTGCCAAAATAGACAGTTGTTCAGTGCTTGTCGCTTTAGGGCCAATCACAACCTGAATTTCTGTGGTCTCCAGCCCTTCAGGAGGCGCTTCGAGCAAACGCGCAATCCACTTTGCCGGTACACGCCAGTCACCACCCCCACCCAGTGAAAAAAGTAGCCCACCATCACGCACTTGTGCCTCTGGGTAATGATACTCAGGTGCCAAAATACAGTAATCTGGCCCCAGTAAAGTCTGGCTGTGGTCAGCCAGTTTACCATCATAACGCAAGGCGGTTTGTGACCCCTGCCATTTGGCATCAGCCACCAAATCAGCAACATGCTCCCGGGCTAAGTCATCCATTGCCAACAGTGGTACACCACTTTGCCGAATATGTGCTTCCCATTGCACATCAAAGCCGTAGCCATCAACCACCCAGCCACTCACCGTAGCGCCTCGTCGCGCCAGTGCATCCAGCGCAAACTGCGCATCACTGACAACATCAGGTTGTTGCGGGACTTCGATCAGTTCAATATCCACGTCATGGTAAAAACGCACCGGCACCGTATGCTCATCCACCAGCATTATCACTTGCTGCTGTTGCTCAATCAGTGCTTTGGCCAACCACTTCATGCGCATAAAGTGACCTAAGCCACAGCGCGTATCCACACGAATGGCTATCATGCCAGCGCCACTATGGCATCGACAAAACAACCCACTTGTGCATTGCGTGGTTCAAGCAGTAATTCTGGCGGGACAGACAAACCCAAATGCGCTTCAATGTGCATGATCATCGACAATACTTCGAAAGAGTCCAGCACACCGGCTGCAATAAAGTCGAAGGATTCAAAGTCCGCTTCGCTTACAACCACAGCGCGCGCTTCGAAAAATTCTTTTAACAAAACCAGTACGGCTTCACGCTGTATGCTCATAGCATATCTCCCCAGCTTAACTGCATCCCACGTATCATTGCCTTATTTACGGTGCGGCCAATCACATCTGGTAGCGATTTGGGCATGATCTCGCCGCCACCCGGACGCATCTGTGCCACATGCTCTGCCGTGATCCGCTCACCTGCTTGAATGTCTTTAACGATGTAAACACAGCGGCGTGCTTTGGACGCCTCACTCGGGTAATGAACCTGCCCCATCGCCATTTCTATTTGCCGCACGCCATGCACCAGGGCGGCTAATTCATCAGGTGTCATTGAGAAAAAGCTGTCGGCGGTATCGTCCTCTTTGCTCATCACAAAGTGCTTTTCAATCATGCAAGCACCCACAGCCACGGATGCCAAAGGCACATCATTACCTAAAGTATGATCAGACAAGCCGACAGGACAGCCAAAGGCCTCTCGCATATGCGGAATGGTACGCAGATTAATGCTGTCAGCAGGCGCAGGATAAGTACTGGTACACTTCATCAAACATAGCTCTTTAATACCCGCTTCCTCAGCCACCTTTACGGCTTCAGCAATCTCAACCAAAGTCGCTCCCCCCGTCGACATAATCACTGGCTTGTTGGTTGCTGCGACATCGCGGATAAGTTGATGATCAATCAACTCCGGCGAGGCAATTTTGTAGGCCGGCGCATTCAACTGAGCGAGTAAATCGACTGCCGTTTTGTCAAAGGGGGAAGAGAAGCAGGTAATACCTATTTTTTCAGCCAACTCAAATAACTCGGCATGAAAGTCCCAGGGCATATAGGCCCCTTTATACAAGTCATACAAGTATTGCCCCTGCCATGGACCCGTGGCCTCAAAATGCGGCAGTTTACAATCCATGGTCAGGGTGTCTGCCGTATAGGTTTGCAGCTTTATCGCATCGGCCCCGGCTTCTTTTGCCGCATGCACCAGCTCTTTGGCCTTGCTTAATGATTGGCCATGGTTTGCAGACATTTCTGCGATGATGTAGCAGGGCTGGTCATGGCCGACTTGCTTGCCTGCAATGGTAATGTGTTTCTGAAAATTCACTGTGCGCCTTCTTGTTTTACGCTGGCATCTCTATCAAATTAAGCAAAAAGTGCGCCCTTTTTGAAAAAATGAGTAAACATTGTCCAAAGTCAATAGGTTCGCGCGCTTCAACGCCACTTTGTCTCTGTCTTTGAGTGTAATCATTTGCTATATTGATCTCAATTACAATGATAACAATGACTTCAATGAATAAAGTTCAGATCATTATTCAGGCAAGAATGACCTCAACGCGCCTACCCGGCAAAGTGCTGCTGCCTCTGTGTAATAGCACTGTGCTGCAAGTGATGTTGGAGCGGCTTCAAGATTTGACGGAAAATGTGATCGTTGCAACCACCGACGATGGCAGCGAACACCCTATTGTCGCTCTGTGTCAGCGCCTTGGAGTGAAGTATTTTCAGGGCAGTACGGAAGATGTGCTGAGCCGCTACTATCTGGCAGCCCGTCAGTTTGGTGCACAAGACAATACCGCCATTGTACGCCTGACCAGTGACTGTCCTCTCATTGATGCTGATTTGGTTCGTCAAACCATCACTTACTACCACAATCATGATGTAGATATGGTCAGCCTGGGGCCACATAGCGGCTTTCCTCGCGGTCTGGATACCTGTGTATTCGCATTTCGCATGCTGGCACGCACACACCAGCTTGCTACCAGTGCACCAGACAGAGAACATGTCACATTAGGCATGGCAAAGTTCAACACCATGAATAGCCACATCATCAGTGCAGGTGACGACCACAGCCACTATCGGCTGACACTAGACGAGCCGGATGATTACACCGCAATTCAGGCAATTTATCAGCAATTTGATAATCGCCTCGACTTTGGTTACAGCGAGTTATTAGAAACATTAAAGAATCACCCCCACCTTGCCGATATAAATAAGCACGTTGAACAAAAAACTGTTTAGCACAGAGTAGGTCTTTGACACCTGCACTTTAGGCACGATATTTGCGTTAGCATTGTCATACCGGGTGATTAAAATATTCAAAAAGAGAGAAAAATGAGCAATAAAACCGTTTTAGTGACCGGTGCCACCGGATATAAGGGCACGGTATTAGTACCTAAGCTGCTCGCCAAAGGCTACCAGGTTATTGCGCTGGACACCCAATGGTTCGGTAACTTCCTGCCTGCACATGACAACCTTACTGTGATCAAGGGTGACGTGCGTCATACCTCAGATATTGAACTGGATGGTGTAGACAGCATTATTCATCTGGCCTCTATTGCCAATGATCCCTGTGGAGACCTGGACCCTAAACTGACCTGGGAAGTAAGCGCACTGGCCACAATGCAACTGGCTGACAAAGCGAAACGTGCCGGTATCAAGCAATTCATTTACGCCTCTTCAGGCAGTGTCTACGGTGTAAAAGATGAAGAGCAGGTCACTGAAGACCTAACTTTAGAGCCCATCTCAGAATATAACAAAACCAAAATGGTCGCCGAGCGTGTGCTACTAAGCTATGCCGACGATATGGCTGTACAAATTGTTCGCCCTGCCACCGTGTGCGGTTTATCGCCCCGCCAAAGACTGGATGTGTCCGTCAATATGTTGACGATGCAGGCACTTGAGAATGGCAAAATCACCGTTTTTGGTGGTGCGCAAGTAAGACCAAACATCCATATCGACGATATTACGGACCTGTATATCTATATGCTGGAGCATCCAGAGAAAACCAGTGGGGTGTTCAATGCAGGCTTTGAGAACATCTCCATCATGGACATTGCCAACATGGTGAAGGCTCAGGTTGAGTGCGACATTGAAGTGACACCATCAAACGACCCGAGATGTTACCGCATCAATTCAGACAAACTCCTGGCGACCGGCTTTAAGCCGACTAAAACGGTCGCCATAGCGATTGAAGAGCTGATCGCCGCGTACCGCGCAGGCCAGTTAAAAAATGAAGATCGCTTTTATAACCTTAAATGGATGCAGCGAGAAGTATTATGAGCAAGCAGCAAGGCATCGTCGCCCCAATCCCTCGTCGGGATCCCATTGTCGCCCTGACCGAAGACTATGTGCATACACTGAGTCAGGTACTGACGCAGCTCGATGGTAATGACGTCAAACAGCTGGTCAGCACTTTGCTGGATATGAAGGCCAAAGGCGGTACCTTGTATTTATGTGGCAATGGTGGGTCTGCCGCCAATGCTATCCACCTTGCGAACGATTTTACATTTGGCGTTCACCCCCAGGGAGATGCCCTCAAAGTCGAGGCGCTGGCAGCAAACAGCTCGGTGTTAACCTGCCTCGGTAATGACATTGGCTACGACAACATTTTTGCTCATCAGCTCAAAGTCAAAGCAGGCAAACACGATGTCCTGCTGGTGCTCTCTGGTAGCGGCAATTCTGGCAATATCATCCGTGCCATAGAGCAAGCTCAATTGCTGGGTATGCATACAGTCGGGATCCTCGGTTTTGATGGCGGTAAAGCCAAGCCTCTGGTTGACCAGGCATTTCACTTTGCGATCCAGGACATGCAGATCTCCGAGGATACCCAAGTGGTGATCGGACACATATTAATGAAAGCCCTTTATCAGGAGCTCAATCATGGCTAATGCGCCAATCCTTGTACTCGGTAGTAACTCCTTTTCGGGCGCATCGTTTTGCGCCCATTTACTAAAACAAGAACAGTCAGTGCTGGCTGTCAGCCGCTCAGCAGAACCCCATAACGCGCTGTTGCCCTACAAATGGCAGGCAAACCAGCCAGACTTTCATCAGCTCGACCTGAACCACCAGCAGGACGACATCATGGCGCTCATCAAACGCCATAAAGTCAGTACAGTCTATAACTTTGCAGCACAGAGCATGGTGGGACAAAGCTGGCAATATCCGGAACACTGGTTTATGACCAATGCAGTCTCGACCATCAAACTGCATAACCAACTCAAGGATCTGGATCACCTGGACAAGTACGTGCATATCTCTACGCCAGAAGTCTACGGTAGCTGCGAAGGCCTGGTGCAAGAGCACCGTAACTACCAACCCAGCACCCCTTATGCGGTGTCGCGTGCTGCGGCAGACATGAGCTTGCATACGTTTTTTGATGTCTACAAGTTCCCGGTATTATTTACCCGCGCAGCGAATGTGTATGGTGAAGGACAGCAACTCTATCGCATCATCCCAAGAACCATTTTGTTTGCCTTGTTAGGTAAGGTATTACCCCTGCACGGCGGCGGTCACTCTACCCGTTCATTTATTCATATCGATGATGTGTCAGATGCCACACTGAAAATAGGCAGTCACGGCACACTGGGCGAGACCTATCATATTTCGACCGAACGCATAATCACCATCCGCGCATTGGTTGAGCTTATCTGCGATATGCTGCAAGTCCCCTTTGAACAGGTCTGCGCTGTGACAGAAGACCGTCTCGGCAAAGATGCAGCTTACCTGCTCGACAGCAACAAGGTTCGCTCAGAACTCAACTGGCAGGATCAAGTCTCGCTGGAAAACGGCCTGGAGCGCACCATCGCCTGGGTGAAACAGTACCAGAGCGAACTTGGCACATTACCCCATGACTACATTCATAAAGCGTGAGATCCCCATGTCCGGACAAGAAATCGATTTATTAAGAAATTACCCTAAATCTAAGCGCGATACCAAAGGTCGCGCCAACGTGATCACCGAAGCGGACCGTGAAATTGCCAGACAATATGGCAAGGACTTCTTTGATGGCGATCGTACCTATGGTTATGGTGGCTTTAGTTACTTCCCCCGTTTCTGGCAACCCGTGGTACCGGATCTCAAAGCACACTTCGGCCTCGATGCAGGCTCCAGCTTGCTAGACGTGGGATGTGCAAAAGGCTTTATGCTGTACGACCTGCAACAGTTGATCCCAGGTATGACATTGCGCGGACTGGATATTTCAGAATACGCATTGGAACATGCCAAAGAAGAAGTCAAAGATCTGCTGACGCAAGGCAACGCCAAAGCGCTGCCCTACGAAGACGATAGCTTTGATGTGGTGATGTCAATCAACACAATTCACAACCTGGAAGAAAATGAATGTGCCATGGCACTGCGTGAAATTGAACGCGTCAGCCGTGGCAAGTCTTTCATTACCGTTGATGCTTATCGCAACGACGAAGAAAAAGAGCGCATGATGGAATGGGCTCTGACCGCCAAAACAATAATGCATGTGGATGACTGGAAGCAGTTCTTCCGCGACAACGGATATACTGGCGATTTTTATTGGTTTATTCCTTAACCGGAGCAAACCAAACTTGTGTGAATTACCCAATAAGCTGTAAGGACAAAAAATGGAAGTAGTAATATTTGGAGCAGGAAAAGGCGGAAGCAATACATATCAACTCTTAAAAACCCAGAGTGATATAAACGTAGTTGCTTTTTCCGATAACAATGAGTCTATTTGGTATACCGAGATGTTTGGTGTTGAGATTATGGCACCAGAGCAACTCCTAGGGCTGGACTTTGATAAAATAATCATTGCCAGTCAGTATAGAAAACAAATAAGACCACAGTTAGAGTCACTCGGTATTTCACCTGACAAAATTGAAGTTGCCCATCAAAACCTGATGGACGGAACCAGTGTAAACGATAATATTTTCCACGTTTACTCAGACCATAAAGAGCCAGATTACAAACCTTATGTGTCGCTCAGAGAAGAAACCTTTAGAACGCTTGCGAAATATACCGAACTGGTTATTTCGATTGGTATCAAAGGCGACATTGCAGAGTTTGGATGTGGTACCGGCCAGTCTAGTTACATGCTCAGCAAAACAATGCGCGACTGTAATAATTACTACGAAACAAATAGCAAACTGCATTTGTTCGATAGTTTTGAAGGACTGCCCGTTTCTAAAAGTGAAGTTGATTTGGAGTCTCCGCTAGTACAAGCGGGTGTATGGGGTGAATGTGCTTGTGCTTCAATCAGTGCGGACAAGCTGAGCGATACAATACGCTCACAGCTTGATTTTAACAACTTTCAAACTTACGAAGGTTGGTTTAACGAAACGCTACCTACCATTGCCGCTGGCACGCAATTTAGCTTAGTACACTTAGATTGTGATTTGTATGAGTCCACAATGCAAGTACTTGAGCACTTATTGGCCAACAATATGCTGTCAGCCGGTGCGGTATTAATGTTTGATGATTGGAGCTGTAACAACAATTCACCTTTGTATGGACAACAAAAAGCATGGACTGATATTTGTGATAAATACCAGATAGTGTTTAACGACAGAGAATACTATGGATTTGGTTCTCATGTGAAAGTGATTCACTCATACCAACCTAAGTAATCTCACTAAATTAGTGACGTTTTTCTTGAAGAGGAGAAGCAGTATGCAAACTGTATTATCTGACACAATGCCAACCAACGGGTACTTTGCGTTAGTATGGCCCGATTATCTGCGGATTAACAATCCAGATAAACGAGTCATGGCATTTTCCAGCTGCTTCGCCTCCTGTAAAAGACAAAGCGCTCACGATACGCCCAAGCCGACTTTGCAGTACTTTGAGCAATTAATAAGTAAGAAAGTAAATTAATATGACCCATTTAATTTCAGCTCAAATTCGCCATACTTTGTGCGATGTTTCAAACAAAACAAAAACCCCTCACCTGGGTAGCTGCCTGTCATGTGTAGATATTCTCACAGCCTTATATTGGAACGTGATGAACATATACCCTGATCAGCCAATGCATCCGGAGCGAGACTATTTTTTACTTGGTAAAGGCCATGCCGCCAGTGCTTTATATACAAGCTTGGCCTACCGTGGGTTCTTTCCTATTGAAGATTTATATCAGCACGGCAGCACAGGCAGTCGATTTGAGGAGCACCCGGGGATCCATGCCCCCGATGGTGTAGAAACAGTCTCAGGATCTCTGGGCCATGCGCTGTCTCTGGCAACAGGTATGGCACTCAGTAAACAGCTCCAGGGGGCCAATAACCATTTTTATGTGCTCATGGGCGACGGCGAAATCAATGAAGGTACGGTCTGGGAGGCGGCGATGTTTGCGGCCGGCAAGCGCTTAAGTAACCTGGTTGCCATTGTCGATTTTAACAAGTTACAAGGTACTGGTGAAAGTACCGACATCATGCACCTGGAGCCATTGGAAGAGAAATGGCGTGCATTCGGCTGGCATACAATGCGTGTCGACGGTCATGATCTCAGTGCGCTGGTACAGGCTTTGGAAGCCGCGAAATCCATCCAACAACCTGTATGCATTGTCGCGGATACTGTAAAAGGCAAAGGTGTGTCATTTATGGAAAACGACAATAACTGGCATTATCGTATTCCAACAGAAGAAGAAGTTGCGCACGCGAAACAGGAGCTGGGATTATCATGAGAAACGCATTTGCACGAGTCCTGACTGAGCTTGCCAAAGATGACAACAGCCTGCTGCTTTATTATGCAGATATCGGCAATCGGTTATTTAACCCGTTAAAAGAGTTTGCAGAAGACCGCACCATCAATGCCGGGATCGCCGAAGCCAATATGGCTTCTATGGCCGCAGGCAGCGCAATGATGGGCCACAAACCCTTTATTTATACTATCACCCCGTTTACCACGTCACGGAACTTTGAGCAGATCAAGATTGATATCGCCTATCAGAATCAACCTGTGATCATCGTCGGTACCGGCTCTGGCTTATCGTATGCCAACCTGGGCCCGACTCATCACTCGTTCGAAGACATTGCTTTGATGCGTGCCTTGCCAAATATGCACGTGATCTGCCCGGCTGATGCCTATGAACTAGAGCAACTGATGCCACAGCTAATCAAGCTCAATGCGCCCTGTTACTTCAGGATCGGTAAAAAGAACGAGCCAGCGGTACACGAGAGTAAACCTGCTCTTACCTTTGGCAAGGTGCATGTGATGTGCCCCGGTGAGCGTATTGCCGTACTCAGTAGCGGCACCATTATGCCACTGGCACAGGAATTAGTGCGCACCTTAAACGAACGTGGTGTGTCACCTGAGCTGGTGAGCTTCCACACCGTTAAGCCACTGGACCAGGATTACCTCAACGACGCAATGACACGTTTTGACCACGTGATCACACTCGAAGAGCACAATGTCAATGGTGGCTTCGGTAGTGCGGTTTTGGAATACTTTAGCGAACAGGCAAACTGGCCACGGGTACACCGTTTCGGAATCCCCGACCGCTTTATCGATCAGGTGCACTCTACCGCGGATGCCAGAGCGAAAGCAGGCCTGACTGTGACTGATATTATGAATACCTTATCAGAGCGAGGTGTAGTGTGATCATCGGTATTGATTTTGATAACACCATTGCCGACTACACCGGCGTGTTTTATCGCGTCGGCTGTGCGCTTGGTTGGTTACCTGAGTCGGTTGGCCAAAGTAAGAATGAGGTCAAACAATACTTTATCAGCCAGGATAACGAAGCCAGATGGACTGAGTTACAAGGCATCGTCTACGGCAAAGAAATTACTCAGGCACGGCCGTATCCAGGCGCATTCGATGCGATGCAGCGCTTGCAAGCTCAGGGTCACCAACTGGCCATAGTATCACATAAAACGAAATACCCGATTATCGGAGAACGGGTCGACTTTCATGAAGCGGCGACCCAGTGGCTCATCAGCCATAAGTTTATCGGTTCAATTGATGCACCTGTTTGTTCTGATGCTGTCTTCTTCAATGAGACCAAAGAGCAAAAGATCGCGCGAATTGCACAACTTGACTGCGCCGTATTTATCGATGATTTGCCCAGCATTCTGACTCACAGCGATTTTCCCGCCCAATGCCAGGGCGTTTTGTTTGCGCCAGACAAACACCCGAACTACGACGGCGCACATATCAACCAATGGCAAGCTCTGGATGCCTGGCTATGTTCTCAGTCGAACTAACACACTTTATTAGCCGCACTTTGGGTCGGGAAGACTGGCACTGCTCAGACTTGCCCCAGGGTGCAAATAATCAGGGCTACAAACTTAGTGCGGGCGGCAAAGCATATTTCCTGAAGCGCTTTGCACCAGGCGCACGAGCACTTAACAAACTTCACAATGAATATCAGTTTAGCTGTCAGTTGTCTGCAGCAGGTATCACTCAGATCGCTCGTCCCCTGAACTATTGCCCGGCAACACTTTCTGCCATTTATGAATTTATTGATGGCCAGGCTGTTGAACAAATCACACAGCATGACATCAGCGCTGCCTATGATTTTATTCAGGCCATTAATGGGCCAAATATTGCCCGTGCTGCACTGAATGAAGCGACAGACAGCCCAGCCCTTTTGGCAGACTTTGTTCATCTGATCACGAACCGTCTAACCCGATTTGAAGCGCACAGAGGCAATCAGGACCTGGATGCACTGCTGACACAGATAGAAACCCGCACCCAGCTCATTAGCGCGACACCTGGCATCGATTGGCAACAAGCATGCCCTAAAGATGTGGTTTCGCCTTCCGATTTTGGCTTTCACAACGCACTTAAAAGTGCAGGCCAAATGTACTTTATTGACTTTGAGTATGCGGGCACAGACAGCAGCTGGAAATTGCTTTGCGACTTCTTTGCTCAGCCAGCATTGCCTGTTGCACTCTCCTATTTGCCACAATTTTTGCAGTCGCCATTATTTAAGACGCAAGCATCAGAGCCTGCCACACTCAAAGCCATCTATGAGCTCACTTTGCTCAAGTGGTGCCTAATCATGCTCAATGAATTTTTACCCGATGTACAAATGCGCAGAGCGTTTTCCTGGAACATTTCTTGCTTAAAAGAAAAGGAAGCAAAACTGCAGCAAATGCAGTTACAGCAACTCAATAAGAGCAAACGCTATTTTGAACAAATTGACCATAAAATACATCAATTACAGAACCTACTTAGAGACAGTTAAATGAAAGCAGCTATATTATTCGAAACAGGTCAGCCCTTAAAAATTGTTGATGGCATTGCGCTTCCGGAATTAACCACAGGTCAGGTTCAGGTCAAAATCCTATACAGCGGCTTGTGTCATTCACAATTAATGGAAGTCAGCGGCGGCCGGGGTGAAGACAAGTACCTTCCTCATCTGCTCGGTCATGAGGGCGTAGGCATTGTCGAAAGCGTCGGAGAGGGAGTGTCTAAAGTACAACCCGGAGATAAAGTCGTAATAGGCTGGCTCAAAGGCGATGGCCTTGATGCACCTGGCGGAAAATACCCGCATGATGGTTACCTCATCAATTCAGGCAGCGCCACGACCCTGAGTGAAAAAAGCATCGTTGCCGAAAACCGAGTGGTGAAACTTCCTGCTGACTTTCCGGAAAAAATCGCGATCCTGTTTGGCTGTGCACTCCCTACAGGCATGGGTATTGTCTTTAACGAATTAAAGCCTGAATCAGAAAAACACATCGCCATTTTTGGCATGGGTGGGATCGGCATGAGTGCGTTACTTGCAGCAAAGCTCTTTTCTCCTACGAAGTTGATTGCCGTGGACGTCAGCCCGCAAAAACTTGAGATAGCCAAACAGCTTGGTGCCACACACACCATAGATGCCAGCAGCTGCGATCCGGTCTCTGAAATCATTAAACTGACAAACAACATCGGTGTTGATTACAGTATTGAAGCAGGTGGTACCACACGCACCATAGAGCAAGCTTTTGAGTCTGTGAAGGACAATGGAGGCCAGTGTATATTCGCCTCACACCCTCGTGCTGAAGAAAAGATAGCACTGGAACCACATGCATTCCACAGAGGTAAATCGATCCGAGGTAGCTGGGGTGGCGGCTCCAAGCCAGATGTTGATATTCCTAAGTTTATCAAACTATACCAGAATAATGAGGTCGACCTGGAAGCCTTGCTTAGTCGAGTGTATCGATTGGATGAAGTAAATGAAGCCCTGGAAGATCTGAAAAACAAAAAAATTATCCGGGCCGTGATCGAAATTGCCAGCTGATTACCGGGGAGGTCATTATGAGTACCAATAAACCGAAGCTAACCAAGTATCCGAAACGTGTTCTGATGGATCTGAGCTCGGACTGCAATCTGAAATGCCCGATGTGTGTCGTTCATGGTGATACCGATAATCCCAAAGTTAATGCCATCATAAAAAAACAAATGAAGGCAACGGACGCGAAGCAAATACTTGATGAGATAGTTGGTCATACAACCACCATCGGACCTGGATTGTGGAGTGAACCACTTATGGGTCGGGACATCATGATGCACCTGAGAAGTATGAAACGTCGCGGCTTTACGCTGTCTATGAATACCAATGCACTGCTGCTCAACAAAAAGACCGCAACCAATTTAGTGGAAATCGGCGTTGACAGCATTACCATCAGTATTGACTCGACAACGAACGAAACGTTGAGCAAAATTCGTGGCGTCGAAAAGCTTGAAAAGATCCAGGACCACGTCTTGCAATTACTAGCCATACGTGGCGACTCAGCAGTACCAAGAATAGGCGTCTCTTTCACAAAACAACCAGAAAATCAGCATGAAGAACAAGAATTCATAGAAAAGTGGACCGAAATAGCGGATTTTGTTCGGGTGGGTGAGATTTTCGAAAACGGTAAATTCCCCAATATTAAAATTAACCCTGAAGATAGAATTCCATGCGCAGAGTTGTATGAGACGATGACAATACACACCAATGGTGATGTCTCAATTTGTTGTCTGGACGGATTTAAAGACGTGGTGGTGGGTAATGCCGTGGAAGAAGGCGTTCAAAACGTATGGCAAGGCGACAAGTTAAACGAAATCCGCAAACACCATGAAAATGGTGACTGGAATAAAGTACCTTTTTGTGAAAACTGTGACCGCTGGGCTTCAAACAGCTTCACAGAGAGACAAGAAGGAAACTTACTCATTCGCCAATCCGCAGAATTCACTTTTTACAACCGAATCGACAGGCTAAACACTTGGAAAAGCAGGTAATTTGATGCAAGACTATTTAAACTTGGCACAATTCAGCCAATACCTGAAAAACAATGACATTGAGGCTATCAGAGCTGAACAAAGAAAAAACTGTGTCACTCTTAAACAACTACAGTCAGAACCCGTAGTAATTTTAGGTGCCGCAGACGAAGGCGTGAGATTATTAGAGATTTTAGACGCTATGGGGGCATCTGACTTAACCATAGTTGATATGAATCCAGCCAAAAAAGGACAATGCCTGTTGGATAAGTATCTGGTTCAGCCCTTTTCGGACCCAATCGTTTGCAATGCACACGTCATTCTCGCCACTCACAGAACGCTGAATGCCTATAAGCTTTGTCAGGAGTCAAAAGCACGCTCCGTTACCCCATTTTTGCATTTGCAAACGCTTTACCCTGACACCTTTGAACCCCATTTCTTTCATAAAAACATGCTGGAAATCCTCAAATCAGGTGTGGATGATATCACGCAGCTTGCTGATACCCTGGTTGATGAGACCTCAGTGCAGGTTTTAGAAGCCTGTTTAAACTATCGTATCTTTGGTGTACCAACCGTTTTCGACCCCATTGTCGATTGGCAATTATATGAGCCAAGAGCAATCGATCTCACGCCCTTTGCCGAAGTATACGTCGACTGCGGCTCTTATGATGGCGACAGTGTCTTGCTGCATTTGTCCAGATACACAGAGCGTGTTAAACAAGTGTTCGCTTTTGAACCGGATCCCTCGACATTCGAAAGACTGGTTGCTAACACCTCGGAGTCAGGCAAAGTCACATGTATCAACAAAGGCGTTGGTGACAAAGTCAGCACCTTGTATTTCTCTGCGAACAAAGAGCGGGCATCGCTGTTTACCGATGCAGGAGAAGTCGCCGTGGATATTACCAATTTAGATACAGAGCTCGCTAATGCAACCCCGACGCTAATCAAAATGAACATTGAAGCATTTGAGCCTCTTGCTCTGGCAGGCGCAGAAACGCTCATTGCAAAAGAGACGCCTGCGCTGGCAATTTCAGCGTACCACCAGCCCGAGCACATTTTCTCTTTGCAACAACAGGTTGAAGCGATTGCGCCGGGTGTCTACCAGTTTTATTTACGGCAGCACGATGGTGGGCTCGTAGAAACAGTGCTCTATGCACTTCCAAAAATTAAGGCATAAATTATGGGTATAAATCGACAAACTTTTCAACTAATGCTGTTGGAAAACCAGTTCAAAGAACTTGCGGGTGATTTTCTGTGTATTGGAAAACAAACGGTTAATGTTGAGTTGAATGATATTGTGCAGTTGATGGAAGACCATCAACTAGACACCAGCAAGGTAAAGTCTCTGATCTCTGATGAAAAATTTGATTCCGCTACACGTCATGGCAATCAATCACTGTATGATCACGACTTGCTCAGTGCCCTGTCGCCAAACCTCAACTACCATTGCCTGGATCGCTCTGATTATGAAGGGGCTGATATCATTCAAGATATGAATGAGCCGTTGAGCGCCGAGTTAGTGGGTAAATTTGATGCCATATACAACGGCAGCTGTATGGATAATATCTTTAACCCCGTCTCCTTTTTACAAAATACCACCCATTTGCTCAAGCCTGGTGGCAGGATCATACACATAGAGTGTGCCAGCTCGGTTGCCGGTGCTTACCTGATGTATTCGCCCGAATGGTTCTTCAGTTACTACTCAATCAATGAATTCCGCGATTGCAAGGTTTACGTGACAGTTGCAAGAGATGCATCTGATAGCGTCTATAAGTTTAAAACTGACTTATACGAATGGAAGCCTGATTTCACCAGAGGGGGAGCTTACAATTACATTGATGCCTGTAAATCTATCGATGGGTTAATGCATGTTATTGTTGTTGCTGAAAAAGGTGAAAACTCAACAGCAAATAAGAGCCCGATCCAAATGCAATACCTTGATGAAAATGCCGTGGATTGGCGTGTCAACTATCAAAAATTTGTACAATCCGCCAGACCTAAACTAAAGGCACCTATTCAAAAAGAGCAAGCCAGACTGCCGCTGGATAGTGATCACTTTATCTACTTAGGGAGTGGTTTCTAACAATATGGGTAAACAAAATGTCATTCTGTACGGCGTTAACAGTATTACAGAACAGCTGTTGGGGACTTTCCCCAACGCGACGCTTGTTACGACGCGAGGCGGTGAATTATCACAAAACAGAATGGCTGTCAGTATCAAGCAAATCCAGGCGTCAGGCATTGCGTCTTTTGACAAAGTGATTATCTGTTCGATGTTTGTTGACGATATTGCCAACACTTTGCTGGATGCGGGATTTCCGCTGGAAAAACTGTTCTTCTACAACATCGCAAGCTGTCAGATAGAAAGCTGTATTGACGCGGTATCTCCCCAAATCAATACGGATAGCACATTGTATGTTGTTTACGATACCAAACTGAACCTCCCCTGCTATGATGCGCTAAGCTTTACCGCAGTCGCTGAGGCAGAGCGCAAGCGCCTCGGCCTCAAGCACATACATTTTGTGATCATCCCAAAATATAGCACTGACGATAAACTGGCATTTTGCAGTAACTACCCGCTACAAGAACATACGTGGCGGATCAGAAATATTGTCAAACCAATATTTGAAAGCCTGGGGTCAGTAGTTGGGGTCACTGAGCTTACCTCGCGTCAGGAATCAAAACATATACTCGGCGATAAAAAATTCATTTTCCCGGATGATTTTCTGGCAACCGACACAGGTATTGCTTTTGGCCTGGCTAAACTGCAGCAGTACGACAACATTGAAACTAACATGCCAGAACTCAGTATCAGTGCGTTTGCCAAACAGCTAGTGAACAACCTGATACAAAGTTACGGTGCCGAGAACAAGAAGCTGCTGACCTTCACGTTTCGCAATACCCAGACTCATCCAGAGAGAAACTCAGATACTGCACCATGGCAAACGTTCATAGAAGAATTAGATTTCGACAAATACCTGCCAGTGGTGATGCGAGATACGATTGAATGTACTTCAAAGCCAATGTTTTCGGATAAAGTGATTGAGCTACCTGCCGCTTCAATCAATTTTGCGTTAAGGCTCGCGTTTTACGATGCAGCCTACATTAACTTTAGCGCCTCATCCGGGCCCAGTTTTGCTTACTACTTCATTCCTGGATGTTCTTCTATTCGATTCACGCCCGTGAGTGAAAGCCATTTTGCCACCAGCAAATCCAATGTGGAAAAAACCGGGATCAGCACCAGTAAGCGCGAGCAGTTTTTTGCACACAATGGCCTTCATCAGGTTATTTTGGAGCAGGAGACCTATGAGTCTATCTCCACTGCTTTTGACACTCAAATTAGCCGTTTGGAAGGAAGTAACTAGTGCAATTTTATGACTTTCTTACCCGGGCATTGCGCACTGGGGGAGTGACACAAAACGCTACTTTAATCGTGCATAGTGCTTTTAGGCCCCTGGCCCAACATCAGGTTGCCCCTGCTGCATTGTGTGAAACCCTGGTGGAACACTGCAAAACCGGCAACGTCATCATGCCAACCATGAGCTGGCGCACTGTCACACCGCAAAATCCGGTATTTGACTGGCACAAGACACGCTCACATACCGGTGTTATGACTGAGTTATTTCGTACTCAATTCGCCACTCACCGTAGCCTTCACCCTACCCATTCGGTAGCGGCAATAGGACGAGATGCCCACGAGATAACAGCCGCCCACCACCTGGATCCTGGCCCATGCTCTGTGCATAGTCCATACGGCATAATAGAAAACTCAGCGCTGCGCGAACAGTGCTACATATTGCACCTGGGTGTAGCTTTGGAGAGCTGCACCTATATCCACCATTTCGAAGAAATATTTGCGCCTGAAATCTATCTGACACAAAACCTGGAAAACTATACCCTGGTGGATAAATCAGGCAACCCGGTTGAGTATCGGCTACACAGACATACCAAGCGAGTGCGTGATTTTCATCAGTTTGGTTCACGGCTACAACGCTCTGATGGCATACATGTTTTCCACTTTGGTCAGTATGATGTCACGCTGGTAAATGTCAGTGTGTTGTCACACGTCGTCAAGCAGGCATTTGCATCCTCTTTGCACGCAACCCTTGCGCCATACTCATATATGGAGCGGTCAACAATATGAGTCACCTCGCTGAATTCAATACATCGCCTCACTTAGCGATTGACCAGGAAAAAATTAAAGAACTATTGCTTAAGGCGCAATCATCGGGCAGCAATCACTATCGACTTTGTCTGCATCAGGATACTAACAGCCTCATTCAGGAAATGATCATTGTGGTATTGAAAGGTGCATTATTTCCGGTGCATAAACATCCACCCGGCAAGAGTGAGTCGATCCATTTAATTGACGGTGAGCTTAGCACTTTCCTGTTTGATGATGATGGCACCGTAATCGACATCATGCATCTTAGCTCTAACAGTAAAAATCCAAACCGATCACTGATCCAGCGTATCAATGGAGATATTTGGCATCTGCCACTTTGCACAAGTCAGTACGCCATCTACCATGAAATATATGCTGGCCCTTATGACAAAGAGCAAGATGTGGCGATTCCACCATGGTCACCTCAACCACAAGAGCCGGCTGCTTTGAAGCAATTCTATCAAGCATTGCAAGATACCTATTTAGAAAATAAGAACGATGAAACGTAATAAACAAATACTAGCCATTCATGGGGGTGAGAAACTGATCACCCAGGGAATGCCAAAGCGTGTCGCTTTTGGTGAGGCAGAGGTGAGCGCGTTAAATGAAGCGGTCAGCTATTACTCTAACTCCGATGTTGACCCGGGCTACTTTGGCCCATTTGAAAATAGCTACTGTGAAAAATTCAGCGAGTATATGGGCGGTGGCTTTACGGCTGCTGTAGCAACGGGTACAGGCGCCTTATTCGTGGCACTTGCTGCATTAGAGCTGCCTGAAGGTAGCCATATCGTCATGTCGCCAATTACAGATCCCGGCTCCTTGAATGCGGCAATTTTGAACGGCTATAAGGTATCTCTGGCAGACACTGAACCAGGCAGTTTGAATACCTCATGGGCTCAGATTGAACAAGTCATCACACCCGAAACAAGCGCCATTTTGCTCGTCCATTGCGCAGGCATTGCCGCAGATATCGAACTGATTGCTGAACAAGCAAAAGCAAGGGGTATCAAGTTACTGGAGGATTGCTCACAATCTCCCGGCGCACACTGCAAAGGGAAAAAACTCGGCACATTTGGCGATATTGCAGCACTGTCAACCATGTACAGAAAAAGTCTGGCTTCCGGGGGAAGTGGCGGGCTTATTTATACCCAAGATAAAAGCTTGTACTATAAAGTCCTTGCCCACGGCGACAGAGGGAAAGATTTTGCCAGTGAAGATTATCAGGAACGCAATGCAGAAACGTACATGTTCCCCGCCCTTAACTGGAACACCAACGAGCTCTCTTGTGCCATCGGCATCGCCTCATTGATGAGGTTAGATGACACCATCAAAAAAAGAGCGCTATTCTGCTCACGGATGATAGAGCTCATCAATTCCACGCAACTGTGCACAGCGGAGGCGTTTATCGATGGCACCTCGCCTTTTTTCCTGACGGTGTATTTAAACACAGATGATCATACTCTGGACAAAGACGCATTCTGTAATGCGCTGCTCGGGGAAGGGGTTGAGCTGAACCCACACTACCGTTTTGTGGTATCCCAGTGGCCCTGGGCGAAAAAACACCTGGTATCGGACAAAAAAACACCTAACGCTATTGCAGCAAGAGATGCCTCTTTTAATCTCTATCTAAATGAAAATTATACAATCGAAACAGCGCAAATCATTTATGAAGCGTTCCTAAAAGTAGAAGCCTACTTTTTAGATTCAATGAAAGCTGATTTAAAATAATGAGAACCCTTATGAACCAAAGTCAGAGTGAATTGGCAAAGCAGTATTTTCATCACAGAAATGACTGTCGATTATGCCTCAGCGAAAACGTGGTCAAAGCTATCCCTTTCAAGCCAACACCGATTGCTGAAAAGTACAGTGACTCACAACAAAAAGACACCTGCCCACTGTTCCCTGTTGATCTCTATATCTGTCAGGATTGCGGCCATGTGCAAATATTAGATGTGATTGCACCTGAGTACCTGTGGGCTGATTACACTTACCATTCAGGTCAGACTCAGGGGATCATCGATCACTTTAAAGACGTTTCAGAGCTGATCCTCGACAAATATGGCCCGCTTCCTCAGCCCTTCGTGCTGGATGTAGGCAGCAATGACGGGACCTTCTTAAAGTGCTTTAAAGAAAAAGGCTTCAAAGTACTAGGCATCGATCCGGCCAGCGATATTGCAGCCCAGGCTACCCGCAATGGGATTGAAACAATTGCGGACTTAATGACTGCCGAAAACGGCCAAAAAATTGTTGCTCAGCACGGTCAGGCTTCTTTAGTAACCGCTTTTAACGTGTAAAAGCTTGTACTATAAAGTCCTTGCCCACGGCGACAGAGGGAAAGATTTTGCCAGTGAAGATTATCAGGAACGCAATGCAGAAACGTACATGTTCCCCGCCCTTAACTGGAACACCAACGAGCTCTCTTGTGCCATCGGCATCGCCTCATTGATGAGGTTAGATGACACCATCAAAAAAAGAGCGCTATTCTGCTCACGGATGATAGAGCTCATCAATTCCACGCAACTGTGCACAGCGGAGGCGTTTATCGATGGCACCTCGCCTTTTTTCCTGACGGTGTATTTAAACACAGATGATCATACTCTGGACAAAGACGCATTCTGTAATGCGCTGCTCGGGGAAGGGGTTGAGCTGAACCCACACTACCGTTTTGTGGTATCCCAGTGGCCCTGGGCGAAAAAACACCTGGTATCGGACAAAAAAACACCTAACGCTATTGCAGCAAGAGATGCCTCTTTTAATCTCTATCTAAATGAAAATTATACAATCGAAACAGCGCAAATCATTTATGAAGCGTTCCTAAAAGTAGAAGCCTACTTTTTAGATTCAATGAAAGCTGATTTAAAATAATGAGAACCCTTATGAACCAAAGTCAGAGTGAATTGGCAAAGCAGTATTTTCATCACAGAAATGACTGTCGATTATGCCTCAGCGAAAACGTGGTCAAAGCTATCCCTTTCAAGCCAACACCGATTGCTGAAAAGTACAGTGACTCACAACAAAAAGACACCTGCCCACTGTTCCCTGTTGATCTCTATATCTGTCAGGATTGCGGCCATGTGCAAATATTAGATGTGATTGCACCTGAGTACCTGTGGGCTGATTACACTTACCATTCAGGTCAGACTCAGGGGATCATCGATCACTTTAAAGACGTTTCAGAGCTGATCCTCGACAAATATGGCCCGCTTCCTCAGCCCTTCGTGCTGGATGTAGGCAGCAATGACGGGACCTTCTTAAAGTGCTTTAAAGAAAAAGGCTTCAAAGTACTAGGCATCGATCCGGCCAGCGATATTGCAGCCCAGGCTACCCGCAATGGGATTGAAACAATTGCGGACTTAATGACTGCCGAAAACGGCCAAAAAATTGTTGCTCAGCACGGTCAGGCTTCTTTAGTAACCGCTTTTAACGTGTTTGCACATGCGGACGAAATGCGTGACCTGCTCAAAGGAATTGCAACAACCCTGGCAGCCGATGGGTTATTTGTGTTTGAAGTATCCTATCTCAAAGACATCATAGATAAGATGCTTATTGGTACCATCTTCCATGAACATTTATGCAACCATTCTCTTAAACCTATGATCAACTTTCTTGCCGCAGAAGGGCTGGAAGTGATCCATGTTGAGCATGTGTCGATCCAGGGTGGTTCCATTATCGGATTCGCTCAGCATAAATCAGGCCCTCGCCCAACTCAGCCTTCTGTTGCTGAGATGGTCAAACAAGAGGACGCCAGTGACTTGCACAGCATGACCACAATGAATGCATTCGTTGCGCGCTTTGACACCATGA
The DNA here is from genome assembly GCF_000238295.3 of Pseudoalteromonas rubra. Lineage (NCBI taxonomy): Bacteria > Pseudomonadati > Pseudomonadota > Gammaproteobacteria > Alteromonadales > Pseudoalteromonadaceae > Pseudoalteromonas > Pseudoalteromonas rubra. Next base: position 304,606 of record NZ_AHCD03000034.1, read on the forward strand.
AAGAGCAAGCCAAGGCCCTGATTGCCAAGCACCAACCTGGTGTCATCGCAGCTTATGGTGCGGCACGCAGTGGCCCTATGCTGTTAACTCAATATGACATTGGTGCTGACATCACAGAAATTTATGATGACCACGCACAAAAAGTTGGACGCTACTCACCCGGCGACAGTATTCTCGTTGAGCCAACCGCAAAGCTCATGGACACAATGCCAAAATTAACCGTGATACTGGCCTGGATCCATGCCAAAGCCATTGTCAGAAAGCACCTGGATTATCTCGAACAAGGCGGTGCATTTTTAACCTTAACACCCCAGGTCGTACTCATCACGAAAGAGAACTATGCAGACTTCATCCGCTAAAATAAAACTGGGCTTCATTGGCGCCGGTTTCATCGGCCAGGTTGCGCATATTGAGAACTATGCTCAGCTGACTGACTGTGAACTACACGGAATAGCGGATCTGCGCCCAGAATTGCTGGTACAAGTTGCCAGCAAGTTTGGTTTTAATCACACCTATGCCGATCACCATGCGCTGCTTGAGGACGATGACATTGATGCCGTTGTGGTCGTAACAGCACGTGCTCACACCGTAGAAGTGGTCAGAGATTGTCTGCTCGCCGGGAAACATGTGTTCAGTGAAAAGCCCATGGCTGGTAACAGTAAAGATGCCAGCGCATTGGTCGAACTGGCCAAAGCCCGAGGGCTCGTTTACTGCGTGGGTTACATGAAACGCTTTGATGGCGGTGTAATAAAAGCAAAAGCCGTTTTTTCACAGCTGATCGACACTAAAGAATTAGGCGAATTACTGCAGGTCAACGCCCACTGCTACATGGGTGATAGCTATTGCAAAGCTGGTGGCTATATTCACTCTCAGCAGCCACGACCGCAAATGCCTGATGAGGCCGACTTTGCACCTGACTGGCTCACTAAAGAACATCGTCCGCTGTTCGCGCGCTATGTCAACGTACACTCACACTTGTTGAATTTACTCAGGTATTTTCTAGACTGTGACTTGGGCGTCGAGTACTTTAACTTTGTATCGGCAAAAGCCCATGTGTGTGTTATGCGGACTGACCGCCAGCTCGTGACTTTGCATACGGGTGAAGTAGACCAAAAAGACTGGCAGGAACAGTGCACATTTGTGTTTGAACATGGTCAGTTGCAGCTTACTTTGCCACCCGCTCTGCTACGTAATGTCCCTGCCCGGGTCGAATTGCAGCGCAACGGTGAGATCAGCGAAAAAACCCAGTATCAGGTTCCCTGGTCCTGGGCATTTAAAGAGCAAGCTCAGGCGTTTCTTGATGCATTGCAACAGCATAACCTTAGCAGCCCAATCGCTGCTAGTGAGGCACTATCCGACATTCAACTTGCAGAGGCAATATGGCAAAAGATCAACAATTAACGCCAATTATATTTGGTGCCAGCGGGTTACTGGGCAGCCACTTGTTTAGCCACTTCATAAAGACACGGCCGAATTCAATTGGCACCTATGCCCGTAATCCACAACCAGGCATGCAACAGTTTCAGCTTCAGGAAAACACGCTGGCTGATCTGACACTGAGTTCGTCGTGTCACTATATAGCCATCATTTGCGCTTCACTCACCAACATTGGCGCAATTAACGCGGATCCCCAAAAAGCAGCCAAAGTGAATGTTGACGCAACACTTGCCCTGATCAACGAACTCCATGAACAGCAGATCCCGATTATCTTTGTCTCTTCTGACAATGTTTTTACCGGTGATCAGGGAGGCTATACCGATGATAGCTTAGCCCCTGCCGTTTCTGAGTATGGCAAGCAAAAACGCCGTGTAGAGACAGCTTTGATGTCACTCACTGAAGGTCAGGCCACTGTCATACGGCTGGCAAAAATCATTGGCAGCCCAGGCGCTGACGGAACGATCCTCAATGATATCGCAGGCCAGATAAACTCAGGGGATCCGGTCAAAGCCGCCACGGATTTGATTTTCAATCCGACTGACGTCAAAGATATTGTCCGTGCTGTCGACTTCCTGGTAGAGCAAAACGTTAAAGGTGTGTTTAACTTTTGCAACCCAGAATCCTTCAGTCGCTATGACCTGGCTAAAATGATAGCCACTGCACTACAAAGTGATACACCGCTTCAGCAAATCCGTTTTTCAGAGCTGGACCCAAGTGGTAAGCGCCCCCTGAACACAACCATGATAAACTCTGCACGCTTCTCTGAATTCAACTTCACATCTGTGCAAAGCTGTATTGAAACCGGTATCGGGCAATGGAAAAAATAACTCATAAGCCAAAACGCGTGTTAGTACAGGGCAATTTTGATGTGCTCCATCCGGGTCACATCAGATTGCTCAATTTCGCCCGGGATTGCGGTGATGAGCTCATTGTCGCAATCAATACTGATTCAGCAATGGCCGTAAAAAGCCGGGTAAAAGAAAAACACCGTTTGGAAATTGTGCAGTCGCTTGAATGTGTTGACGAGGCTTTTCTGACCGATCAGCCGCCGGAGCAGGTCGTAGAGCAACACCAACCGGCCATTGTAGTTAAAGGGAAAGAGTTTGAAACCCGGCACAATGCCGAGTTGAGCGCGCTGCAGCAATATGGTGGTAAACTGGTGTTCGGCTCTGGTGAATTTGAGACCAATGCTGACCATTATATTCGCCGCACCACCTCAGTTGGACGAAACTTTGACTACCAGGAAGCCAAGCAATTTGCACAACGTCATGGCATCACACAATCCGACTTAGTCAGCCTGTTTGAAAGTATGCGGGCCTTACGGGTACTCGTGATTGGAGAGGTCATTGTCGATGAGTACGTGCAAGGTACAGCCGTCGGATTATCTCAGGAAGACCCCACCATAGTGATGACACCTAACCGTAAAGACAGGTTTCTGGGTGGGGCAGCCATCACTGCCGGGCATATCAAAGCACTGGGTGCCAAAGAGGTGACACTGGCTTCGGTGCTGGGTGAGGATAATACGGCCTTCTACGCCACTGAGAATATCTCAGGTTATCAGGTCGAGCCCTTGTTCTTTACCGACACAAGCCGCCCTACCCCACTAAAAACCAGATATCGGGCAGGTAACAAAACACTGCTGCGTGTTAATCAGGTCAGGCAGCACAAAATTGCCCGTGAATTACAGGAACAAATTTACAATGCCATAGAGCAAAAGCTGGATTCGACAGATCTGCTGGTCTTTTCCGATTTTAATTATGGTGTATTACCTCAACCGCTTGTTGAACGCTTAAGTACGGCGTGTCAGCAGCGTAACATTCGTATGGTCGCGGACAGCCAGACCTCCTCTCAGGTGGGTGACATTTCACGGTATTGTGGAATGGACCTGCTAACGCCGACAGAGAGAGAAGTGCGTGTTGCACTGAATAATACCGATGATGGCCTGGTGGTCCTGGCGCAAAAACTGATCGAGAAAACACAAAGTCAGAATCTGGTGATTACGCTGGCTGAGGAAGGGATACTGGTGCATAAACCCGATCTGCCCTTGCAAAAGTGGGAAAATGATCGCCTGCCAGCACTGAACCCAAACGCCGTTGACCCTGCGGGCGCTGGCGACTGCCTGCTGGCAGCCAGCTCTTTAGCACTGGTTGCAGGTGCCAACATATGGCAAGCCTGCTATCTGGGGAGTCTGGCAGCCGCTTGTCAGGTTGCATCTCTGGGCAACACCCCGTTGTCCTGTCAAATACTGGAAAAAGCCGTCAAGGACTCATTTAGTTAATATGAAAGCCATTTTACTCGCTGCTGGTCTTGGTACCCGCCTTCAGCCAATTACCAACACACTGCCAAAGTGCCTGGTTCCCATTAATGATGTGCCCCTGCTTGGCTTGTGGATAAACAAGCTAGTTCAACTAGGGGTAGAAGAGATCCTGATCAATACACACTATTTCAGTGAGCAGGTTGAAGCCTATGTGGCTGCGCACCCTGACAATGCCCGCATCACATTAAGTTATGAAACTGAACTGTTGGGTACCGCCGGGACGCTGGTCGCTAACCGAAGATTCTGGCAGGACGAAACGTGCCTGGTGATCCATGCTGATAACTATTGTCAAAGCTCGCTACAAGGCATGCTTGAAGCACATCACCAGCGCCAGGCAAACACCGATGCAACTTTGTTACTGTTTGAAACACCAACACCGCAAAGCTGCGGCATTGTGCAGCTGGACGAATATCAGGTCATCCAGGAGTTTCATGAGAAAGTCGCAAACCCACCCGGAAATCTTGCCAGTGGTGCCCTGTTTATATTTGGACCCGCGGTGTACGAGCGGTACTTTTCAGACCTAAAACCCAATCAGCATTACGAGCTGAGTATCGATATAGTGCCGAATATGGTTGGCAAACTGCAAGGCTGGCGAGTAGACGACCACTATATTGATATTGGTACTCCACAAAGCTACGCACACGCGCAAAACCTAGCCAAACAGACTGCGCATCACACCTGTAATACTGGCTCAAACCTTGCTTAATCACAGCATAGTTACTTCGAAGGATTTACATATGTCATTTTGTCAAAACTGGGATCAACTCTACCGCAGCAATCAGCACATGTCCGTGTGGCCATGGAGTGAAGTTGTCAGTGGTGCGTTGCGTAATACCCGCCTGAGAGACGGCGATGAAACATTTACTATTCTGGAAGTAGGATGTGGTGCTGGCGCAAATTTTCCATTTTTCTTGAGTTATTGCCCAAACGTGTATGGCATTGATGGCAGTGACTTTATCATCGGAGAACTAAAAAAGCGGTTCAGTGACATTGCTGATAACTTATATGTCGGCGACTTTACACAACCCTGGCCTTTTGAGGCACAATTTGACTTAATTGTTGACCGGGGCGCATCTGTGCATAATCCGGCCAGCAGTATTCAACGCTATCTTGACCAAGCGTATGACCGACTCAAACCCGGTGGTGTCATACTGATCACAGACTGGTTCAGCACTGAGCATTCTGACTACGCCAAAGCACCAGAGTCGGTCGATCACTATACCAAAACCGGTTACACCTGGGGCCCGTTTGCTGATGTCGGCAATGTTAACTTTTTCGACGCTGAGCTGATCCACCAGCTCGTCGCTAAGTTTGATATTGTCTCGCTCAGTCACGGTCAATCCAGTGAATATGGCAGTGATGGCGTCCACGCAGCGTGGAGTATGGTATTAAAAAAGCCCGCTCATGAAGAATAAGTTTAGCCTTGAGCCGTGTGAGCTGGACCAAAACTGGGACAGCTTCATTGCAACTTCACCCCATGGTACCCCGTTTGTTCACAGCCAATTTATCGCTTTACTGGACGTTAAGTACCACGCTTATTACTGCTGTAAGGGCAAAGAGAAAATTGCCGCGGTGTTGCTGATCGTGGATGAGCATGAACAACGCGTCGTCGGTCATCATGACGTGATCCATGACGGGATTATGCATCGCAATATAGATCACCTGAATCGCGCCCAGCGTCATTCGGAGTTATTTGCTGCGCAAGAGTACATTGCTGAGTACCTTGCTGAGCGCTATGCTCAGGTAACCCTGAAGCTACATCCGGCCATCCAAGACATTCGCGCATTCTTATGGGTTAACTACCACAACGATGGCCCTAAATATGCTGTCACGCCTCGCTACACGTCCGTGCTTGAGTTAGATGAGTTTGCCGCGCCTTTGTCAGCACTTGAGCACTCAGACAACTATAACAATAGTTCGGTATCAAGGCGACAGGAGATCCGCTACGGTATTAAGAAACAGGTGACGCTCAGTGAGTCGTACGACTTTACACTATTTGCCCATTATTACGGCCTCACCATGGCACGCCAGGGCATTGAAATTAGCCCAGCTCAACTGGATACGCTCGCGGTGAGAATCAAAAGCCTGGCACAACAGGGCCTGCTCTGTATGTATCAGGCACACACCAGTAACCAAGAAATAGGCAGCTTTGCGACCTACTTACTCCAGGGGGATACGGCCTATTATTTTTATGGTGCAAATCACCCTGAAATGCGAGACAGCCATACTGGCACCGCGGTGTTATGGCAGGCTTTTCCGCTACTCGCCCAAAAAGGCGTGTCAAAGTTAGACTTAGAGGGGATCAACAGTCCACAGCGGGGGTGGTTCAAATTGAGCTTTGGTGGTAACGTCGAACCGTATTTTCACATCCGACTGGACAAACCCGACGCTTAATTTGCGTCGGTTGCCCGCATAATTGACTCGTACGCCTCAACCAATACTTCTGCCTGACGCCAGCACTTACCACTAAAACGACCCGAGACAACGACGTTATCAACGCATCCTGTCAAGGTCTCATAGTTCTGCTGATTGACAGCCTGGAATTCTGTTGTCGGTACGGGGAAGGTGTTGTTAATGACCTGAGTCTGCCCACTGACACATTGCGCGTGCGGATCGACGATGCCCATAGATTTTAGCTGTTCGATGATCTCAGATTCTGAAAAGGACGCCACCTCATCAGGACTGCATAGTATTTCTGCGGATAAATGATGGTGTTGATTTTGCCCGGTTAGATTAGGATACAAAGTCAGTCGAAAAATAGCGCTGTTCGCATCCCAGACCCACAAATAATGTGACTTGTTATCCAGCAAAGGCCGATCAAAGTTGAGGTGGAAAATAAGTGCGGTACGCAAGGTCACCTGACCTCTGGCTGGCGTCAGTCCCATCGCACCCAGTGCGATAAAAGGAGGCGCGCTCCAGAATAGAAAATCGCATGCCAAAGTGCGCGCACTATTCGCCAGGGTCAGACTCGTTACCTTGTTGTTCTGGTGAACTATCTGTGCAACGCGTTCTGATGTGATGATTTCAACACCAGCCTGCTCTACACGTTTTTGTAGCTGCGTGACCCAGTAACCAATCCCCTCTCCGGTCGTCGGGTAATAGTAAGTTACCTCACTCAGGTTATCCTGTGCTTTGCGCTGTTGAAAATCAGATTCTCGCTGATACCCCAGCTTGGCATCGAAGGCCGGTAGCTGCTTAAGGGTTGCAGCGACATCGGCTGGCAACGCCAGAATGCGGGTAAAGCCAAATAACCCTGCTGCCATAGTCAGGCGCTTCAGGGGAGCATCCTGACCATAGAGTTTGCGTAATATCGGCACGACAATGCTTTCTGTGAACACAATTCCCAAAGAATTGGCACAATACTCATAAATCAAGCCAGACTGTGGCAAGTCGGTATGATTGATAAGCTCGCCGCAGCCCTTCTGGTAGATATCTTGTGGGAGTTTTGACGCATCCGGAAATGGGCTATTCAAGTCCCAGCTACCAGCAAAGTAGTTCCCTGAGCACAACCTGGCAATTTTATGCCAGCTGTCAGTATCCGCATCGGCAAACAAAATGTCATCCAGCTCCGCAACACCTGTCGCGTTGGGAATGTGTGAGCCCATATCATAGGCAGCGCCAGAGCTGTCTTTAACAGAGCAAAACAACCCCCCCACAGTGTCGGCCTGTTCAATCAGTACCACCTGATCAAATCGTTGTTTTAAAAGCACAGCCGCAACCATGCCACAAATGCCACCGCCTACTACAACTGCCTGATTATTTGCCATAACTACGCCTCCAACTGACTCTGGGGTGGCAACATTTTTAACAAACCATGCGCCTCCAGTTTACTGATTGCACCTGCAAATTCCGTGACAGATTGATTGTACTTACCTGCGATGTCTATGGTGTCATGTTGCCCATCGCTGTAACACAGCAGCATCTTAATATGATTCAGCTCATCCAGCTGACGAGTTCGCTCTTCACTGAAAAAGCTCAACGTCGGGTACAATCCCCGACTACCCAGATTAGGCTCACCATAGGGGTGGGTATTTTCAAAGCGCGCACTTTGCTCAAACGCCAGGAAAATCTTTTCAAGCTTATCAATGCTATCCAGCAGTGGTTTGATCCCCATATACGATTTATTATCCAATGAGGTGTGATATTCCTTATAACCAGTATGAAAACTGCGGCTCACACAGCATACAGGGAACTGGAAACCGGGCGCATTATACTGGCGCTCATCAGAGCCACTGAGCGGGCTAAAAGGGATATTGCTGTGGCCATCGCCTTGCTCACTCAAGTGATAAAGCAATTTATCCAGCAGCCCATTGTCATTACGACTATGTTTAAACACCAACTCCTGAGGCTCGCCCCCTAAGCAATTTAACACTAACCCGGACACCAGGTGCTGACGAAAATGATCCTGCATCAGATGCAGCACACCCAGGCTCCCTATGGTTTCCGGGTGCAGCATAAAACGATATGTATAGCGACGATTAGGCCACTGTTTTATCCTGTGATATAGACCCAGTAATACCAGTGGCCCACTCAGTTCATTGTTCGCCATTGAGGGATGACACAGGTAGGAGCTAAGTAACACCTCCTGCTTTGACTGCCCTTCAAGAACGGTTTGAGCTATATCCAGGTGTCCGTCTACAAAGCGGCTCTTGATCACCGCACGATATTGACCCGGTTTGAGCTGATCACGACGTATCTGGCTAAGACAAAACCCCCAGCGCTTTTTATAGTAACTGGTGACATAAGGGACGGCTTCGGGTAACTCAGGTAAGCTGTATAAATGAGATTGCAGCTCTTCCAGAGACAGTGTGACATCCACCGGCTCTGAGTAATTAACCACTTCCAGGTTAAGCCTGTGCATATCCGCCACACGCTCACCATCCGGCCCTAACAGATACGCTTCATCGCAGTGCCACTCTTGCGGCACCTGCCAGTCAAACAGTGCGGTGCCTGTAGGGATCGACAAGCGCTCCAGAGGCAGGTATCGACCAAAAATATCGTAGCTTTGCCTCAGCCCGGGACCGGTGATCGATCTGAGAATAGGAAACAGCTCATCGTAAAGGTCATTATAAAACGCTTCTGTTTCTTGATACGACACTTGAGTTACTCCAGTCCCAGATCACACTTCTCAGTGTAATGATCACAAAAATGTGTATAGATTTCTTTGATATAGTTCATCCAAAGCTGATTTAATCGTTGATATTGTTCAAGACAAAATGCTTCGTCTTCATAGGTATATAACAGCGTTATCAACGGGCAATGATAATACAGCAACGACCCTCGAATTACGTGAAATAAGTGGCCCCATTTCGACTGCTTGTAAGCGTACAAATAGCGCGCTTGACGTCTGAGTTGATCAGCAGCTTCTTGGCGACTTGTAACAGGCTCTGCGGCAATACTGCAAATATGCTCGGTCAGTTCTTTTAGCCCATCCAGCGCAATGGCCTCTTCGCTAACATCGTCAAGCGGGAATGTACTAAAGCACTCTGCTTTTATCTGCTCCACCGTGGTTTCAATATCATATTGACCTTCAATATCGAGCAGATCTTCTGCATGTACTGCCATAGCCTTATCAATTTTTGCACCGCTCCCCACATTGAGGCATGTAGTTACATCATAATATCTCAGCAATTTTTCCAGCTGAGCATGGGCTATCATAAACAGGTCATTCGACAGAACATGACCACCAAAATTGCCTGGTAACGAATGTCCTTCTATCTCGAGGTGGTAAAAGCCTTCCCCCTCGGTGTCGTCATTTCGTGCCCGGTAGATGCTGTCTTTGCTGTGATGTGCACCACCCGGCGCCTTGCCATTATCCACTCCAAACAGATACACGTTACGAAATCCCAGATATAACACGAACGATAACGCTGCATTTGCAACGACCGGGTTACTATATGGGATCTTAGGTAAGGTCTGAGAAAGATGTTGTAAGGCCAATATATCTAGCAGAGACGTGCCTGCTTCTGAGCCTTTTGCGGCAATGCCAGACCATTTATATCTATGGTTTGTATCAGGGTATAGCGTGCTCAGACCAACCAAATTAGTATTGGCATACACCTCCGGTGGCACTATTTCACCAAAGATCTTGTAGTTGGAATAAGGCCGCTCGACAAGTACGTGGAAATCAACCGGGATCCCCTTTTTGTACAGGGTCGCAATAGAGGTGCCCGCAGCAATAATAATGGCCTTTTTGTGATTGCGCTTGATAAACGCCTCAGCTTCGTCCAGTGACGGCCCATTACCAATGATAAATACAGGCGTATCCTTGTTCAGGTCTTGCGCTTCTTTGGTCAGCCAGGCAGCCTGATTACGGATATGATGGATACCATGTGCCAGGCCTGTCACGGCGTCATTATAAAAGCCATGTCCAAACTGAAAGCGAAAATAATCCTTAATCCACTGTTTTATCAGTGTATTAAGCTCTTTTCCTGGAGTATGTTGATAGCAAAAGCTACGCACCAGGGCAAATGCCCCTACGTCTTCGGCTACTTTCTCTACGTCCTGAATAAATAAACTGTGATCTATCCCTAAATGGAAGAATAAACACCCGCCCTGTTCATCGATATCGGCAATAACCTGGAACCAGTCAGTACAAAACAGGCTGGCAAAAAACTGCTCAAAATCAGGTTCAATCAGAAAGATGTAATCGAACTGGGTTCGCTCAAGCAACAATGGCACATGATAGCCCAGACCAATGCCGAAAATAATGGCACTGGGAAAATGCTCAGGCATGGTGCTGAGCGGGGCAGCCCCTTGTTCGCGGATATCGATCATGAGCTTCGTCAGTTCAGTCATGTAGCGAACATGCAAACGCTCATCTTCCTGATGCTCGCCGTACCCAGTATAATCGGTCAGGCTCAAAACTGGCTTACGAAGCTGCCGTTCAACCTGCTCTGTGGTTTGCTCTATCGGCGACTGAGAATAAATGGGCGCATCGCTGTCTTTGGGGACGAAGTTACCATGACCTGACGTGGTCACGTGGAGACAAAACTCCTCTCGAACACTGTGATTGTTAATGGCCTTAGCAATATCTGGATAGTATTTCTCAAAACTTTGCAGGTTTTTGCTGAAACGCAGGTTAGCTTCTTCTGCGAATTTCGCCTCGCGAGCCTGGTGCGCTGTTGTTTCGGAGAGTTTTTCGCTGAGGGACTCTAGTTGTTGTGATATGGGGTCTTTGTTCATACATCAGCCAATGTCGTATTAAGTACTTTTATACGCTTTGATCTTTTTTTGGTTACCAACAAACTGCGACAGCTCTTTTGCGACTGTCGTTTTATTTTGCTGGAGTGTTGCGGTGAGTGTCTGGATATGGTTAAAAAGCGCCAACGCTGCCTGCTGAATTGTTTCTGATTCAGCTAGCATATCGTTTGTTAATGTTGAGCGGAGTTGTTCGTCAAACTGTTTAAAAAGGCGCTGCGCCTCCTCAAGCTCGCCGGCCTGGCAAGCCGCATCTACCGCTTCTAAAGATGCTTCTATATCCGAAAAGTTAACCGACATTAGCATCAGCGCCATTGTCATTCAATGTCTGCTGACGAACGTCGACAGGGATAGCATCCCAGGCTGATTTAATTTCCTTTAACAGATTTGACACTTCGTCAATAATCGCCGGATCATTCTGAATGCTGGCATCCAGTAGCCGGTCTATCATGTAAGAATACAAAGCGTATAAATTCTCGGTTACTTCTCCGCCTACTTCAAAATCCAGGCAGCCACGAAGTGCTTCTAAAATCGCAGAGGCTTTTGAAATATGCTCTGCTTTTGCTTCCAGGTGGCGCTTTTCAATTGAGACTTTGGCAAGTACCATTTTCTCTACTGCGCCAGCCATTAGCATTTGAATAATTTCGTACCGATCAGCACCTGCTACACGCGTTTTCAGTGCTTCTTTCTGATAATTTTTAACTCTTGCGTTGTACATAATGGCTCCTTACTTAGACTTGGTGAACCCTGGCAAATTCGCGAGCTGAGCGCCCAAATAAGATTGCGTTTGCTGCATCTGGGCAATCAATACATCCAGCCCCGCATACTGCTTTCGTAATCTCTCTTCTAAAGACGCCATGCGAAATTCGTGATTCTCCACATCGTCTTCTAAATCACTGAGCTGGCCGTTCAAACCATCTTCTCGATCTTTAATCAAACCGCTCGAGCTTGCATAATTGTCAAGCAACGACTCTAGCTGCTTGGCGACACCATTATCTCCTGCAAACGCTGTGCCAATATCATCGAAGTTACTGTCCATTGCATCATTAAGACTACGTACTAACGACGATTTTTCAAGGTAACCATCATTGTCTACCCCTAAACCGATATCGAATATAGTTTCAAATGGACCCGCATCGGTTAGGTTAGTGGATAAGGTAGTAATCAACTGGTCACTAAGCGTCCGCATCGATGAATCGCCGTTTAGCGGTTTACCAATCCGAGTCTGAAAACCGATGTTACCAATCAGGTTGTTATAGTTCGAAATAAACTCATCAATCAGCGTATTCACTGAGTCTCTGTCGTAGTCAACATTCAAACTTGCTGTGTCATAGCCATCGGTATCATTCCCTTCGCTTTTCGCTAGGGCCTTGATGGTCATGTCCTGAACCGCATCTTTAAAGGTGTTGGTATCACTTTGTACTTCAAGACCATCTATCGTAATAATCGCATTACGTGCGTCCTCATCGGGATCAATCGTCATCCCACCTGGTGTACCAATGGACACGGCATCCAGCTCGGCATTGTCATTAGTAATGGTCAAACTGTTGTCTTCACCAGTAACGTTGGAGGTGAATACCAATTTAGAACCGGTAGTGGTCCCTGTATTTACAATATTGGCCGTCACACCAAAATTTGAATCTGACGCATTTATCGCATCTCGCAGTTCACCCAGCGTCATGCCCGCTTCTAAAGATGCTTCTATATCCGAAAAGTTAACCGACATTAGCATCAGCGCCATTGTCATTCAATGTCTGCTGACGAACGTCGACAGGGATAGCATCCCAGGCTGATTTAATTTCCTTTAACAGATTTGACACTTCGTCAATAATCGCCGGATCATTCTGAATGCTGGCATCCAGTAGCCGGTCTATCATGTAAGAATACAAAGCGTATAAATTCTCGGTTACTTCTCCGCCTACTTCAAAATCCAGGCAGCCACGAAGTGCTTCTAAAATCGCAGAGGCTTTTGAAATATGCTCTGCTTTTGCTTCCAGGTGGCGCTTTTCAATTGAGACTTTGGCAAGTACCATTTTCTCTACTGCGCCAGCCATTAGCATTTGAATAATTTCGTACCGATCAGCACCTGCTACACGCGTTTTCAGTGCTTCTTTCTGATAATTTTTAACTCTTGCGTTGTACATAATGGCTCCTTACTTAGACTTGGTGAACCCTGGCAAATTCGCGAGCTGAGCGCCCAAATAAGATTGCGTTTGCTGCATCTGGGCAATCAATACATCCAGCCCCGCATACTGCTTTCGTAATCTCTCTTCTAAAGACGCCATGCGAAATTCGTGATTCTCCACATCGTCTTCTAAATCACTGAGCTGGCCGTTCAAACCATCTTCTCGATCTTTAATCAAACCGCTCGAGCTTGCATAATTGTCAAGCAACGACTCTAGCTGCTTGGCGACACCATTATCTCCTGCAAACGCTGTGCCAATATCATCGAAGTTACTGTCCATTGCATCATTAAGACTACGTACTAACGACGATTTTTCAAGGTAACCATCATTGTCTACCCCTAAACCGATATCGAATATAGTTTCAAATGGACCCGCATCGGTTAGGTTAGTGGATAAGGTAGTAATCAACTGGTCACTAAGCGTCCGCATCGATGAATCGCCGTTTAGCGGTTTACCAATCCGAGTCTGAAAACCGATGTTACCAATCAGGTTGTTATAGTTCGAAATAAACTCATCAATCAGCGTATTCACTGAGTCTCTGTCGTAGTCAACATTCAAACTTGCTGTGTCATAGCCATCGGTATCATTCCCTTCGCTTTTCGCTAGGGCCTTGATGGTCATGTCCTGAACCGCATCTTTAAAGGTGTTGGTATCACTTTGTACTTCAAGACCATCTATCGTAATAATCGCATTACGTGCGTCCTCATCGGGATCAATCGTCATCCCACCTGGTGTACCAATGGACACGGCATCCAGCTCGGCATTGTCATTAGTAATGGTCAAACTGTTGTCTTCACCAGTAACGTTGGAGGTGAATACCAATTTAGAACCGGTAGTGGTCCCTGTATTTACAATATTGGCCGTCACACCAAAATTTGAATCTGACGCATTTATCGCATCTCGCAGTTCACCCAGCGTCATGCCCGCAGTCACATCCAGCGTGAAGCTATTATCGACTCCGGCACCAAACGTTAACGTCCCTCCGGTGGCACTCACGACATCGTCAATTGACGTGTAAGCACCATCAGCCGAAACGGCACGGCTCCCCTGTGCCAATTGTTTGACGGCAATATCGAAGTTACCCACTGAGATATCTGAGGTCGGTGTCACGCTAATGATATCGCCAGATGTAGGTTGAGTGATATTAGCGACCCTTTTACCAAAGTTTTCAGGGTCAGCTAACTTTTTAACTGTGTCGTTGAGCTTGGAGATAGCAGACTTAACCTCGCCCAAGGCAGAGAGCTCGACTTTCAAAGACTCTTCTTTCTTGACGAAGGCCTGCATCTTGGGAATATTTTCGGCATCAACCGATGCTTTAATAATACTCTCCAAGTCCAGACCTGAGCCGACGCCTGCAGACGTTATAAGTGGCATTTGCTACCTCCAATTCACTTTCATTTATGCTGTCCTGTCAAACAGCAAACCTTTTCCTGATACTTTATCGGCAAATTCCTCCAAAGCCTTAGCAACTTCGCGAAATTCCTCTGAGGGAATTTCCCTGATCACTTCATCATTGCCTTTGTCGATGACTCTGATGAAAGGCGGATTACCTTTATCATCAAACTCGAACGACAAATTGGTTGCCGTGACCGGTATAAAGTCATTCAGCTTTGCCAGATCAGATTTCACCTGGGCGAATAATTTGTCCTGTGCATCAGGATCAGCTTCTTCCTTTTGCTTATCCTGAGCCCGCACTGAGGGGTTATCAACCAACTTGGTTAACTTCTCCACAGCCCGGAGCGTCTCAGCACTTTCCTCAGGCTTAATTTGACCAGGAGTGAGCACCGCATTATTCGAACCAAGCCCTAATGTTGCCTGAATCTCTTTCACAATACACCTCCAATCTCTAGTCTAACTGTAAGTATACGCCAAGTTTCGCGATTTCTCATGCAAACTTGACGTTACACTATTCTTAGCCTAAGAGCGACAGGGCGACCTGAGGACGCTGGTTAGCCTGACTCAGGATTGAACTACTTGCCTGTTGCAGGATCTGCATTTTGGTCAAACTCGCCGTTTCTGCAGCAAAGTCGGTGTCCTGAATACGAGAACGTGCAGCTGTCAGGTTTTCCGCAACATTTGACTGGTTACGAATCGTTGACTGGAATCGGTTTTGCACCGCACCCAGCTCCGCACGTTTTTTATCCACAACCGCAATCAGATTGTCCATACCAGCCAGTACTGCCTGTGCATTGGCCTGTGAAGACACCGAAATACCCGCCTCAGTGAACACATCGGAGAACACTTTAGCGTCCGCAGCTGCGCCTACCGTCGTACTGATGGTCTCGGTGGTGGTACTCAATGCCACTCCGGTTACACCACTGGCAATTCCCGCAATACCAGACAGGGTAAACCCACCGTTAGCTTGCAGGTCGTTGGTTGTAGCGGCAACGTTCTGCATACTAAAGCCGATGGTTTGCACCGCGTCGGCACCTACCTGGAAGTTCGCGTCGTATGTACCGTCAAGCAGGTTCTGGCCACCAAAGGTGGTGTCAGCTGCAACGCGGTTTACTTCCTCTGAAAGAGAGCGAATTTCTTCTTGCAGTGCCAGTCTGTCTTCATCGGTGTTTGAACCGTTAGATGCCTGTTGCGCAAGTGTTCTGATCCGTTGGAACATCTGAGTGGTTTCGTCCAGCGCACCTTCTGCGGTTTGCGCCAGTGAGATACCATCGTTCGCGTTTCGGATACCTTGATTCAGACCATTGATTTGACCGTTAAGACGGTTGGTGATTTGCATACCTGCAGCATCGTCTTTTGCACTGTTAATGCGCAAACCCGATGATAAGCGTTGGAAAGACGTATCTAACGCTCCTGAGGATTTATTTAATTGCCGCTGTGCGTTCAATGAACTCACATTGGTATTTACATATAAAGCCATAATAGCCTCCGCTTTATCAATATAACTCGCTGAGACGGGATACCCCTACCCTGCCAGCAGCGATGATTTAGAGTCCTAGATTTATAGTTCTCTAAATCCGCTATCGACTGATAAAGCGAAAGCTTTAGCCTTATTTGCAAATTATTTTATTTTTTTTGTGTTATTAACCCTGTAACAGGCTCAGAGCCGCCTGCGGACGCTGGTTTGCCTGACCTAGTATAGTCTGGCTGGCCTGCTGTAGGATCTGATTTTTAGTTAGTTTAGCTGTTTCCATCGCAAAGTCCGCATCTTTGATCCGAGATTTTGCAGCAGCCAGGTTCTCTGAAATATTGGCCTGGTTTCGGATTGTCGACTGGAATCGGTTTTGTACCGCACCCAGCTCAGCCCGCTTTTTATCTACAACCGCAATCAGAGCATCCATACCTGCCATAACAGCCTGAGCATTGGCCTGCGATGACACTGATATACCAGCTGCTGTGTAGACGTTTGAAAACACTTTGGCATCCGCTTCAGTACCAATATTTGTACTGATGGTTGCTGTCGTCGCACTCAGTGCAGCGCCTGACACTCCACTGGCAACACCCGCTACACCTGACAGGGTAAAACCACCATTATCAGCCATAGAGTTAGTTGTGGCACCCACATACTGCATACTAAAGCCAATGGTTTGTACCGCATCGGCACCTACCTGGAAATTAGCTGAGTACGAGCCGTCTAGCAGGTTTTGACCACCAAACGTGGTATCACTGGCAACCCGGTTTACTTCTGCCGCCAGCTGACGAATTTCTTCCTGAATTGCCAGACGGTCCTCATCCGTGTTCGAGCCGTTCGCTGCTTGTTGCGACAAAGTCCGGATCCGCTGGAACATAGAGGTAATTTCATCCATTGCCCCTTCCGCTGTCTGAGCAAGTGAAATACCATCGTTAGCATTTCGATTACCCTGATTAAGACCCAGGATCTGCGACTGTAATCGGTCTGAGATTTGCAGACCTGCAGCATCGTCTGCCGCACTGTTGATCCGCAGACCAGAAGATAGGCGTTTGAATGACGTATCCAGCTCAACACCGGAATTTTGTAGTTGTCGTTGCGCATTAATGGAACTGACATTGGTATTTACAAATAAAGCCATGATTCACTCTCTCTATACAAATGCTCAGCATTGAGCTGTTCATTGGCGTACAAGGAGGCAATTGTTATCACTGGCCGGGGCTCAGTGAAGGGGCAATCCAATGCCGCTTGTACAAACTAAATTTCTTCTGGAATGAATAAAGCAAGGTGTGTGCCAATAAATTTTGACAAAGTGAATATCGTGCCAGGGAGTCGTAATATCGTGAACTGAACTATACTCTTTATATAGCTAACATCACTGTAATGCCTGTAAGGAAGGGCCTTTCAGATGTATTGAACGGTGTTATACCTCAAACCATCCCACGTATATGAATAATAAATATAAAGAAAAAGAGGCCTGGCAGCCTCTTTTTTTGAAGTTTGAGAGTGGGTGTCAATATTTTTTCATAATATTGGCACGGAAAGTGCTAATATTAACGTGTTCATTGTTTTGATGAACTGTAATTGGATTTAAGCTCCTCCGCTTTATCATCCAATTGGGTGCCCTGGCTAATACCCCATCAAGTCCGGGCACCTGTTTTCCTACCTAACTTATCCCAGTAGACTTAGTGCAGCCTGAGGACGCTGGTTAGCCTGACTTAGGATTGTCTGGCTCGCCTGTTGCAGAATCTGCATTTTAGTCAAGCTTGCAGTTTCCTGAGCAAAGTCAGTATCTTTGATACGTGATTTCGCAGCTGACAGGTTCTCAGAAATGTTTGACTGGTTACGAATCGTTGACTGGAAGCGGTTTTGTACCGCACCTAGCTCTGCACGTTTCTTATCAACAACCGCAATCAGGTTGTCCATACCAGCTAATACTGCCTGCGCATTTGCCTGAGATGATACCGAGATACCTGATTCAGTAAATACGTTAGAGAAAACCTTCGCATCTGCCTCAGTACCAATGTTTGTACTGATGGTTTCTGTTGTCGCACTTAGCGCAACACCGGTTACACCACTTGCAATGCCTGCAATACCAGACAGTGTGAAGCCACCATTTGCCTGCATATCGTTGGTTGTACCGGCAACATTTTGCATGCTGAAGCCGATGGTTTGTACTGCGTCAGCACCAACCTGGAAGTTTGCAGAGTAAGTACCATCCAGAAGGTTCTGACCACCGAAGGTTGTATCTGCTGCCACCCGGTTCACTTCTGAAGACAGTGAGCGGATTTCTTCCTGGATTGCCAAACGGTCTTCGTCTGTGTTTGAACCGTTTGATGCCTGTTGTGCCAGGGTACGAATACGCTGGAACATTGAGGTAACTTCGTCCATCGCACCTTCAGCGGTTTGCGCTAGCGAGATACCGTCATTTGCGTTTCGGTTACCTTGGTTTAAACCGTTGATTTGTGAAGTCAAACGGTCTGAAATTTGTAGACCTGCTGCATCGTCAGCAGCGCTGTTGATACGGAAGCCCGATGATAAACGCTTGAAGGAAACATCCAGCGAGTTGCCTGAATTGTTTAATTGTCTTTGAGCATTCAATGAACTTACGTTAGTATTTACATAAAGTGCCATGGTGATTCTCCCACTATAATCTGAGTGCTTACTCTTTGAGTGCTTACTCTGTAAGTGCCCACTCTCAAACTTCTAAAACTTTCTCTCATAGCCTTCGAGGTTTGTTTTCACTCTCCGGCTTGGTTACTTAAGTTATCGGGCAGTGGGAAAAATACTTTAGAAAATTTTCTAAAAAAATTTCATCCTTTTGTTTTTATTTGAAATTTACTTTCTAAAGCGGCAGAGAATGGGAAATAAATTGCCACCCCAAAATCCCCAGAGAATTCTGATACAGAGCAGCAAAGTATATAAAAGTTAGTAAGTTAGAATCTAAACTGGATAAAAAAGAAGTAAAATGGAAGCGACAGGGATAACTCCCAAAAGCCGCTTCCAGGACGGATTACCTGATGTAGTCGAGTAGAGATAGATTAGACAATCGGCCAAAGGTGGCCTGCGATGCCTGAAGTGCGGTTTCATGTTTGGTCAAATCGGTAATGGCTTCGGCCATATCCAGCTCAACTAGCTCTGCTTTTGCAATTTTGTTGTTAATGTCCAGGTCTGCATTCGCATCTGTAATACGCGTTGCGGTATTGAGCCTGCCTCCCAAACCAGACTGAGTCTGTGAAACGCGGTTTTTTGCGTTATCTATACCAATCATCGAATCAGCCAATACCTGACGATAATCTTTTTCACTGAGTGTCGTGTCATTCAATGCCGTAACCAGGTCATCCAGCATATTGAGCACGTTGTCTTTTTGGGGAGCTTCAAGGTCAAAATCAATCTGCGCAGGGGCATTACCTGTAAAGCTAAACTCCATGCCTTCAACCTCAATGTGATTTTCTTCATAGCTACCGGTTGCTAATACCGTTGCACCTTGCTGCAAGCTATAGGTATTAGGCGTACCCGCCGCAAGTACAAGGCTAAATGTATTCGAGCCGGCAGGGGCTGTTGGATCCGGGTTATAATTGGCTTTATGAAACTCATCAAATGGACCTTGTTTGGTCACATACACATCCGAGCTCACCACGCCCCCCGACACAGTCGCGGTATTAGACGCGACATTTAGTCGCGTTGGTACGCTTTCAAAGACATCGAACCCGTTATCACTGGATTTAATTTCAACGCCTTCTGCAACCTTAATTTTATGCTGTCCCTGATCACCATTGTATTGGTAACGCTGCTGCGTGCTGTTATAGGAATAGGCTTCGGTATTATCCTGATAACCGGAAAAAATATATCGGCCATCTTCCGTTTTCGCATTCATCAAATCGTGCACTGCCGTTTGGATAGCGCTTAGCTCTTCTGATAATGAAGCCCGGTCGACATCAACCAAAGAGCCATTACCAGCCTGAACGGTCAGGGTCAAAGCACGCGTTAATGAATCTTTAATGTTATCCAGCACACCCTCTTGTGTATCCAGACGACCTTTAAGCATGGTCAGATTTTTTGTGTACTGCTCATTGGTCTGGATCCTATCTGTGTACAATAAGGCTCGTGCCATTGCTGAAGGATCATCTGATGCAGTCAGCACGCGTTTTTGCGTATTAACCTGCTGCATCGCTTTATTCACATCTTGCTGACTATCGAGAATTGAGTTCAGATTATTCTGATACATCATATTTTGAGATAAACGCATAATTACCTCGCCGCACTTAATAAGGTTTCAAACACAGTTCTGGCTGCTGTAAGAACTTGTGCCGCTGCTGAGTAAGATTGTTGAAAACGAAGCAAATTTGCTGCTTCTTCGTCTAAATTCACGCCCGCCATAGACTCATACCAGGCTTCAGATTGGGCTGCCAACGCTTCATACGCCGCACCATTGGTTTTGGCCTGATTGGCCACTACACCTATTTCCGTCACTAGACCGGCATACGCTTCATTAAAGGTTTTCAGGTTATCTGCGGTTGCAGTCGTCACCACGTTCTGACGCACCAGCTCCGCGCTTTGTAACTTACTAAGCTCGAGGCCATTACGGTTATCATCAAAGCCGCCAGTATTAAACTCAATGGTGAATGTGTCACCCGTCGCTGGCGTCCCTTCAATATTAAAATCGAAGCCATAGCTGGCATACGCACCACCCGCCTGGGCAAGCAAATTTTCAGCTGGCGGTGTAATGGTAAAAGTATTAGTACCATTGCCATCGACAATCTGATATTCATTGGCGTTTGCCGTTTTAGTCAGAGTAATTGTGCCATTGGTCAAACCCGGTGGTGCCGCTGTAAAGTTGCTCGTAGTAGGATCTGTGTCGGTGACAGAGCCTACAGAGATGTTTGCCGTACTCACATTACTGGCCGCAGTCTCCGTCCGTATTGGTGAAGCCAGTGCTAAACTTTCAGGTCTATCAGTTGCAAGTTGTAAATTCCCCGCAGTTCCCGAGTTAAGCTTAACCAGGAAGCTATCGCCCACATTGGCGGTCCCTGTCAGGTTCATTTGCAAACCAAACATGTCGACACCTGCCGCAACGGAGTTTGAATCTATCACCCCACCAATCACGTTTGCCGTTACAGGCGTTCCCTGAACATTGCCCTTACTGTCTACCGCTGCAATTTCGACGGTGTTTGCTGCGGTATAAGTGACTCTGAAATCCGTCGCCGGGACTTCTTTTCCTTTACCGGGCTCAACCGTAGCCGTTAACTGTGCGGTACTGGTATTGCTTTCATACGGGTATCCGCCAACCGTTGGTAGCGTGAATATGTTCCCGCCAAGATTACCATCTAGGTCCATACCCAATTGGTTTTGTTGGTTAAAAGCATCAGCAAGCGATAGTCCAATTTGACCGAGCTGCGTCTGTGCTGGCACCAGTATGTCATCACGAAATGCCATCAGGCCGCCAATCTTCCCTCTGAGACTGACATGATCCACCTCTAACGCCACAGCAGCACCATCAGTGACATCCAACGTCAGTGTTTTATGGTTCGGATCGGGGTCGCCATCCATTGAGAAGAGATTAAAACTGCCATTTTCCATGACCAGAGACTGCCCGGAGCCAAGAAAAACGAGTTTTTCACCATTCCTGCCATCCAGGGTTTCGATATCTACCAATTCAGCCAGATCTCTGATGGCCTGATCTCGTTGATTAAGCAAGGAGCTGCCACTGCCATCGCTGTTATTACCATTGAGCGCCGCAACTTGGGTGTTCATGTCACTGATCTTCTGGATCAGGTTATTAGCCTCATCAGAATAAATCGACAGTTGCTCATTTACGATATTGCTCTGATCAAACACGATACCGGATAACCGGTCCATCTGATCTATTAAATTCTGGGCATCCGTCAAAAACAGGGAGCGCGCAACCGTTGAAGAAGGCAAGTTCATCGCTTCTTGCATATTATTAAACAACGAGTTGATGCTCTGATTCAGGTTATTAGACTCTTCACCAAACAAGGTATCAACCCGGGTGGCTTCCGTCACAAACTGTTCGTAATAAGCCTCACTCGAAAGATCCCGGTTAAGCTGCTTCTGAGCAAACTCATTAAGCAAGCGCACGGTTTCGCCACGTCCCACCTGGTTGTTGACCATAGTGGTGTGTTCAGTTCGCTCACGGACATAGCCTTTGGTATTCAGGTTTGCGATGTTTTTACTGGTCGTCTGGAGTAATTCAGAGCTGGCCCTGACCCCGGAAGTACCAATATTCATAAGATTAAATGACATCTTAATTTACTCCCTGATGCACTGACGCTGACAACATGGACTGAAATTCTCCTCTGTCCAACACACGTTTAATTTTTTCTGCATAATCTGGATCGGTTGCATACCCTGCCTGTTGTAGGGCATCCAGGTACTGGTCCGGATTGTCTGTCTTAGTTAAGGCCTCTTGATAACGAGGATTGGACTGCAGGAAATCGACATAATCATTGATGCTATCTTTCAGCGAATCATACGCTCTGAAGTTCGCTTGCTTTTTCACTGGCAAACCTTGCTCAAACTCCAGCGTCATTTTACTGGCACTGTCGCCCTGCCAGCGCTTATCGGCTTTTATGTTAAACAGGTTTAAACTGCTTTCACCGTCCTGGCGGGCAATGATGTGCTTGCCCCAGCCTGTTTCCAGTGCAGCCTGAGCAACCATCACAGCTGGATTCAAACCAATCTTGGCAGCTGCTGACTTAGCATGCTCCCAGAGCTGACTAACAAATGACTCAGGATCATCGAATTGCACCTCTTTGGATGCACTTTCGGCCACTTCAGGCTGTTGCTCTGCTTTGCGCTGTCCGGCTTCACCATTCGCTATTCGATCGCTTTGCAGCTCCGCGCCGGTACGCAGTACAGAGCTGGGCATATACCCATCCCGATTAGGCGACAATTGCTGCACAATCAGATCAGCAAGACCCAGACTCCCCTCGCTGGAGAGTTGCATAGACATCTGCTGATCATGCATGTCACGATAAAATTTGACGCTGCTGGAATTAAACGGACTATCTTTATCCTCCAGAACTTCATTGGCCTTTCGCATGCTGGACAGCATCATCTGAGTGAAAATTGACTCGAACTGCTGAGCCGCTTTGCGCAACGCTTCTTCAGAGGCATTGGCGTCTCCGGTACTTTTTAGTGCGTCCTGTCTTAACGAGTTCAGATCAGTTAAGTCATAGAAACTTTGGTTGCGAGTCGGATCAGTATTCATTGCTCGAAATCACATCAATATACATAACCAATTACAATGCAATTATTGAGCCAAAAAAAAGCCCCGTAAAATGGGGCTAACTAATTGATTATAAAAGAAGCATTAAATGACGACTAATTGACCATGTATTGCACCGGCTTCTTTCAATGCCTCCAGTATCGCCATCAAATCGCCAGGGGCTGCACCCACAGCATTGATTGCTCGGACCAAATCGTCCAGGCTCGAGCCGGGGTCAAATACAAACGCCCGCGAATCGTCCTGGTCAACATCGACAATGCTTTGACGCGTCACTACGGTTTCACCTTCTGTCAAAGGCTGCGGCTGAGACACATTCATTTGTTCAGCAATGGTCACCGTCAATCCACCATGCGTAATCGCAGCTGGCTGCAGTTTCACTTCTTTGCCAATAACAATGGTACCTGTGCGTGAGTTGACGATAATCTTGGCTGAAGTATCTGCCGG
Organism: Pseudoalteromonas rubra; assembly: GCF_000238295.3. Taxonomy (NCBI): domain Bacteria; kingdom Pseudomonadati; phylum Pseudomonadota; class Gammaproteobacteria; order Alteromonadales; family Pseudoalteromonadaceae; genus Pseudoalteromonas; species Pseudoalteromonas rubra. The sequence goes on from NZ_AHCD03000034.1 coordinate 328,302, forward strand.
CGTGAACTCCAGGTTCTCCAGAGTCGACAGGTAAGCAACACGCTGAGAGGGGTCGCGAGGTGCAATGACTCGTACAGAAGCAGCATCCATAGCGTGCGCACTTTGTGGGCCAACCAGATCATTAATAGTATCGGCCAAACGCTTAGCGGTTGTAAAATCGGGCCGATTTAGGTTAAAAGTAATGTGATCTCCCTGAGTGAATGGGCTTCTGACTGCGCGTTCAACTGTGCCACCATTTGGAATACGACCAACCGTCGGTGTGTTAATGACGACCCGGCTGCCGTCTAGCCCCTCGGCACCCAAGCCACCGACAATCATGCTGCCCTGAGCAATCGCATACACATTGCCATCCACACCTTTTAGGAAAGTTTGTAGTAAAGTTCCGCCACGCAAACTGCCCGCACTACCAATAGATGACACAGTGACGTCAATAGTTTGACCAGGCTTCACAAAAGCTGGTAACTCTGCATGAACAGCCACTGCTGCCACATTCTTAATTTTCGGCTTAAGGTTTGCAGGCATGGTAATACCAAAGCTGTTTAACATGCCCTTGAAGCTTTGCTCTGTAAAGCGAGTTTGCTCCCCTGTACCGGGTAAGCCCACTACCAGACCATAACCAACCAATTGGTTTGAACGAACTCCCTCAACCATGGTCACGTCTTTGATACGCTCTGCTTGCGCAAACTGGCTGCCGATAAGTGCCATAGTTAGCACGAGCACATTAAGTAATTTCATAGTTTGCTTCCTCAAAATGGCATAATGGCGCTCATAAAGAACTTAGTCAGCCAACCTGCACTCTGCACTTCCTGCGTATCGCCTTTACCTGAGTATTGAATACGTGCATTGGCAATACGATTTGACTCTACCGTATTATCAGCATTCACATCCTGCGGTCTGACAAGCCCTTCGAGACGAATAAACTCTTCTCCAGTATTCAGTGTCAGCCATTTTTCACCTCGGATCACCAGATTACCATTTGGCAGAACCCGCATCACGTTGACTGAGATGTTACCAATCAGGCTGTTCGACTGGTTAGCCTGCGCATCGCCCTGGAATGAAGAATTAGAACCTGCATCCAACTGAATACTTTTGTTCCCCCAGTTGACTGCCGCGCCGCCTAATCCCAGTATAGGGTCGATTTCCACTTCACTGTCTTTATCCAGCTTAGAATTGGCCGCTTTTGAAGCTTGAGTCGACTCTCGTAGCACTACCGTAATGATATCTCCGGTGCGAAGCGCCTTTTTATCTGAGTACAGATCGTTGGCATAAGCGTTGAACAGCGATCCTGTTGGCACGACTGGCGCCGCTTCTGCTTCCGGATACATGGGCGCGTAGTAAGGATCGTCCCGCTTAACATCTTTATTTTGCGTTGTTGTACAGCCACTGAGTGCTATACAGCCTGCCGCTAACAGGCCAAGTGTACGTAACTTGTCCATACTACCCCCAATCTTTTAAAGCTGCTGATTAATGTAACTAAGCATCTCATCAACTGACTTAATTACTTTCGAGTTCATCTCGTAAACCCGCTGTGTTTCAATCAGATTGACCAGCTCTTCGGTGACATTAACATTTGAAGTTTCCAACGCCCCCTGAACAATAGAACCAAGTCCTTCAACACCCGGATTTCCCTGCACTGGCGCACCGCTGACGGCAGTTTCGGTGTAAAGGTTCTGACCAATTGGTTCAAGACCAGACGGGTTAATAAAATCGCTTATGACCAGCTGACCGATTACTGTATTGGCTGCTTCCCCCTGGATACTGACAGAAACCTCACCATCCTGAGAGATAGTGATGGAATTTGCATTATCCGGAACGTTCATTTCAGGTTGCACCGGAAAGCCTGCGCCAGAGGTAACAATTCGCCCCTCTTCATCAGTGGTAAACTGGCCATTTCGCGTGTACGCAATGGTGCCGTCAGGCATCTGAATTTCGAAGAATCCCGGTCCCTGAACCATCCAGTCCAGCGAGTTCTCTGTGCTCAGCATATTGCCTTGCGAAAAGTTTTTCTGGTTTGCTACCACCTTGGCACCCGCACCCAGCATCAAGCCCGATGGGAGCTCGGTATCCTGAGAAGAACGGCCGCCTGGTTGGTTAATATTTTGATAGAGTAAGTCTTCAAATATTGCGCGGCTTTTCTTGTAGCCAACGGTACTGGCATTCGCCAGGTTATTTGAAATCACCGAAATATCAGTTTGCTGGGCATCTAGGCCGGTTTTACTGATCCATAATGCTGGGTTCATAATCTATACCTCACTCTCTTAAACGATACGCAGGAGCGAAGTGTGTCGCTCGTCAATTTCTTCAGCTGTTTTCATCAGCTTCATCTGCATTTCAAACTGGCGCTGAAGATTTACCATGTCTACCATTTCGTGAACCGGGTTCACGTTAGACATTTCTAAATAGCCACTCATGACTTTGGCGGTAGGAGAAATTTCACAAAATCCACATACACCGTCTTCGAGCAACTCCTCTTTTGGTCTGAACAAACCATCATTGCCTTTTTCAAGTTTGCTATTGTCTGCGCTAATAATTTTTAACCGGTCGACCACTTCTAAAAAGTTGGCTGGTGCTCCCTGAGGACGCACCTGAATCGAGCCATCATCACTGAACACAACTTTTTCTACTGGCAGTGGCAATATGATGGGCCCACCTTCGCCAATAATTTGACGACCATGGCTGGTAACCAATGCCCCGTCTGCGGTGATGTTCAGTGTGCCAACTTTCGTATAAGCCTCATCTCCTGCAGCGTCTACAACGCTTATCCAGGATTTCTCATCTACCGCAATATCCAGGTCCCGACCAGTTTCAGTAATGGCCCCACCTGTCATCATGGTGCCCGGGCGCTCCTGCATCGCAAACACTCGGGTCGGTAGCCCTTCGCCAAATGCCTGCATTGAACGAGCCTGAGCAAAATCAGCCTTAAACCCGGTAGTATTGGCGTTAGCCAGGTTATTTGCCTTCAGCCCGACACCAACCAGGTTTTGTTTGGCGCCTGACATAGCGACATACAGCATTTTATCCATGGGAACGACCTAAAAATTGTTCAATCTATACTGAATAAAGCAATATAGATGCCAAGATGATCGTCAAGAAAATGAAAAGGCCGCTAAATGCGGCCTTAAGAGGTGATTGGATTTGATTATCGGATCTGCAGGATATTCTGCTGAAGTGTTGAGTTGACTTCCAGTGCCCGCGAGTTCGCCTGGAAGTTTCGCTGTGCACTGATCAGGTCTACCAGCTCGTTTGTTAAGTTAACATTGGACTGCTCCAATGCTGAGGAGTTGATTGAACCCAATGTTCCGGAACCAGGCTCCCCCGCAATAGGCTCACCTGATGTTAAACTCTTTTTCCATCCAGTATTACCCACTTGCTGCAAGCCCTGCGAGTTAGAGAAACGTACCATAGCAACCTGACCCAAATACGTGGAGTCACCATTACTATATGACGCAACAATCTTACCATCAGTGCCGATGTCAATCCCCGCCAGTCGGCCCGTTGTGGCACCATCCTGTTCAAGCGCTTTAACCTCAAAACGGCTAGCGAACTGAGTAGGCAGTTTGTTTGAGGTGTTTGCCTCGTCACGCCAGTTCATTTCCACGTTACTTGGGAATGTTGCGCCGTTTGTTAACAGGTTTGATAAACCAGCACCTGCGCCCGCTGGGATTGCAAACGAGTTAAAGGTTGTGCCAGTGTTAGCCACCTGAGGGTCACCTGTCGTGGCCGGCAAACCATTTTGGTCAAATTGGAACTCAGTGATTGGCTCAAGTGGTGCACCAGAGGCACCTGAGGTATTAAACTGTGTCCCATCCAGTGTTGCATACACCTGCCACTCATTGGGGTTGGTAGCTGGATCTTCTTTTACAAAGTAAAGTTGCAAAATATGAGGCTCACCCAAACTATCGTAAATTGTCGTTGAAGTTGAACTGTTATAAGTTGCACTCTCTGTTGGGTCGAATGCCAGCGTAGGTGCCGAGGCACGTGAATCCAGGTTGAAAGATGAGTACACACTGGTGGTTGCGCGTGGCGAACCAGATGCATCAGGAATTTGCAGTGCTGATGATGTACTCAAACTGATTGAAGTCGTATCACCAGTACTTGGGTCAACAGGGAAGCCCTGTAAAAAATTACCCTGTGCATCAACGATGAAATTGTCTTTATTGAGTTTAAAGGCACCTGCACGGGAGTAAGTGAAGTCCTGAGCGCCCAACTCTTCACTCATCGCAAAGTAACCTTCACCCGTAATCGCCAGGTCCAGCGAGTTCTGAGTAAAGTTCAGAGACCCCTGGTGAAACTGCTGCGCAACCATAGTGGTTTGCACACCATCACCATTTTTTGTCTTACCAGCGCTAAAAACGGAAGATGCATACACAGATGCAAATTCAGCACGCGATTCCTTAAAGCCCGTCGTATTAACGTTAGCGATATTATTAGCTGTGGTATCCAGGTCTTTCTGAGCCGCAGCTAAACCAGTTAATGCAATATTGAAACTCATACTCTCACCTCTTGCGATTAAGGTTAAATCTTTTTAATTAGGCTAATTCCGCGACGTCAGTAAGCCGCACGGCACCCGCTTTAGTGTTGATAACGATGCCGCTTGCACCATTGACATTGACGCTTTCAATGTTTCTGAACGTCGCTGTAGGCAAGGCGGTAAACTTACCATTTACGGAACCCTCAGCCTTTATTGTGTAATCTCCGGGCGGTAACACATCACCATCGGTGTTTTTACCATCCCAATCAAAGCGAACTGCACCAGCATTTTGATCTTTGAGATCTATGGTTCTAACCAGCTCGTTTTTGTCGTTAAGGATACTGACCGTCAGTTGCTCTACTGGCTCGGTCACAATGATCGAACCACGCGACTGCATGTCCGGGCCGTGCTCAATTGTGTCTGATTCCAGTAGCGCTTTCTTACCGATCAAAGTCGACGCCTGCAAAGCAGAATTCGAGGTCATAGAATCAGCCAATGATTCAAACTTCGTGTTTAGGTCAGAAATACCCTCAGCCATGGTGAAGTTTGTCATTTGTGCAATCATCTGATCATTATCAGCCGGCTTACTCGGGTCCTGATAAGATAACTGCTGAGTCAATAACGCAAAGAAATCCTCCTGCTTCAACTCGTCATTCTTTTCTGTCGGAACCTGTTTGTCAGGCCAACGCAATGAATCGACATAGGTCGAGGTTGCTGAATTGACTTCGTTACTCATTGGCTATACTCCCACTTAGCGCTGACCAAGTTGCAAGGTTTTGCTAAGCATCTGCTTAGCGGCATCCGCTACCTGAACATTCGTTTGGTACGAACGCGATGCAGAGATCATGTTTGTCATCTCTTCAACCACATTCACATTTGGCTTATAGATGTACCCGTCTTTGTCAGCACTTGGATGGTTGGGGTTGTACTCAACCTGCAGTGGTTTATCGCTTTCTACGATCCCCAGTACTTTCACTCCAACCGAAGACCCCATGGTATTCGGGTGAGCTGCCGCAGCCTTGTTTAACTCGGCAGCGAAAACTGGGTGCCTAGCTCTATACACCTTATCCTGACTAGAACTGACGCTGTTTGCATTGGAAATATTACTGGCGGTCGTGTTCAAACGGACGTTCTGGGCGCTCATGCCTGAACCCGCTATATCAAAAACATTATATAAACTCATGATTAGCCACCTTGACCACTCAGGGCTTTCTTCAGCCCTTTAAATTTACCAGATAAAAAATTCAAACTAGCTTGGTACTCTAATGCATTTTGTACATACAAGTTTCGTTCCACTTGTATATCCACAGAGTTACCATCACCTGTATCTGCTTGATTTGGCGTACGATATTGTTCAATACCATTGTTTAACTGAGTCCCACCACTAAGATGCTTCTCATTGGTTCTGACCATCTTATTGCCGCTTAGCTGTGCCGATTTTGCCGCTTTAAAAGCCTGGCCAAAGTCGATATCCTTAGCTTTATATCCAGGGGTATCTGCATTGGCTATATTACTTGCTAAAATTTCAGCACGCTGAGAGCGGATCAGCATAGTGTGAGGATGAACCCCCAACGCTTTATCAAAACTAATTGCCATAACCCGACTCCAAAAAATTGACTTGATGAGATAAAAGCAAGAATGAGGCCAATATTTGAGTGGCGGAAAATTGCCGCATTGCCGATACAACCAGTACACGATATCTAGTAAGAGACTAAACCACAGCGCTGGCTAATTTCTTTATATTAATCATATAGTTTTAAATCTACTTTAGAGCCAAACCTAAAGGGTAAAACCGGCTACAGCTCTACGATATATGATACCGTAAGAGAAAGTTGTGGGATTTGCGGTTGAGGAAAGTACAACCTTTGAACGCCAGAAACCAGACATTACGCTGAATACCAACAAGCAGTATCAGATGTTTTTTTCACCTCTATCTAAGCTCAACAGTCCAGGCGATAATGAGACCCAAGTTGGCTCATTAAGTAGTGAGCTAGAAGGTTCATTTACACTTTAAACCGGCCAGAGATACGAATTATTGCATCTTCTCATTTTATAAAACGACGTACTCTTGCCGCCCCTCAATGTTTTTAACCAATAAGCCTCAGGGGTACAGAGAGCTTATAATGACGATTTCGTTGCCAAATAGCAGCTCACGCAGCTAGAAACCAGCGAAGGCCCATAGAGTGCGACTCTGTAATACCAATTTGCTGAATTAAGTGTTCTATTTTGAGGCGAGAAAATAGAGTTGATAACACCGCTCCTGTGTCCTGCTAGCGCTGAAACACCTACATCCATGTAGACGAGGCAAAAATTTGTGAACCTATGTCTAAGGTATAAGGTTCTAAATGAGAAATTTTTGACGCCGTTAGCGTCATATTTACTCTTTTAAATAGAACAAGTATTAAGTGAAATTGGTATAAGATAGCGCCTGGGGTTGTATCGCATATGTGAAGAGTGCTCGATATTGCCAGCCTTGCTCATAGTGAAATTCAGGTGTATTGATAAAAAGCATTGCCAAAAGTGAAAACCACCTGTACATTTTTTAAACACGCCACTAACTATACTTTGCAAGGAAAAACAATGAAGCTGAAACTTAATAAAAAGCAGGTCAAAAGTTTATCTGCAGACTTAAAAACAGTACCAGAACTTGTAACACCTCAGATCTGTGGTGCTTTGCCGCCTCCTAGTCATTTCTGTGACAGTAAGAATTGCACCCCCACTTCTATGCTTCCATGCATGACTTACTACTGTATTTAACTGCTCGCTACCATTAGAGACTCAGAAACAGCCTCAGGCAAAACGCGCACAAGTGTTGCGAATTCAACCGCGTGGATTGAATGACCCAGCACTTGAGTGATTGCCAGGTCGACGTGTCATTCATATCCACCGTTTGGCCTGTCAGCAGTTCCCGCATCAAGTGTAGGATGAAGATAGTGTGGACTGCGAAATTGGAAAGTTGTTGCGGTCTCTTCAGAAAAAGCTCATCCCATAGGATCAGCCTACAACCCTTTTCAGTGGTCTTATCAGGTCTATTCAGCCTACAACCCTTTTCAGTGGTCTTATCAGGTCTATTCAGCCTAGCACTAACTCCTTCGCTAACCAGCAGCCACTGCGTCGTCATCCCGCACTCGATGCAGGATCTTGTTAAACCCCTTTCTCAGTGTTGCCTGATGATCCAATGTACGAAAACTAACTACGGTATTGTGCGAAAACTCCGGGAATATCCGAGACGTTACGGGATTGAGTGGGACAATATATTAAAAACGTTTTCATTATTTGAAAATCAGCGGCGGTCATAATTTCTCGCCGCTTTTGCCTTAATATGGCTAGTTTATTGTTGGTACTGTCTGGGCTTTTAGAGCTTCAGGATGGTTTTGATAGGCCTGTTGAGTTTCCAGGGCTGCGTCAATTAAATGTTGAAGTGCAACGTTCACATCATCAAAGGATTCACACCTACATTGATTTAAGTAACCGGCTATGGATTCTGGTGCAATTGCAGCCATGGCTTTTTCTTTAGCTACTTTATTCATACATCCCCCATTGATCGCTTGGCCCTTGGCCTTTGCTACTGTCGAACAGGTCTCCCTGAACTTCGTCTTTCTTCAGCTTATCCATAGTGCGTACAATCTCGTATACCCACTGGACCGAATAACCATATTTCTTTGCCAGTTCTACGTGGTTGTCTCCAGTAAATTCGCTCCAGATTCTGTTGTGCTTTAAAATCGTGTCCAGAGATATGCCCTTGCACACATAAACGTTCTCGCCACCAAATGTGTGGCGCACCCGGTCTACGGCTTCGCGGCCTATCTCTCCAGCCTTCTCCGGACCAACAACATCAGCAACACCACGAGTAACGACCTCAAAAATAGCCAGTAGCATACCTATACCGCGTTCACTGCCTTTGCCGAACTGTTCAGCCATTGGTTGCCTCCTCATAGCGGCCCAGCATCACGCCAATAAAGGCAAGCGCGGCTTCGAGCTGCTCAACATTGCACTTGCTAAAACTGCCGTGACCATAAACTGTGCTTTGAGCCTCGTATTGTTCCTGGTCGCTCAGTGGCAACGCGCGTAGATCTGGCACCAGGTCTTTCAGCTCACTACTCATTTCACGTTGATACCAACCTTTAAGCTGCTCAATAAGAGTGTGTAGCATGGTTGGCTGGAGCCACTCCAGGCGCTCAACCGCTACGCCCTTATTCAACCGCTTTGCTTGCGATATACTCCAGTTCAACAGTGCCTGTTCTGATCCGTCTCTCAGATAGCCACGGCTTTTCATGGCAATCCAGGTCTGGCGCAACTTATCGAGTGGCGTTTTTTGATCCTTATCGCGGGTAATCGGAGAATTGCGCCCCTTACCGGCACGCTTTTTAGTTATCACCTTAAAGCCTTTGCTTTTCATGTAATCCAGAACGGTGTTCAGCTCACCAACATGCATTTTTGAGCAGCTGTCTTTACCGGTGCAATACACCAGGATTTCACGGTAAAAGCCGTCATCCCATTGCAGCTTGCCTTTGCCCACGTGGATTAACTGGATCAGCCTTGATTTACTCAGTTTCATAACGCCTCCTATAACGACTTACTTACCAGCGGGATCTGTATCCACCCGCCCTGGGCATTTCGCTCGTAAAAGCGAACATAAGTCTTAGTGCTCGATAAAATGATTGCATCGTCAAGAGCTCGCATTGCGGCGCTCCAGTCGTCACTGTCACTGGCCATACGGTACTTGCGTAGTGCCATTATTCGGGCTTTGTTATAGTTGCCCTCGCTGTTCGTTGAAAACGCATCCTGTGTTACTTGCTGCAATAAAGTATCGTCGCCCAATGTAGCTAGCTTTTCGTTTATCACACGATCAATCAGCTCCTTTGCTACATTAATTTCAGGCCCAAAAGTGATCTGGTCAGCCACACCTACTTCAACTTTTCGGCGGGTGTCATAGCTAGTAAGTGTTACATTACCTTTCACACCACCCAGCTCTGTGTTGTAGTTTGCAGCCAGCTCAGCAATAAAAGTGTTTACGTCTTTGAACACACGACTTTTGAATTCACCATGTAACTCAGACAACGCTTTCGCTTCAGCAATAAAACTATCCACCAGATCGTTTTTCAGCACATCCTGTTCAGGGACCTTATCCATCGGCACTTCAAACCCTCTGGCATTAAGCAAAAATGTTCGTTCTTCTTTATTAGGGGTTACTTCACTCATGGTTATTCCTTACATCTGATCTTAGAACTTGTTCGCGCTGGCCAAACACGTTTTGCCACTGGTCAACCTGCACATCATGGTGCTTGGCCAGTAGCTGTTGCATCTGGTTGTCATCGCTCAATACGGTCTGAGCCTCTACCTTGGGGAGCGTAACCGTGTGGGTAAATGTGACCATTGCCACACCTGTGATCTGTACTTGTACATGCTCCATAACTACACCTTATGAACCAGTTTTTCGGTGATCTTGCTCTCACCAATTTGCGCCGCCAGGTTCATCACCTTAGCTGTCCAGGTATTAATACTGAGCGGATATGACCGGTCTAAATCGGTATCGTCCAGGGCTATTCCCTGGCGAACCCGTGCATGGCATTTACCACGTAAAGCGCTGATCGCATCTTCCGTAAACACTGCATCGGCATCTAATCCCACTCGGGCAAACTTGTGACGCAAATAAGCTGGCACATGTACACCCAGCGGCTGCATTTGGATCTGGTTACAGCGCCAGGTAAATTCGCGCACATTCTGCCCGGATAGCTTCTTGCGTAATTCCGACTGGCCAATCAGTACAATGCCCATTACGCGGCGAAACCCATGGGTCAGCTCCCAGATACGCTTAAGCAACTTAATTACATCGGCACTCAGGTCGTGCGCTTCATCTATCACCATCAGGTGCAAGTGGCCGTTGTTAGAGCTTTCAATTAATGCGTCCTCAATTGCAGCGTCCCGCTCTTCAGCACTGGGACGGTGCTTTATTTGTAACGCGCGGCAAATAGCAGTTGAGATGGATTCAGCGGTAATTTTTCGCCGGTCCAGCCTGGCTGGCTGGATCAGAATGACATCCGGGTGGTCTTGCTGGATCTGATGAATAAAACGGCGGCGAATAATCGTCTTACCGCTGCCACACTCACCACACAACGCGATCATGCTGCCTGCACTGGCCGCACTGAGCATGTCTTCCAGTATCACGCGGTGCGACTCCACTAAAAACACATCCTCTTCACTGTTAATCTCATTTTCAAACGGGTCTCTGCGCATTTTAAAAAACTGTTTGGCTGCAACGGTTAACATTTCTGGCTCCGGTTCTTCATAGTCAACTTCAGGGTTTTGCGGTTTGGGCTCGTACCAGGTAAACAGCTCAGTTAGCTGCTCCGGATTGGCTCCTGCATCTCGCAAAATGTCAGTGATTGCAGCCTCAATGGCTGCCTTATCGCATGTTTTTGGCCATTCAGCCTGCGTAGTTACACGGCTTAAACTGGCTTTACTAAAACTGTGTCCTCTTTCTTTTATTTGTTTCACTATGTGGGCTTGCTTAACTCCCAGTACTTCAATCACATGGCTAAGCTTTGTAATTCTCAAATCACTATCTCGCTATCTTCAGCACCGGCGCTTGTGCTACGCCCAGTTGCAGTTGTTCCACTACGTTATTAACTTCCGATTCAACAACACTCTTGGTAGCCAGCCAGTCAATCTCGGCTGGTCGTAACTGACGGCCCAGTCGGCTGGCAACCGCAATTCGCAAATCTATTTCGTCAATGACCCGTCCTTTATTCTTGGGAGCCTCCGCTATCTGAGCAGCAACCGCGCTATCTGGAGTAATGGATTCACCTGTTGGCGTGATCCGGGTTTCATGCACCACTTCTTTCAAGTAGGAGTGCGCATTCAACTGACCATCAAACGGCACAGCCTTATCCTTTTTGGCTTTCTGTATTTGCTCGTCATTCATACCAGGATAGGCAAGGCGATCAGCATCTTTTGTTGCTGTTTCGGTTGGGGTGTCTACATGCTGGTCGTAGTTTTCACCAATAACAGGGGCGTCCATTCGAAAGCCCACGGCATCAAACTCAACGGGCTCAATCTGGTGATAAACAGTTTCGTCCAGTGGTGTTTTAATACCCACGAGTAAATCCGGTGAGTTGCCCACAATGATCGGGCTAACTTCCACGGTGATCCCGTTACTGATGTACTCAACTTCACTCAAGTCATAGGTCATCTGGCACTTAGTAACCGGATGGCGATAAGTCACCGTTAAATCACCTTTAACCTTGCGGGTTTCGGTGTCTTTGGTAAGCAACAAGCGGCATGTCTGCTCGCCTGGCAACGCGCGCAGCCTGTGGCGATACTCCGGCTGATAGATCATCAGCCATACATCAAGGCGGGAGCGCTTGTGCCGGGAGTGCAGGCAGTTTTGGCCCTTAATTTTGTTGGCATTAAATGCACGCTGCCATGCCAACACGCTTTCATTAAGCTCCTCGACACTGTTAACAGGCTCCAGTAAAATACGGCTTTCAAACTGGGTTTCCACCAGGTCATTGCCATTTTCCACCGAGCCTTTGGCACGCGGACTGCCTGCTTTGTGCTCTATCGGGGTTACTTTCAACGCTTTCAGTACATTCTTGATAGCGCCAGAGGTATTCGCACTGCCTTTGTCCCACAGCAGTTGCTCACACGGCCCCATAATTTCCGAGTTATCTTGCTGCCGCCAGCACCACATCAAAAAATCAAATAGATTAGCCTGGTTCTCGCCTGCGGCTTCATAGTATTTAACCCTTACAGCACCGCTAAAATGGTCTGTCATTACGTAACGCCATACGCGCAGGTGCTTAATTTTTTCTATGTTTTCAGGCTTGTTTGCATAAAAGTCGCCATCATTCATAAACTTTTGCCGTACACCTTTGCGCCGCCCTGGCGGGTAGTACAACAAACAGTATGAGGGGTCCACCTGGTGCACATGGTTTGGGCCCAGGCTGCGTAATTGCTTGTGTGGCTTGGCTTTATCCAGCTGTTTTATACTGGCCTGGCGCTTAGCCAGTACCCGGCTTATCTGGCTAGGGCTCAGGCAGTCGTAGCCATTCTCAGCCAAAATGCTGGCTGCCACGGGCACGTTCATTACTCGCTTGCCATTTTCACGAACCGACAAATTCAGTATCGACACCATCAAATCAATGGCTTCTTTACTCATGGCCGTTGTACCAGCATCCCGCCGCTTGGCTTTACCGCTGTCAAACCCCGCTTTTTTCAATCGCCGGTATAATGCGTCCTTGCTAACAGCCAGTGCACCACAGGCCTCCTTCAAAATATCGCCTTTTTGCCCGTGTCTGGCGTTCTTCAGCTTCTCGCCCCAATACACTATGGTTAAGTCACTCATACCAGCACCTCTTCGGCACCGTCAAAGCCCAGTTCCTGCAACCATTCACCACTGGGTTTTACTTCGTCCAGGTGGCCCAGGCTGCTCTGTAACTGGTTCCAAACATGCGCCAATTCCTGCAACAGCTGCTTGGTGTCTGAGTAAAACGCCGACGTCGCCACATGCCGGGTTTGCTCGTCCAGCTCCATAGTTTCTAGCTGCTCATTCAATACAAGCAACTGGCTAAACCCTTCCAGGATCTGCGTATTCGCCTTAGCATTTACTTCAAAAAAGTCTTTAACATCGCCTTTCCATTTTTCAGGCGAAAACTTTCTCTGGTGCAGCAGCTCCTTTAATTGCTGGTTCTCCCTCACATTTTCATTATTCAATTTGCGGTTTGCATCCAGCATCAAATCATTTGCCAGCACTTCCTGGCGCAAATCATCTACCTCTTTTTGATGCTTGGCTTTGAGGTCATCAATCAGCTGCTTAACAGCATCTTTATCACCCGCTTCAACGGCTTCAGACTCAATCACTAGCGCCTGGTCGTCTTCAGGCAACTGGCGCAAGACGCGTAAGTCGTTGTAGCCCAATTTCATGTTTTGGGCAGCTTCAAAAAACTCTTCCCCAAACTGCTGAAGGTTTACAAGTCGCCGATCTATATTCTGGCAATCAGTATTCAGAATATGTTTGCAGCACTCTTCCCAAGTCGTCACTGTGACGACTTTTCCATTTTCATCATGGTACGTTAAGCCCTTGTAACTCTTGGAATCTTTAATTTGCTGTACTATCTTCAATTCCGTCACGGTGACGAGTTTTCCGATAAAATTAAATGCCTGGATCTGGCCCAGTTGCAGCAAAGCGTCCTGCTTAGACGCCAGAATTTCTTTGCCTTCAATCAGGGCTTTTTCCTGTTCGGGTGTAATGTGTGTATCTGTCATCGTTATTACCCCAGTACTCTGTAATTAATCGCTTCTTGCTGTAGCTCACGCAGTGCGTTAGTAAAATTGTGATCTACCGTATTACTAAGCTGTACCAGCGCCTTACTAAGCCGCCAGCGTTTATCATTTTTTGGCAGCCGCTCGGCAAACCCGGCCTTTACCAGGTTGGCCAGTATTCGCGTTACATCAGCGTTGCTGGTCTCCAGCGCCGCTGCCAATTGCTTTGGCTCTATACCCTCAACTTCATTGCCAGCCATCAGGGTCAGCGCCTTTAATGTACGCTGCACCTGGGGCGAGATATATTGGTCACTCATACTGCTTTCCTGGGTCCCCAGCGCTTAACTGGCTGATGAAATGCTGCAACACACTCAGGGCACACCACATCGAGATCAAAATGCTCGCTGCGTACATGTCGCCAGCCAACGTAGGTGGCAGCTTGCTGCCACATTTTGGCCGTTGCACCGCTCTGGCACGCGTGTTCATAACTGCGGCAGCACTGGCAGTAAATCAGCGGGCGTGAATCCATGACATCTATGTGTGCAATGTCTACGGGGGTTGTTAGTAAACTCATGATCTGTACTCCTGAACAGCGGCGCTTGCGGCCATGGCTTTTAGCTGGTCCATCGTCATTAAGTGCACGGTTTTTGGCCCCTGCGGCGTAGCCTGCTTACCCAGCCAGGCAATGGATTTTTGACTGCGATGCTGGTTTTTAGGCAGATCGGTGTCTTTGAGTGTCATCATTTGGCTCCGTTAATTCAGTAGGTCGAGGGATTGCTGTGGTTCGTCGAGCTGTTCAGCTTCGAGCTTGTGATAGGCCAGATCCTGCATCAGCAGCACAATCTGTTCAGCAACATGCTGCGCGTTGCCATTGCCTGCTTCCAGCTGCATCGTCATACCGATCACCTGGTTAGCAAACTGGTTTAGATGGCTCAGCGTTGGCATGCTGGGCTTTTTACCCTTGGGCATATCAACCACCAGCTTATCCAGACTGTGTGCCATGTACTGCAATGGGTATTCACGCCCAGTTGCGGCCATATAGGGGATCAACAAACTGGCAGGCATATCGCCATTACCCAGATACTTGTACAACATATCGGGGCTTACACCGGTTCTGTCTGCAATGCGTGGTACGCTCATATTCCGTGTAGCCTGCGCGTGCTCCTTACACAGCTGCAAGGCTTCCGGCAAACTGCGCGCTACAACCCGGCTCCATTGGCGGCGTTTAGGCTTAGTCATAATCGCCTCCATTTTGCAATGCTGTAGCAGGGGTTTTGCCGTTCCAAAAATTCAGTTTTTTTGGAACTTCACTTTGTCCCACCTGGCTGGCTAGTATTTGATCATCGCCAGTACAGAGGATCAAACCATGCAAACCAGCTTTTATAACCATCAGTTTAATAACTTGCTTGAGTGGCTGTGTGTAGACGACAAACCGGTTCAATATATTAAACCTGTGAGCGCACGGGCATTGCGAACTCTGCTCCTGGCGCTTGGCCAGTACAGGCATATTGAACGTCGGGTGTATGTAAACAGGCTCTACCAACAACAAAACGCGGCTTTGTTGGCGCTGATAGCTTTGTGCTATGTAAAACGTGATCAGCTTCATTGTGTGGCTCCTGTAAGGTCGGTAACTCAGTTACTGATTAGTTGGTTACTCAGCCCTTACGAGGCCAGTAGCTGTTGAACGGCCTGCACCTGATCCTGACGGCGGTGCTTACGGGGAGAAACATAGTGCGGACAATCAGAAAATACTTCTCCGACGGGCTTGCCCAGAACTTTGGCTATTGCCTCTGCAATGCGCAAAGACTGGGTTTGACGACTGATCACGCCAGAGACGGCTGTGAGCGAAACACCAATGGCTTCAGCCATAACACTAAGCGAATAGCCCTTTTTAGAGAGCGCTTGCTTAATTTGATCTGCGCTCATAGGTTTAATTTCATGTGCTTTCATAGTACATTACCGTTTTGGTTGACCCTTACATTGTGATTTTGGCGAATCGTTGGAATGTAGGGGTTTGGTTTAAGTTGAGATAAGTATAGGTTTAATTTATTAAACCTGTCAAACTTTATCGGTTTAATAAATTGAACTATTTAAAACTCGAACGAGAGCGATTGGGTCTTAGTCAGCGCGAAGTGTATGATTTTATACACGCGTCTAAAGGCACTTATATTCGTTGGGAAAGTGGGAAATCAATTCCATCAGATAAGCTCGCAGAGCTTGCTGGACTTGGCTTTGATATTAGCTATGTAGTTACAGGAAAAAGAGGAAGCTCAGAAAATACTGGCGTTTCCACTGAGGATCTTGAGAAAGCAATTACTACGTTTTTGTTCAATACTGGTGAGTTGGGTCTATTAACGAAGTCGGATTCAGTTGAAGTTGAAGCTTTAGTCAATATGGCTATGTTTACAATTTCAAAGGTATCAAATATTGAACTAGACGACATCAAAAGTGAGCCGTCCGATCAGTCTAATGCTTCTTAGTATAGTGAAGTAAATCTACAACGTTATGCTGTGAGCCATTGCATTTTCTTGCAGCAATACCTTCAGCCAAAAACAAATTGAAACGCTCGTTCCATTCCATCAGAGCTTCATACTTTAGTGTTACATCTGAAATACTCTCAATAGATTCTCTTTCTCGGATAAAATCGTTCAATTGACTCCGATTCTCTGAATTGTTCTCCCGAGGTTCAAATGCAACCCTGTCAGCACCTCTCAATACAGAAGCTTTGAGTAGCAAGATACTGATCCAGGCAACGAGAAACGATAAATATAATATACTCCCCATTACGAAGCCTCGCCTCTTCTAGCTACTGTATTTCGGACATGTTTATATAGAGCTTTGCACAGCGGAAGTGTAAGTATGAGAGTTATAACTACATTCCCTGTATTTATAGCGATTTGATAAGCACTTTCAAAGATACGTGTTTGCATCACTACAGCATCAAAATAGTAGACGATTTGTACCAAACCTAAGAAAGCATAGGCGATCATCACGCTCATGGCTTCAAACTCTACTTTTGCCTTCAACTGCACATGAAATGCGTAGATAAGTGTAATACTTATGGCATCTATTGTTGCCCAGCTTCCAAACCAAAAAATGAATCCTGCTTCCTTGGATAAGGCAAACAAATAACTTTCGATTCTGAGGTTTATGAATTGGGTAATTAACCAAGTCACGGCTGTAATATAGTAAGACCTGGAACCAAGCCTTTTACTAAACATTAAGATTGGTGCCACGAGCGATAGGCACCAGATCCATGTGTTTATGTTATGTAATTCATCAACATAATTGGCAAACATCAAAATACCACCAGAGTACTAACCACCGGAACTACCTAAATCAGTGACTTTGATTGCTCTTCTGTAAGGCTTGGTAGGGTCATTACCGCTTCCATTTCCTCCTGAAATCCGAGCAGCTTCAAATTCACATAGAAGGTTTTTACCTCTGTCATCACTATTTGTATAACGCGAGGTTTGTTTAACTTTGCTTGCTTGGGTGGGATCCCCACCTCGGTCACCTCCCCCCGTCACAGCACCATAAACACTACCGAGCAACTTCGAAGGAATTGCTTTGTAAGATAACGTTCTTAATTTCATGTATTTACTCCTTTTGAAAAAGTAAACACAGCTTAGCAGGAATGAAAGCAATGACTTTTAAACTGGTTTAAGAATCATTAAAAAATAAATGGGAGGCAACTCGCAAATCCCTGGCTGCTAGTGCTGGCTACAATTCCATTAACCTAAAGGTAACATAAACCTTTTTCTAAAGTATACCCTCAACGTTAACTTTTTAGGTAAATTTATTGAGTATTTCTGAGATGTTACTAGGTTTTTAAATGCTCTTTTTATTAACCAATCAAACTGCTAGAGCGTAGTTCTAAAACCTGATTTGTTAACAACTTGATGACTTATAAATATTTTTGAGTTATCTAAAGAACTTGCTATGATATTTTTCATAGCAAAATCCCCCCTGATTTTGACTTAGTTAAAATAAGCAAGGACATGCTTCTCCTCTTTATCAACGAAGCTGCTCCAACGAGACTCTCAACAGGTACTACATGGCAATAAAACACGTAATAATTCACGTAGTAAAACGTGATAAAGATGGCGAAAGGCTAACCAAGCAACTTCGAGATCATGAAAACAACACCGACGGGCTTACAAAGCAACTTACTGATGGATTACTGGAGTTATTTTCTAACGCGCACCTCAACATAGGCGAATTTGGCGTAGATGGAGATAACAATGCAACTCCTGTATTTGAGCAGAAATTGCGTGACTTCTACGATGACGATTGCAATTGTAGCAATTTTGTAGATTTGACGCAGGCACTTGCAAATCGTTATGAAGCTATTATTGTTGGTGACCAGCTTCATTCTGTTAAAGGTGGTTATCTGATTTTTTATCAGTACGAAAGGAATCATGATGATTGGTTAGGTGTGGCAGTGGTTAAAAAAACCGAAGGCATAGACGTATCAGTCGACCTTGATGTAGTAGCAAGTGAAATACTGGAACTCAATAAGCTACACCTTGGTGCAGCTATCAACCTGACACAATGGAAAGACGCTCTAACCTCTAGATATATAAGATTTAAAACAGGTCGAGCGACAGAGCTTAGGGAATATTTCGAAAAGTTTATAGGTTGTCAACGCGATAAAGAAGCAGCGAAAAGAGAAACCAAACAACTAAAAAAGGCTATTCAAGACTTTGCCAAAAATACTTGCGGCATGAATGATGATGTTGCTTCTCAAAAAGTGACGCAGGCACATGATTACGTAAAGGAAAGACAGAAAGCAGGTGAACCAGTGAAACTTAGCCATGTTTCTAACCACGTATTCCCTGATAGAGCTGATGAATTTGCGCAGCAAGCTAGGCAGGAATATGACCTTCCTGAAGATTTGGCTATCGACTCAACAGAGCTAAAACGGTATAAAAAGCTCTCTGGTTCTGGAAAAGGTATTTCCATCAGCTTTGATAGAGAAAAGCTAAATACCGTTGTAAAATATGATTTAGAGCGGAAGCAGCTAACTTTCAATGAGATCCCTAACTCATTACGTGAAGCAATTGAAAAAGAGCTTTTAGAAGAAAATAACGTAGAAGACTAATGCAACCACACATTACCGAGGTTTATGCCAGGGTGTTTTCAGCACTCAAAGATAGAAAAGCAAGCCATGACGAATTTACAGGCTTTCTTTCTATTACTCCTGAGCTGGAAAAAGACCTTGTGTTTCTTTGTGATGAAGGCATAACCTCGGGCTCTTATGATTTCACCAAAGATGGTAAGCCTAGAGGAAGCGCTAACTTAGGCACGCTAATACCCGCCAACTTTCAAGACTGTGTGTTTGAAGTCGAACTGTCTAAGACTTATATTAAACCGGATTCAGTTGTTTGTGCTAGCTGGTCTGATTTACTAAAAGATGAAACGAAGGTAAAAAAACCAGTAAAGCATATTTTTTTCACAGATTCATCTATTTTACTGTCACCCGGTAGTACGGATGCACAATACATAAATTACCTGAAACTTAGTGAAGCGTACAAATTTATAAAAGAACTGGCCGAATCAACAGAGGGGGGAGACAAGACGATTTTTTATGAGCGCCCTCTTAGTTTCGAATTTACTCTCACAGAATCAGATCTTACTCACCCGATCGACCTTGATGCGCTAGAAAAGCTCATGAAGAAAGATTTGCACCAAGAGGCGATTGCTTGCTTGATATGTAAAGAGCTAGTCAGCTTTTTAAAGGACATCGATATAAAGCAAAGATTTAGCTATCTAATCCAGCACATGAGCTCCTTGGTTTCTAATGTTCTTTTAAGCTATCAAAGTTACGTGGAAAGCTACACGTTTGACAAGGTAAGGAAGGAGTACCTTGAAAAAAAGACAGAATACATCAGCGACATTCATGAAGTTTTCAATACTATGGCTACCAAATTGCTATCACTCCCAGCTGGTATTTGGTTTGCAACAACCCAAATAAATCAAATGCCAACAGGTGGGCTTGAAAGTATGCCATTTGCAAAAAATCTAACGGTCCTTATCACTGTTGCTTTACTTGTAATTTTGTTGGTTGTTAGCCTGATTGATCAGTTCGAAGTCTTAAAAGTTCATAAATCGGAGTATTCTGAGGTATTTGATGAACTTAAAGGTAGCTTTGAAGAGGAGGCCACAAAAATTCAAGAAGCCAAAGATAGAATTGATAGTGCATATACCAAAGTCTGCATAAAACTTGGTTTCGCGATATTTGCAGCACTCGTTTTATTTGGCCTCACCCTGTTTCTATTCTGTAAAGCCTACGCGTAGAATTTATTAATCTAGTTTAAAATACATCCAACTAGCCTCGGGGCACTCTGTCACAAACACCTTGTTTGCCGGAGTGCACAATGCAATTTCCTAACCTTGAAAAAGTAAAGCAGCAGCCAGACGTAGCCGCCGCTTTATCAAACTACTCACCTAAGTTCACAGACTGCATACTGACTATTTTGCACCACGAAGGGGCTTTTCGTCGTGACGGAGGTCTGAACAACCATGCCAGTGATCGTGGTGGCCTTACTAAATATGGAATTAGCCAAAAAGCCTATCCTCGCCTGGACATACGAAACCTGGATCTAACCAAAGCAGTGCGCCTTTATTACCGAGATTACTGGGAGCCGATGCAATGCGACCATGTGCCCACAGGACTGGCATTAATGCTGCTGGACGGTGCAGTTCAGCATGGTGTTGATGGTATGACCCGTATGGTACAAGGCACTGTAAGCGCAGCTATTGATGGCCTATTTGGCTCACTGACCTTAAAAGCTGTACTGGGAAAAATGCCAAGCCAGCTTATCACTGGACTACTGGCAGAGCGCAGCCGGTTGTACTTCGGCATTTGCCAGGATGACCCGACGCAACGGATCAATCTAAACGGCTGGTTCAATCGCCTGGCCCAGGTAACTGAACGCTGCTTTACCACACTGGCCAGCGATTACCTTAGCACACTAACTAGCCGTGCATATGGAGGACCAGAGCATGGACATAGCTGATAAAGCACAAGTGATCCGTGATCAGGAATTAGAACGCGCCCTCAACGAAAACCGAGCTCACTTTGTGGGAGAGGATTTGGACTTTCTGCACTGCCTGGAATGCGGCGCAGAAATTCCACCTGAGCGCCGAGCAGCCATCCACCGCTGCAAATTGTGCATTGACTGCCAGACCAGGCAAGAAGCCCAAGCCAGACACTATAGGAAATCCTGATGGAATTTTTAATTGAATGGTGGAAGCAAATGGTCGCCGCTGGTGTGGTTATCGTAGGCGCAGGTTCCATAGCCTGGTTAAGAGCAACGTTCGTGAGTCGAGTAAAGCACGATGAACTTGAGCAACGGATAAGCGCCGTAGAACGTCGCGTTGAAGATATGCCCAGCGTTGAGGACTTTCACGGACTAGAAAAAAGTTTACTGGAAGTGGGCGGCAAAATCGACGCGCTATCTCCACAACTTGGTGACCTTAAACGAGTTACCGATTTACTAATGGAAAACGAACTACGAGGAACCAGAAATGCCGAATGATCTGAATTTGGATTTAACACCAACCGAAACCGGGCGCATGGATTACGACGCGACGAAAGTTATTTATCAGCTACAGGAGTGGCATGCCAGCCGTGTAGACCAGCTAAACACGGTTGTTCAATCACCAAAAAGCACAAGCATTCAAATTGGTGATATCGAACTGACAACCGCCAGAGAAACAGGTGCTTTCAAAGCCGGTGTTAGTTTAGCGCTTACTTTGCTTGGCACCTTGCCCATTCACGTTAAAGAGCCTGAGGACTAACATCATGCCAATTGCACAAGTACAAGCCGAACATCAGCGGCTAACCATTCTCATTGCTCTGAATGAGTCCCCGGACTACGGAGCCAATACCAGCATGTTATCTGACGTATTAGCTCAGTTTGCTTTGGGCTGTAGCCAGGACCAGTTGAAGACGTTGCTTAACTGGCTTGAGCAAAATGGCTATGTCTCTTTGGAAAGACTCACTGAAAACACTTGGATTGCCAAAATCACACGTTCAGGCATTGATGTTGCCGAAGGTGTGAGCGTTGTTCCTGGCATCAAACGTCCCGGCCCCCGGAGCCACCCATGACGGAGACTGTACGCAGGGGTAAGCCCAGCAAAATTGATGAGTTACCGGACGAAATCAAAAAGAAGCTGGATGAAATGCTACGCGACAGCGGCAATAGTCAGGCTGATATCTTAATTGCTATTAACGGCCTTATTCTGGAAGCTGGATTAGATGAAGAAGCGACAATCAGCCGATCGGGCCTGAGCAGGCATGCACAAAAACATGAGGCCATTGCAAAGCACTTGCGCGAGACACGCGCTGCAACGGTTGCACTAACCGCAGAGCTGGGAGACAAGCCAACCGGCGAAGTAACCAAGCTGATACTTGAAATGGCCAGGACTCAGCTTTTTAAAGCAATGCAGCAGCAAATGTTGAACCCTGAGTCTGATGCTGCGGTTGACCTGGACACCATCAAAGAAGCCATGTTGGCTGTCCAAAGGCTCGAATCTGCCGCGGATCGCAATCACAAGCGCGAACAGGAGATCCGCAAAGCATTTGCTGAAGAGGCTGCGGCCAAAGCTGAAGAATCGGCGGTTAAGGCCGGTATGACGGCGGAATCAGTATCTGAAATCAAGAAGTCAATTTTGGGGATTGTCTAGTGATGCAAACAAATAGCATGGTTGAACAGGTATCCGCTGAGCTGTCTTTATTCAATCCTGACGAAGTTTTACTGGGATACCAGAAGCGATGGATTGCCGATGAATCGGTGCTCAAAATAGCGGAGAAAAGCAGGCGGACCGGTTTGACCTGGGCAGAGGCTGCCGATGCGGTTTTATGCGCAGCTACGGCCCGCAGTGACAACGGCTGTAACCACTTTTATGTGGGTTCTAACAAAGAGATGGCAAGAGAGTTTATTGACGCAGCAGCCATGTGGGCCAAGTCATTTAACAAGGCCGCATCTCAGGTCAGTGAAGAAGTGCTGAGAGATGAAGACAAGGAGATCTTGACGTTCGTTATTTACTTCAGATCGGGGTTTAAGATCCAGGCGCTAAGTTCAAACCCTTCGAACTTACGGGGTATGCAAGGCAATGTGACCATTGACGAGGCGGCGTTTCACGAGCGCTTAGCCGAGGTGCTAAAAGCAGCCCTAGCACTGACTATGTGGGGGTCTAAAGTAAGGCTGATCTCAACGCATAATGGCGTAGACAATTTATTCAATGAACTCATTAAAGACAGCCGCGCTGGCAAAAAACGCTACTCCGTACACACCATCACTATTTTAGATGCCTGCCGCGAAGGTCTTTACCAGCGTATTTGCCAGATTAAGAAAAAGCCCTGGAGCCAGGAACAGGAAGACCAGTGGATTGAGGATTTACTGAATGACACGGCCAGCGAAGCGGATGCACGAGAAGAGTATTTTTGTGAGCCCAAACAAGGTGGCGGTAACTACGTGCCCCGCGCACTGATTGAAATGGCCATGAGCAAAGACATACCCATTGTGTGCTACATTGCCGCAGACGACTTTATGTCCAGGAGCGAACTGGCACAACGCGCAGAAATAGATGCATTTTGCCAGGAACAGTTAGACCCCTTGCTAACGAAGCTGGATACCAGCCTGAACCATAGCTTTGGTGAAGACTTTGCCCGCCGAGGAGACTTAACCGTATTCGTACCGCTTGAAATATCCCGAGACCTGTCGAAACGTGTGCCATTTTTAGTTGAACTGACCAACCTGACTTACGACATGCAGCGGGCTGTGATGCTGCACCTGACCACCAGATTGCCCCGCCTTCAGGGGCTGGCGTTTGACGCCACCGGTAATGGCGGGTATCTCGCGGAAGCAGCAGCACTGCACTTTGGCACCGAAATGGTCGACCAGGTGATGCTGAATGAACCCTGGTATCGCGAGTGGATGCCAAAACTTAAAGCAGAGTTTGAAGACCGCAATATCACCATCCCTAAACACCAGGACGTACTGGACGATCTGCAAAAGATCTCTGTTCGCAACGGCACGCCAAAAATTGATAAAGGCAGCGATAAGGGCAGCGATGGCAGGCAAAGACACGGTGACTTTGCTGTGGGTCTGGCTATGGCCATTCGTGCCGCCTGGATGGAAGGCAGCGCAATTGAGTTTACCCCGCTGCCCGACAAACACAGTTCAAACAACGATTCAATTTACGACGACCTTGGTGCATACCAGGGCGCTGGCTGCTGGTAGGAGTATGTATGGCCATAGTTGATATAAACGGCGATCCGCTAACACTTGAGCGCCTTGAAGGCTCACAGATTGAGGATAACAGCCAGATTGGCATGTTGCTTAAGCAGTATGCAACACACCCAAGCCAGGGCTTAACCCCAGCCAAACTCGCGACCCTTTTGGCCGAAAGTGAGCAAGGTAACTTAGCGGCCATGGCAGACCTAGCCAAAGACATGGAAGACAAAGACGCACACTTATTGTGTGAGATTGGCAAACGCCGCCGGGCGCTACTTGGCCTTAACTGGCAGGTTAAGCCTCCCAGGAACCCGAGCAAGGCAGAAGAACAAGATGCTGACCGCCTGAGCGAGATTTTAGAAGACGCCACCTGGTTTACTGATCTTATTTACGACCTAAGCGACGGAATTTTAAAAGGGTTTGCCGCAACAGAACTGCAGTGGGAATATATTGAATCGCAACATGTGATCACTGGCTATGAATTCATTGATCAGAACGTGTTTACCACCCCTCATGGTGATCACAATAACCTACGCCTTAACAACGGCACGCAAGACGGTGAAGCCCTGAACGCGTTTGGCTGGGCATTACATAAGCACCGTTCTAAGTCGGGCTATGTACACAGGGCCGGACTCGCCACGGTACTGGCATGGCCATTTCTATTTAAGAACTACTCAATCAGGGATTTGGCTGAGTTCCTAGAAATTTACGGCTTACCATTACGACTGGGTAAGTACCCCAGCGGCGCAAGTCAGGATGAAAAAAACACTCTGCTAAAGGCGGTGCTGTCGATTGGGCACAATGCAGGCGGGATCATCCCCAGAGGTATGGACATAGAATTTCAGAACGCGGCCCAGGGCCAGTCTGATCCATTTGAGGCCATGATACGCTGGTGTGAGCAGAGCCAGAGTAAAGCCATTTTAGGTGGTACGCTCACCAGCCAGGCAGATGGCAAGTCCAGCACCAATGCGCTGGGTAACATTCACATGGAGGCCCGTAAGGATTTGACTGAATCTGATGCCCGGCAGCTGGAACAAACGCTCACACGCGATGTGCTATACCCCATGCACGCACTGAGCAGCAAAAGCTACTCCGGCAACAGACGCATGCCCAGAGTGGTACTTGAGACTACGGAGTCTGAAGACATTGCCAAGCTGGCTCCCGCAATTCAGGTGCTGGTTGAAACAGGTGTAAAAATCCCAGAGAACTGGGCGAACGATAAGCTTCAAATCCCGGTGCCAGACAAAGATGAGCCTATTCTACGCCCGGTGTCAGCTCAGCCTGCCGGGTTACCAGCAGCGGCCCTGAGTACATCAGTCGCAGCACTCACCACAGCATTTAAAGACCGCACCGCGCAACAAGAGCTGGACACTGCACTGGATGCCATCACCAGTGGCAATATGCGCGAGGAATACAAGGCTACGCTTCAGCCGCTCCTGGATAAACTCAACCAGAGCGAGGAACTGGCCGCCATTGAGCTGGCAGAGCTATACCCCACACTGGACCAGGACAGCCTGACCGAGATGTTAACCAGGCTGTTTTTTGTCAGCGAACTGTGGGGCATGATCAATGAGTAAGCGCGCGTCATTATCTATCGCATTCGACAAATCACCAGCGGATGCCGTTGCCTATTTTCGTTCTAAGGGTTATCAAATTTCGGACGAATGGCACGATATGCTGTTGGATGCACACGCACGAGCTTTTACCGTAGCCCGTGCCAGCTCTATGGATGTATTAGAAGCGATCCGGAAAAAGGTGGATGCCGCTATAGCGGGTGGCCTGACGCCTAAGCAGTTTCGAGATGAGTTAACCCCTGAGCTGCAAAAGCTCGGTTGGTGGGGCAAAACCAAAAACGATCAAGGCGATGATGTTCAACTGGGCAGCCCCTACAGATTGAACACCATTTACCGCACCAATGTACAAACCGCCTACATGGCCGGGCGCTATCGCCGCCTGCTGGCCCGCGCCAAAACCCACCCGTACTGGCAGTATGTGGCCATTGACGACGGGCAAACACGGCCAGAGCATACACGCCTCAATGGCCGGGTGTTTAGATATGACGATCCTATCTGGCAAACCATATTCCCACCCAACGGCTGGGGTTGTCGTTGTCGCGTTCGGGCACTGACAGAGGCACAAGTTAAAGCGCGCGGTTTGACCGTCGAAGATGGCAGCAACTATGTGCAGCCGTTTGTAGCCGAGATTACCAGCCGCGAATCTGGCGAGGTTAAGAACGTACCGCACGCCCGCGTAAATCTGCCCGATGGTGACGTGATGACACCAGATTTAGGCTGGGCCTATTCACCTGGTCAAAGCACCTTCGGTACAGATATGGCTGTTGCTCAAAAGCTGGGGAAAGTCGAAGATGCGGAGCTTAGAGCTGAAACTATCCAGGCGTTGAATAATAGTGATGCCAGGCACAAGGCGTTTGAAGGCTGGGTAAGCCGAAGCATCGAGCGCGTAAACCGCTATCATACAGCACGCCAGGCTAACGACATCGAGGGACTGCGTGCAAATGGCCCCCGACCACAGCACAAGACCGTGCTTTCATTTTTAGATGATCGGATTAACCAACAACTGTTGGACCAGAACATAGATCCTGCTCGTGTATTAGTACTCTCTGAACGGGCACTCGCACACGCGCACAGTGAAAAACATTTGGCAAGTAATACAGCACTCAACCTAGAAGAATACCAGCGACTTAGCGACTGGATTAATGACCAGGCAACTCAGGTATTGTGGGAGCCAGCAAAGCGTGAGGTGTTGTACATAGTTAACCAGGGCACACAGTCCATTAAGGTTGTTGTACGCTTTGACAATGACCAGGATACTTTTATCAATGTGTTTAAAGTACCAAGTTTCGCGATTGAGCAAGGAATTGCGGGTGGTCTTTATCAGGTTTGGCGGTAGGGTGAGACTCGAACTCACATCATGTACGCATCGCATACAACCGTTACCCGTTGGAAACACTACCACCAATACTGATTATTAATCAGCCAGAATAAAAAAGCCAGCATAACGCTGGCCATATCAAGGGATGATGCCAAGGCATCCATTAAACCCTAGACCATGAGGTGAGCATGTCAAAAATATCTGTATTAACCCAGGGCAACGCCGCCCAGGTACTGGCCGAGATAGCCGACAAGTTTAACGACCTGAGCGACCCCATGAACGAAATAGCCGCAATCATGGAGGGTGCAGCAGAAGACGCGTTTGCTGAAGAGCGCAGCCCAGTAACCGGCGAGCCTTGGCCCACCCTCAGTGAAAACTATCTGAAGAACAACCCCAAACGCGTTGGCG
The DNA here is from genome assembly GCF_000238295.3 of Pseudoalteromonas rubra. NCBI lineage: Bacteria > Pseudomonadati > Pseudomonadota > Gammaproteobacteria > Alteromonadales > Pseudoalteromonadaceae > Pseudoalteromonas > Pseudoalteromonas rubra. The sequence goes on from NZ_AHCD03000034.1 coordinate 355,584, forward strand.
GTCAAATGCTCCAGGTCAGCGCGGGCGGCCTGGCTGCCAGCATTGCCGCAGACAGTGGCAAACTCTGGGCAGAGATTGGCAGTAACAAACCTTATGCCGCCATCCACAACTTCGGTGGCCTGCCCGACATGGCTCCAGGACCGGCCGCTATTCCCCAACGTGAATACCTGGGCGTAAGCCAGGAAGATGAAGGCGACATTCTCGCAGTGCTGGAGTCATTTTTGCTCGAAAACTAAAAACGCCGTCAGCGCCCTGTGACGCGCTTTGAGCATCTCAGTGGCTACCGTTGGGTGTTACAACAGCAGATAAGCGCTTTAAACCCGTTTCGAAACGTTTCTAACCCACATAGATCAACTTTAAGTTGCTTTTTAATTGCAATATCACTCACACCATTTGTAATCTAAGAACTAAGACATAGTTCAAGGACCCAAAATGAATAATGTAATTTACTCTCCCTCATGTACACCCAAGAATGATATTGGCAATACCTTCTCTGCCACAAAGTTGGAAAACCTTCAGCCATCAAAGTTAGCAGCAATGAAAGGCTACTTGTTTTGCCCTGGATGTTTCGTACAAGCTGGCTTTGTATCCAGAGGTAAAAATGGGAGCTCTCCTCATTTCAGGTCGATACACCAACTGGTAAACGGCAAAACGTGCCCTGAGAAAAGTAATGAAGTGGAACGAATTGATGGAGATAAGCCACGCCCAGTTGACGAGTTACGTAATGAAGAAAATATATTCGTAATTGATTTCAACTTTGGCACTACAGATGGAGAAATTAAACCTAATAAACCAATAGATACAGATGATATCCCTCCAAGACTAAGGGGCAATTACAGAAAATTTGGTGAGTCCGGCTCTGTTGGTAAGAGCGAATGGTCACGGCGCTTAAGCACAATGTTGCGCGCGGTATTTGATAACCCAGACTTTCTGAAAGAAGCAAACAAGATAAAAGTCTTTGGCAAGTTGCAAACTATGTCTGAAGTTTTTTTCCATGCCAGCCGAGTTGTTAACAATCTTAACCATAACAGGCCCCCTGCCTTTTACTACGGTATGATTGTAGATGCGATAGATGAAGGAGGGACGGTTTGGCTTAATATTGGCCACAGCAAGGACGAGCTATCCATACCAATCGACAAAAAAATATTCCAGGTACTGATGAAACGGTACGCTATCAGCCCAGCAGAAGAAGGTCAGTTCAAAGATATTGTTGGGTGCCAGTTTCTGTTATATGGGTGGTACAATACCTCTAAACAGAAACCGCACTACTTATCACTATATGAGAAAGCGAGCGCTTATATTGCGTTACGCCAAAGCTAATCCGTCATCTCACAGGGTTTCACTATGACAACAGACACATCAGAATCAAAACTTGAAAAGTACTTCATGGTTGGTATAGCCGTGTTTTGCGCGCTAGTTTTTGCTGGGCTATGCCTATACTACGCGTTCCGCTTTACTAACTTCTTCCCATACGCCCCTCCAATTGACGAAGCATCTATTAGCAAGTTAAGAGGTGATTTTGGTGTGATGGGTGATTTCTTTGGCGGGATCCTGAACCCAATACTAGCCTTCAGCACCGTCCTGCTATTGGTAATATCTTTGCGCGTTCAAATAAAAGAGCTTCGTGCGACCACCAGAGAAATAGCAGCGGCAACAGAAGCGCATAAAGACCAAGTAGAAATTGCACAGCTACAGCTTGAAGAGAGCCGGGCTAACCTGCAAGTAGCGCAGGAGCAGCTTAGACTATCTAAAGAGAGGGAAAAGAATGCTCGTGATGAATTAGAAGCATCACAATTACAAAAAAGCACCGAAGCCAAAAAGCTGGCGAAAATTGAATCTTCATCAGAACTTATAGGAACTTTAGATGGTTACTTCAATCATCTAGAAAAACTCTACTCGCGACCTATAAGGCCTAGTGGGCGTCAAGATGGATTGCAATCGCTTCAGAGCTGTAGACCTCAAGATAAAATGGGTTTCTATAAGCTTATATTTACCGAAAGTGACTATGAAGGTTTAAGGAGTTCCTACTCTGAATTACCAATCATATTCATAAACATGACTGACTGTTTAACTAAAATCCACCAACTGGGTATTGTTTCACATCATACTGTCCAGTACTACTACACTCAATTGGATGTTATGTGTTATCAGGAGTTGGTTTACTTCAAAATGTATAGCGATGAAAACACTCTCAGGATCCTTAATGAAAAAAAAGGAAAAATTGCTAGCATCTTAGTTGATTCATATACATCTGAGATTTTGAATATAAACTCTGGCAGCCAAGTTACGTAACTCTTTTATTAATCTAGTTTAAAATACTCCCTCAGACCCAACCGACATACTGGCATCAAGTTTAATGAAGCGTGCCAGTATGTATGCCATACCCCAACCTTGACAATAAAAACCTAGGGTTAGCTGTTTGCAGCCTGGTTAGTACACCAGGTGCGGATGGTATTAGCCCTCGTGTATTAATCATCCCTGATGGCCAGTTCTCTAGTCAGGATGGCCGCCCGCACGATGTGCCAGGCGGAAAATGGTTGATGGACGAAACCGCCTTTGGCTACCTGACACACTCCGCATCACTGCGCCCAAATGATTATTTGTTCGACTACGACCACCAAACCATGTTCAAAGCGCAAAATGGTAAGCCCGCCCCGGCATCAGGCTGGTTCGGCTCCGATGGCCTTGAATATGTACCTGATGAAGGCGTATACGCACTGAATGTACGCTGGACACCCGCCGCATATAAACAGCTACTAGACAAAGAATATCGCTATGTCAGCCCGGTGTTTGTATATGACAGCGAGACTGGCCGCCCCATCGCTTTGCTACATGTTGCCTTAACCAATGACCCAGCCGTGTTGGGTATGGACGAGGTAGCCGTTTTAAACACCCATCTAAATACACTCTTAGGAGCACCAACAATGAATGAAGCGCAAAAGCTACTCAAGGCGCTGGGAATTACTGTGGACGGTGATGTTACCGGTGACCACATTGCCCAAGGCACGAGCAAGATAGAAACACTCCAGCAGCAGTCATCAAAAGCCGCAGAAAAAGACACGCAAATTGCAGCCCTGAACACACAGCTTCAGCAGGCTCAGGCAGCGAAACCGGCAGCGGTTGATCTCTCAAAATTTGTGCCTGTCGAAACATACAACGCCTTGCTGACTAACTTTGCGGCGCTAAACACACAGCATCAGGGAGTCAGTATCGAAAGTACGATCGATAAAGCCAAAGCAGATGGCCGGGTGATAGAAGCGGAAGTGGATTACCTCAAGCAGCTGGGTGATCAGCAAGGGCTTGCAGCCCTTAACACCATCCTGGACGCCCGCTCACCCATTGCCGCATTGACCACTCAGCAAACCACTCAGATCAAATTGCCTGACGGTAAAAAAACGGGGGTTGCAGCTTTGAGCACCGAAGACAAATACGCAGCTGACCAACTCGGTATCAGCTACAAAGATTACGCAAAATTGAAAGAGGATGACCAATAATGGCCATTGTTACTCCTGCACTTATTACATCACTGTTTACCGGCTTCAAAAAGAACTTTGAAGATGGTAAGTCGGAAGCTGACCCACAATACATGAAGATAGCGACTGTCATTACATCAACAACTAAATCCAACACCTATGGGTGGCTGGGGAAATTCCCAAGCCTCAAAAAGTGGGTTGGCCCGCGTACGATTGAGAATATGAAGGCGCATGCCTATACGATCATTAATGAGGATTATGAATCCACGGTAGGGGTAGACAAAAACGACATCGAAGACGATGAACTCGGTATCTACGCACCAATTTTTAAAGAAATGGGTTCTGCGGCTGCGATCCATCCGGATGAGTCTTGCTTCCCTCTATTGCCATTGGGATTCTCCAATCTATGTTATGACGGCCAAAATTATTTTGATACAGATCACCCCGTCGCAGAAAAAGCAGATGGCACCGGAACAATCACTTCAGTAGCAAACATGACCGAAGATCCAGGCTATACAGGTGAGCCATGGTTTGTTCTGGATACATCAAAAGCCATCAAGCCGATCATCTTTCAGGAACGTAAAAAGCCCCAGCTCGTATCCATGAACAAGGTCGATGATGAAGCCGTCTTTATGAGTAAACAGTTTCGTTATGGCGTTGACTGTCGCGATGCTGCCGGTTTCGGGTTCTGGCAAATGGCGTATGCCAACAAACGGGCATTAACTCCTGACAACCTGTGGGACAGCATCAGCAAAATGCGTGAGTTTAAAGCGGATGGTGGCAGAAAGCTGGGTATTAAACCCACATTGCTTGTGGTTCCAGCAGGTATGGAAAAGCAAGCCACACGGATGCTAGAACGCGAGTTAGATTCCAATAGCTCCAACGAACTCAAAGGTCGCCTCGAATTATTGGTGGCTGACTACCTATAAACCCCATGGCCCGGCACGGGTCATTACTCAACAGGACGGAAAATGAAATGGCTAATCAACCTATTCAGCATGTGTGTATCGTCTCTCAGCAACCGGATGGCTATCGCCGCGCTGGCATTACCCTCACGCGAGGAGAGAACAAACACCAGGTCACAGAGTCACAGCTTGAAGCACTTAAAGCAGACTCACGCCTCACGGTGCAAATTGTGTCGGCGGATGAAGGTGCAAATGCGACACCACACCTGGAGCCAGGAAGTATGGGCAGCACTATAAAACTGGACCTGAGCAACGCCCCTGACGAACTGGCTCACATCATTGCTGCTATCCACGAGCTAAAGCCATCCAAAAAGCCCACTTTGGATGAATTAGCGTTTGAAGTGGATGGCGTTGACGGTGAGCAAAAGCCGACTGCTCAGCAGCGTGATGATGCCTGGTCCTGGTATCAAGCCCATATTGTAAGCGCGGAGTAATACGCATGTACGCAACCGCCGACGATATGAAAACTCGGTTTAACGACCAGGATTTAATCCTACTGACCGAACGTGAGAACAGCGCACCAGGTGAAGTTGATATGGTGGTATTAACTCAGTCGCTAGTAGACGCCAGCGCTGAAATAAATGCCTACCTGTCTGGCCGCTATACGCTCCCGCTGAGCACAGTGCCTACGGCACTGGTAAGAGTATGTTGCGATATCGCTCGCTACTTTTTAAGTGGTGATGGCGCACCGGAGCACATTCAGCAGCGTTACCAGGACGCCATCAAGTTCTTGCAGTCCGTTAACCAGGGCAAAGTGTCTTTGGGAATTGATAGCCAGGGCGACAAAGCTACAACCAACGACACAGCACATATCGAGTCGGCGGGTAGCGTATTCGCGCGCAACAAGTCAACGGGGTTCATCTGATGTTCGAGATTGACCAGGACTACCTGGCAGCGGGCCCATTGCTGGACACAGCACTAAGCGCGGTGGAAGACATTCGACATGTGCAGCATGTGAATGACCTGGCAGAGATAGACAAACCCGCACACACACCGTGCCTGTTCTATGTCTATTACGGCGACCAACTGGCGGAAACGGCCCATGCTGGTGCAAATGTTCAGCTAAAGCAAACTTGGCTGGTCATCCTAGCCGAACGCAAAGGCAGTAAATCTGCTGGCCAGAACCTGGCGGCAACCATTCGCGCGGTGGCAGGCAAAATGACCGGCCCAGCTGGTCCCTGGCAACGCGTAAACACCCCAATCAAACCGAGATACACAAGTGGCCATGCGTTTTATCCGCTGGCCTTTACCTGTCAAATGAGATTTAAAGGAGCACTGTAATGAGTGGCTTATTAGTAGCGGGCAATTTCTTTATTGACCGATTAAATTCACAAGGCCAGAGCCTGGGTATTTTTGGCCCTATCAACATGACCAAACTAACAGTAAAAACGGATGCAGATACCGTTACCAGAACATCAAAGAAAAAGCAGAGCTACGGGCAAGCACTGGATGATGTGAAAATCGCTAAACCTGCGGAAGTCGCGTGCGAGTTTGACGACCAGCCAGCCGAGCTGCTGGCTCTGGCACTTATGGGTAAAGTGACGGCGCTAAACGAAGGCAGCGGCACCGTAACAGATGAAGCCAAAACCTTACCCGCGAACCAAGGCTGGCTGGAACTGGGCCATAAGAACCTGGCCACCGATGGATTAGTTGTAAAGCAAGGTGCCACACAGCTGGCACTCGGGGCCGATTTTGAAGTCAATTATGCACTCGGCATGATCCGTTCAGTTGAAGGTGGTGCAGTGGCAGCCGGTGGCAGCATTACAGTGACCTACCAGCACAACGCCCGAAGCGGCAAAACCATTGAAGGCGGCATGGAATCGCAGGTCCGGGCCCGTATTTTTGGTGAAGGCACAAACCTGGCAAATGGCAAAGCCATCGAGCTGGAGATTTTCGATGCTTCAATGATGCCTGATAAAGAGATCGACTTTGCGGCCAGTGAATTTGTCAGCGGCGGACTCTCCGGCACCGCCAAGCTTCCTCAGGGGAAAACGTCCCCGTTCACGTACACCGAGTTAGACGCATAGTTCCCATTGGGGCCTCGGCCCCTTTTTCACTATTTAAAAAACCTTTTAAGACTGAGTAAATGGCATGGCAGATAAAACACTACAGTTAGCACTCAGAGTTGTAGCTGAAGCAACCGGCAAACAAAATATCGAACAGCTCGTAACTGAGTTGCGACATATCGAACAAACCGCTGAAGCCGCTGCCCCGGCCACTGAGCAGCTAGCCAGCCAGTTTGATAACGCCGCCACCTCAGCAACAAAAACCAGTGCTACAGCCGGTGATTTAGCCAACGAGTTGGATAAACTCGGTGATCAACAGGACGCAATCCGCAGTTTTGAACAATCCAGAACCGAGCTGGACCAACAGGCCATTGCAACCGCAGCAGCCACCCAGGCACTTGAAGAGTTTCGGCGCGAAACTAAAAGTGCCAGTCAACCTACCGACGAGCTGAGTCGTAAGGTTGAGCAGGCAGAAAAATCGCTGGCTGAGATGCGTGACGAGCTGACCAGGCAAACAACAAAACATGCGGCGCTACAGCAGGAGCTGCGACGCTCCGGCATAGATGTTAATAACCTCAGGGTCGCCAAGCGCGAGCTGGGTGCCCAGTTTAATAAAGCAGGTAAGTCGGTAGACCAATTCACTCAGGACTTACGCCAGGGAAATGCAGCCCAACAGGCACACGCCGCCAGCTTGAGCAATGTGGCGGGCAAAGTAGCAGCATTGGCCACTGCTTATTTTGGGTTAGATCAGGTTGGCCAGGCCGTACGTTCGGTTTTCGAAACTGGCGACAAATTCGAAAAGCTTCAGGTGCAGATGAATGGCCTGATGGGCAGTATTTCCCAGGGCGACCAGGCAACCAAATGGATTGCGCAATTTACTAAAAATACCCCATTGCAACTGGGCGAAGTTAGCCAGGCGTTTGTGAAACTAAAGGCGTTTGGGCTCGACCCTATGGATGGCACGCTACAGGCCATCACAGATAGCGCATTAAAACTGGGTGGCGGCTATCAGGAGGTCGAGGGGATCAGCCTGGCACTGGGCCAAGCCTGGGCCAAGCAAAAGTTACAAGGAGAAGAGATCCTCCAGCTGGTCGAACGTGGTGTGCCAGTCTGGGATATGCTGCAAAACGTCACTGGTCAAAACGTTGAAGAGCTACAAAAATTAGCCAGCGCAGGAAAGCTCGGCCGTGACGTTATAAAACAACTTATCGACGAAATGGGCCGCACCAGCGCCGGAAGTGCCGCTGCACAAATGGCCCTGTTCAGTGGCCAGGTTTCCAATGCAAAAGATAACATTGAGCAATTCTATAATCTGATTGCTCAGTCCGGCGCTATGGACTGGCTCAAAGCGCAGCTCACAGAATTAAACACCCAGTTTGCCGAGATGGCCGCTGACGGCCGATTACAGGAATGGGCGCAGTCAGCCAGTGATGCCATCGTCAACGCAGGCACGGTCATCAAAAACACCATCACCACACTCTACGAATTTCGGGAGGAAATCGGTTTTGTGGCCAAAGCCTGGCTGGCATTAAAGATAGGCTCATATTTCAGTAACGTAGTGTCGGGCGCTGTTGCCGCCACCCGCGCATTCACCACATATAAAACAGCCATTACGTCTGCGACCGTTGCCACACAGGCCGCTACGGTCGCAACCACTAAATGGAGAAATGCACTCGGCTTTATTGTTCGTGGTGGTCTTTATACAGCACTCATAAATGAGCTGGTTAATGTGGGTGTTGAGTACAACAACCTCCTGACCATTGAGGCCCAAGTAGAAAAAAGCCGACGCGCCGCGCAGCTGACAGCCGCAGAACTGGCAGCGGAATACCAGTCCATCAGTGAGAAAACGGGTGTACTGGTTACGAATATGGAAGAGCTTGAAGCGGCCCTGGGTAACGGAACCATTGCCTGGAATGAGCAGCTGGGCATTTATGAAGGTGTAGCCAAAAAACAACAAGAACTGGCCGAAGCAGCACAACAATCAGCGGAGGCCGAACGCCAGCGCGCTGAGTTTTTACGGCTTACCGTGCCTGAAGCACTCAAGGTGATTGAGACGCTGGAGTCTCAGAGCCAGAGCCTGAACGGCGTGCGTGATGGCGTTGACGGCTTTATACAATCACTCGAATCCGCGCGCACTGCACTACAGGAGGCGGGAGACGAATATTCACAACAAATAGTCCTCATTGATGAGTTAAAGGGCAGATTTGAAGAACACAATAAAAGCCTAGAGCGACAAGCCTATTTATCTAATAACCTGAGCGAAGCCTATAAAAAGCTGGGCCTGGAAAGCAGTGAAGCACTCAAAAAGTCGGCCACCGAATTACAGGGTGCGTTTGAACTGATCCAGCAAAGTAATGAACCAATAGCGCTGCAACAGGCTGCATTTTTAAAATGGGCTGATTCGGCAGTCAAGGCTGCCGAAGCTACTGGTGAGGTTGTGCCAGCCAGCGTTAAAGCTGCGGCTGCGGCCCTTGGCCTGACCAAAGAGCTGGAAAAACTGATTGAAAAAGCCAATCAGCTCAAACCGGCTACCGACGGCAACAGCGAAGCCGTAGAGCGTTATACCAACGCTCTGAATAAAACACGCGCGGCTATGGAGAATAACAAAAAAATCCTGGAAAGCTCGACCGCAACGGCCAAGCAAAAAGAAGCTGCTCAAACCGCACTAAATAAGCAGGCAGGCATTGCCATCCAGCAAGAAACGGACCTGGCCAAAGTGCGAGAGCTGGAAACCATGAAAGCCAGGGAACTGATGGTTGAACAGCGCAAGCTAGAGCAGGAATTGGCGCAGCTCAACCAGCAATACAAGACCGGTGCGATAAATGCCCAGGATTACCAGGATAAACAAGACCGGGTGAATGGTGTTCTGAAGGTCGTAAATAATCTGCTGGGTGATGTGAAAAACGCCCAGGATGCCGCCACCAATGCAACTCAGAAAGGCACTCAATCAACCCTAGCCGCAACCCAAGCTAATCAGCAGCACGTTGATAGCCTACGCGCCCAACAAAATGCACTTACAGAGGTAGGAAAAAGTGCGACCCTGGCCGCAGGTGAACTGGAAAGTTACTGGAAAGTCAGCGCCAGGTCGTCCGCAAGTGCGTCTAATTCAGGCAGCTATCGAGACGACCGGCCAACGGTTGAAACCATCGTTGATTACAACGAGCAGAACCCCAATGCTTATAACTTCAGTAGCCGGGAAGTTAAAGCTGAGGAAGCCCGCCGGGACAGCGCACAGCTAAGAGACCAACAATATGCCCGCTTTGAGCGTGATATTAAAAACGCCAAATCACGCAATCAGCTCAATGAAATTTACAACAAAATATTTAACCAGCTAAATCACCTGGAACAAGAACAGCGTATAGCCCTGGGCGAACTGATTAAACAGCAAAAAGAGGCATTAAACAAAGCTCCGGCCCAAAGTTCAACAACGCCGCAAGCGTCCCCGCAAAATGCTGCGCCCGCATCAGTTGAAGCTCCTTCGTCAATACGCTACAGCCGGATTTACCAATCTCCAGAGAGCTTCAGCCAGACTAACCGTACCCAATCATCTGGCAGTGGCGATTTAGCTACGGCCGTTAATAACCTGGTGAAGCTGCTTACCAACCAGAACAGCGGCAAGACCATCAAACTCGACCTCGCTTTACCAGGAGGCAACCAGGCAGAAATCAGCGCCACTGTCACCGAGCAGGTTTTGAATGAATTAGAGCAATTGAGCTTAGTACAATGATTGAGATTAACGGAACACTGTTAGAGCAGTTCGTTTGGACTGACGAATTTAATTATCTGGCTGTTACGGAGCAGTCGGAACGCGCGCTCAATGGCGCAACACACACAGAGAAAACAGCCATCCCCGTTGGCCGACCCATTACGCTCCAGAGCGACTTAGAAAGCGCCACTATATACAAGGCGCTTTTCGAACATGCCAAGGGCACACTAACTGACTTTCCTATCTCCATACGTGGCACGGATTACCAGGTAATGTGGGACCACAGCCAGCAACCAGTCACCGGCACCCCGGTTGCTCTGTTCTCTGACGCCGAGTCCGAGCATTTTCAAGACGTAATCCTCAAACTAAAAACGGTGTAATAATGCTAAGAACTGACCTTAAAATATTTCTGCCAGAACGGCTAGGCAACGAACCCAATGCCGGTGGCCACCGAACAAACACGCCCCTGACCAACGGCAAATTAAACGAAGTATTTACTTCTATCAGCGACGTAGACTATGCACGCAGCGCATTTGAATTAGTCAAACTCTACCCGGCAGTTGCAACCGGTGATGACAGCCGGTTACAGGATGCCAGGATATTTCTGAGTGACCAACCGACTGATCCACTCTTAACAACTTTACTTGTTCAGTCCAGTCAGTTGCAGGATACCAGCCTATTATCGGGAATGATGGATATGTTGGCCGCTGCTAAGTTCCACGGGCTGGCATCTGCAACTAGTGCAATTACCGCTGAGAGCCAGGAAATTAAAGTTGATAGGGTACACGCGAACCTGGCTCCAACTACATCACGCCGTATCGACCACACAGGTGTAAAACCACCCGTTGAAACATCCGGGTATAAAATTGTTCGCCAGCAAAGTTATGGCCGCCTTTACAACATCAGCATTGATGTGCCAGATCTGGTTTCAGGACGTCCATATTTTTATGGTACTTATCAGAAGTACGATTATGACTTACGTAAGTACATTACCGCGACATTAACGCAAGATCAGTTTGTAATAAATGGCACCACCATCACCAATAAAACCATATTAAGTAGTCCAATAAAGTATGGTGAATTCTTCAACCTGCATTATCTCCCGGCCGAGTTTTACCGGTTTCACGATTTTGTTTTAGATGGCTCTACGTTAACGCTCGGACCCGGTGAACGAGTCGAGCCTAAAACGGTTTGGATTAAAATCCCAGACAGCTACGGCACAATCATAGACAACGGTAAAGGGGAGCTAATCATCTCCGGTCGCCTGGTTGCAACGATTGACTATGACACGGGTGTACTCAACGCAATGGAGCCCATTGAATTTGATGCGGCAGGACGCAATCTAGGGGCGATTATTCGAACTAAGCCGATTACTATTCGAACCTTACAGTTCGCTCTGGACCAAAGCGCAATACCTGAGACTTTGTATATACGCTGTAAAAGTACTCAAGGCACTGACCTGAGTGCATCATGTGACGCGCAGGGAGTCATAACTGGCGAAGGCATAACCGGGTCACTGGGTGCCACCTCTTTGGTAACTCTATCATTTAATGTTGATGTACTACCAGATAGTGTTAGCTACGATTATGCGGATTTAATCTATGAGCCCGTGCCAACACCGCCAGGCGGGATTGACCGTTCAAAATTGCCGGGCAATGGCATAGTACCAATATTCCACGCTAACAACCTTGTCAGCATTCAGAGTCGAGAGCGGACATCACACCCTAACCTGAGTAATGGGCAGGTTATCAATGCCATTGTTGACGCTGACTGGGTAGACATCCTGGATGGTAACGGCGCAAGCCTGTACTCCGCAGACGATAGCAACTATAGCTACGACCGCCAGAATGGAACAGTAACTATAAAGCCGGGCATCACAGTGTTTTCGCCGCCTTACATCATTACCACCATACAGTCTGAGCTGGCCATGGTGGCGGATATAGACGCAACCACACTGCAAACACTCATCCCGATTAAACGCACATACCCAGCGGGCTCGACCATATCCAGTGTATACATGCTGGAGGACCTGCAAGCCAAAAGCGTGGACGAAAGAACCCTAGCGGCATGGCAAAACAATTACGAGGATTCCGGCACACCGGCATCTAACAGCATTAACACAACCCAATATCCTGTTGAGCTCACCAATATCGGTTGTATCAGTCAGCGCTGGGCCATTGTGTTTACCAGTGATGGATATGATGTAATTGGCGAGTATGTGGGCAAAATTTACTCTGGCGTCACTGCCGAAGACTGTGCGCCAATTAACCCGTTTACGGCATCGCCGTATTTCATTCTGCGCAAAGAAGCTATTGGGAATGGTTTGAACCCTGGGGAGGCGTTTCTATTCACCACCCAATCAGCTGCAAGGCCAGTCATGACCACACGGTCAGTGTCACCCGGCCATTCGAATATCGAACAAGATAGTTCAACAATTGCGTTTTGGGGGAGTGTGTAATGCCAAAATCAGTGAGTATATACCGTTGGGATGATGAGGGTGCCCCCCAGTTCTCTACCGGAAAGTACAGTGAAATCATATCCATATTAGATGCATGTCTAGTCCAGGGTTATGGAACAAAGCCGGGTTTAGGTTGGACAAAACTATTCAATGAAACAGCCGCGTGTGGTTATTCCAATGCTACTGGTGGGTGTGCTGTTTTTAGCAGTAATACAGGGCTTGATGATAATAAAGGTGTCTATGTCCAGGCAGCGCAAAGTGCAACAAGTAGCGCAAATATTGTAAGAGGCGGCTGGAAACAAAGCATCAAAGTTTTTCCTGACCACAATATCAACTGGATGATATTAGGCACAGATACCGCTGTGTATGTTTTTTTTGGCTATGTTGCTCAGTATGCACTTTCATCCCAGAAATATGTTGCTTCCTGTTTTATTGGCAACCTGTCGAACGCCCTAACGAGCGATGCAGGAAAGTTTATTGCTGTCTGTTCTTTTGTGGATGAAGATTTGAGCCTTGAAACATCATCAAGCATTGGTCTCCGAGTGGGGCGGAATATCGAATATCTGAACGATATGCCCAGAAGCAGTCTGAAAGGGATTAAGGTGTACGATACAGATGCCGCTGGAGAGTTTTCCTTTTACGAACCAAACACATCCTTCCTACCCGTTACTGGCGACTCAAAAAACAATTTGGGCCCAATTTCAAGTAACTATCTCGTCGGTGTAACGCTGACAGCCATTGAGCATGAAACAGCAAAAGACCGTCACGGAGAGCTCGTTACCGCAAGCGCTACAAGGCCAGCGTGCAGGGGCGCATTTCCAGGTCTTTATAGTACTTTTTGCGCGCATCCAAATGACGTATTTTGGCCCTCGTTTGTCAATTATGGTGGACAAAAACATCTAGTCTTGAGGGTCACTTCAACAAATAGAGCATCTAAATTGGTACTGTCTACGGAGGTTTGGGATGACTAACAACCTGTTCTCAGGAAATACTGAGCCTTCAGGGTATCTGAGCTATTCCGGTAATAGTGTTACTTTTGTAGAACTGGCGAACGTTGCTACATCTCTCCCAATTCTTGTTGAGCCAGGAAAAATTTACCGTGTAACGCCTGATGGAGGGACCGCAAGCCGGTTTCGTCTCAGGGAAAATTTAGAAGGTGGCGCGTCACGTGCAAATGCTTCCGTTGCGGACGGAAATTGGACTGAGCATTTCTACGTTGCTGGGGCGGATGTTGTAACTGTCGAGATTTATTATAAAAACACAACGGACACTGCGACTGGTTTAGTCTTTGTTGAGGCTGAGGCGAAACCCATAGAGGCAACAGGGTTTGTAGGCAGCATAGGAGCGCCAAACCTCATTCCTGCATTCGCGGCTCGATTAGAGTTAGATTTGGATAAAAAGGCTGAAAGGGTCATATTGTTTGACAGGCAGTCTGGTGAAATGTTGGATCACTTCTTCGTTAAGCCAATGAGTTCAGCGTCTGTTGATGGCTATCTTGTCAACGTTACGCTGCCCGTAAAGTATTCTTTAGGTCCATCTGTAACCTGTGTGCTCTTCGATGACAATTTGGATTATTCAGGGGCTGTGATGGATGGGATCCAATGTGACGTAACAGACCTATCATCATGACTTCATTGGTATTGCGTTTAAATGCCAGGTATCAGGGGCCGCGCTCAGCTGTTAAAGTCAGATTTGTTAGCGACCTTGAACTGACGCTGATAGGCAATTATATTGAGAGCGGATGGGCGGCAATCAGTGACATAGCGCATGAGGCTGAGTTAATTACAAATACAACAGGCTCTGTTGCACAAGTCTGTCAAACAAATCATGCGCGCCAGCGTTGTATAGAGCAGCATTTTGACACTCAATATCTAAGCGCAATAAATACAGGGCTGCTTTGCACTGCATTCTATTCAAAGACATTGATTATGGCTGAGCACTGCACCTCGCCGTACACAAGAGCCCTTGAGGAAAAGCAATACTTTATAAGCGCCTATTCTGTGGCTGATACTGTGCGTCAAACAGTTTCGAATTCTTATATAAGTAAAGGCCAGTACACGCTAATACACACCAACATCACCTGGACACCTGCACAATTAAGAGGTGCCAGCGCTCTAGTGCGCTACGGCCCATCGCAGTCAACATACATTTGTAGATTCACAGCACACCCGAAAAACGGGTATGTGAAGCTCAGTTTTGTTAACCAGTCCGCAAACCTAAAAACAAAAATACGCTTCTCTCCCCCTTCACATACATGCTACTGGACGCTTCCAGGTGGCACTGTACGTTCGGGTGATGACCTCCCGACAATCGACCGAAAAATACCCATTGAGCCTCAGATACAAAGGGCATACATAATGCAACCTACAATTACCTGTAAACGTTTATCCGATAATCAGGATATTCTCATCACTGCACTCAGCCACTCGTTTGAGCGTGGCCAGTTTGCTGCAACTGGGTCAATTAAGTTTTGCAGCCGAATCGACATGGAGCGCGCGTTAGGCCAGGAACTGCTAGTCACCATTAATGGCTATGAATACGTGGTGATATGCGAGCAACCAAGTACAAGTAGTAAATTTGGTTCTGTCAGTTTCAGCGCGTCGATACGTGGCCGATTTGCAATGCTATCTGCACCGTATGCGCGCGAAATAAATTACACAAACCCGACAGCCAAGACACTGGCTGGTGTTATGTCCGACGTACTGACAAATTCAGGTTGGTCTTTAGACAATCAGATGGTTGATTACGCGATCCCCAAAGGCGCATTCAGTTACAGAGGGCTCACGCCTGCCGGGGCGCTGCTACGAATAGCGCAAAGTGTCGGCGGAATTCTAGATTTCGATGGCATAACAAAAACGGTATCCGTAATTCCGGAGTGGCCTGTCTCACCCTGGGACACAGACAACGCAGTGTGTGACATCATCCTAAATGACTCACTCATATTGGAGAACAACACCAGACAAACGGTTAATCTGGAACACACTGCTGTTTTTGTACGCGGTGAGCAACAAGGTGTGGCGTGTAAGATCAAGCGCTCGGGGACGTTGGGCGATCAATATGCCCATGACGTGGTGGATTCCCTGATAACGGATAAGCAGGCTGCCCGTCAACGCGGCACCTGCGAACTCGCTAGGAGCGGCAACAAGCAAATATCCGAGATCCGCACAAAGTTAACAGCTGAACTACCACCCATCAGACCAGGTATGCTGATCGGTATTCGATATTCCGATTCTCTTTATAAGGCAACCTGTGACAGTGCCAGCATAAGTGCCTCAATCAATACACAAGGTGCAATTACTGTTAACCAAAGCATCAGGGTGGTAGCAAATGTCTAATCTATTAAGTCGCCTAGGCGCAGTCTTGGGCAGTACACGCCGCAGTATTGTAAAGGTTATCCAGGTGAATACGGATGGTACAACTCTCGTCCAACACAGCGATGGAACACAGAGCACAGTCCTGGGCGATAGTGTCGTTAGTGGGAGTGCATACATCGAGAATGATCGCATCACAGGCCCAGCGCCGGACCTACCGTATAGTGAGATTGAGGTGTGATTATTTGAAAAGTTGTTTAACTATTTTAAAAATTGATTTTTCGCAGTTTTCGCGCAATTGGCGCTAAGTTTTCGCGCGCGGCATCAGCCTGAACCTGAAGAAAACCTCGGCGTTGTTCATCAGAAGAGATACCTTGATATGTGGTTACATAGATGCACAGGGCGAAAATAACTTAATTCGTCGCTTGGCAGTGATTGTCAGATCGATGTGCCATTCATACCACTGTGTCGCGTGTGAGTAGTTACCGCATCAAGTACGGGATGACGGTGGTGTGGGCTTTGTGATCGGGTAGTTATACAACTTTTTTAAATCACACATAGCAAAAAACCCGCTGCATTGCTGCAAAGGGTTTGACGTACATGGAAGTACGAATGTCGATGATATTCATGGATGAATTAAGTGCAAAGTACAATGACAGCGAGCAACGCGAGTACATTTACTTTGCGC